>NZ_JAIQLH010000256.1 GCF_020037025.1 Streptomyces huiliensis | reverse complement strand
GCCCCCAGCCCGGCACCCCTCGACGCCGCCGGCGCCAAGACCCTCGGCGTCTTCCACACCGTCCGCGAGGCCCTCGAACGCTTCGGCCCCGAGGTCGTCGAGTCGTACATCATCTCCATGTGCCAGGGCGCCGACGACGTCTTCGCCGCCGCCGTCCTCGCCCGCGAGGCCGGACTGGTCGACCTGCACGGCGGCTGGGCGAAGATCGGCATCGTCCCGCTCCTGGAGACCACCGACGAGCTCAGGGAAGCCGACCGCATCCTCGACGACATGCTCGCCGACCCCTCCTACCGACGGCTCGTCGCCCTCCGCGGCGACGTCCAGGAGGTCATGCTCGGCTACTCCGACTCGTCCAAGTTCGGCGGCATCACCACCAGCCAGTGGGAGATCCACCGCGCCCAGCGCCGGCTGCGCGACGTCGCCCACCGCTACGGCGTCCGGCTCCGGCTCTTCCACGGCCGCGGCGGCACCGTCGGCCGCGGCGGCGGCCCCACCCACGACGCCATCCTCGCCCAGCCCTGGGGCACCCTCGACGGCGAGATCAAGGTCACCGAGCAGGGCGAGGTCATCTCCGACAAGTACCTGATCCCGGCCCTCGCCCGGGAGAACCTCGAACTGACCGTCGCCGCCACCCTCCAGGCGTCCGCCCTGCACACCGCCCCCCGCCAGTCCGACGAGGCGCTCGCCCGCTGGGACGCGGCCATGGACACGGTGTCCGACGCGGCGCACGGCGCGTACCGGCGCCTGGTCGAAGACCCCGACCTCCCCGCGTACTTCTTCGCCTCCACCCCCGTCGACCAGCTCGCCGAACTCCACCTCGGCTCCCGGCCCTCCCGCCGCCCCGACTCCGGCGCCGGCCTCGACGGACTCCGGGCCATCCCGTGGGTGTTCGGCTGGACCCAGTCCCGGCAGATCGTCCCCGGCTGGTACGGCGTCGGCTCCGGCCTCAAGGCCGCCCGCGAGGCCGGGCTCGACACCGTCCTGGAGGAGATGCACGAGCGCTGGCACTTCTTCCGCAACTTCCTCTCCAACGTGGAGATGACGCTCGCGAAGACGGATCTGCGCATCGCGCGGCACTATGTCGACACCCTCGTGCCCGACGAGCTCAAGCACGTCTTCGACACGATCCGGGCGGAGCACGAGCTCACCGTCCAGGAGGTGCTGCGGATCACCGGCGAGAGCGAACTGCTCGACTCCAGCCCGGTGTTGCGGCAGACGTTCCACATCCGGGACGCCTATCTCGACCCGATCTCCTACCTCCAGGTCACGCTCCTGCACCGGCAGCGGGAGGCGGCGGCTCGGGGAGAGGCTCCCGATCCGCTGCTGGCCCGGGCGCTGCTGCTCACCGTGAACGGTGTGGCGGCGGGGTTGCGCAACACGGGGTGAGCCCTGCGGGCGGCTGAGCCCCGGTCCCGCCCCTTCGTCGATTCCTGGGGGCAAGCCCCCAGACCCCCTTTGTCCTCAAACGCCGGACGGGCTGAATAGTCAGCCCGTCCGGCGTTTGAGGACGCGCGCCGCAGGTGCGCTCGGGGGTGCGGGGGCGTAGCCCCTGCAAGAAACGGGAAGGGGCGGGACTGGGGCACACCCCTACGAGTTGTACGTCCCCTGAGCCCGCTCCAGACCGTCAACGATCAGCGACTCGACCGCATCCGCGGCCCGATCCACCTCAAAGGCGAGATCCTTCCGCTCGGCGGAAGAAAAATCCTTCAGCACGAAGTCGGCAACCTGCATCCGCCCCGGCGGCCGCCCGATCCCGAACCGCACCCGGCAGTAGTCGGAACCAAGCGCCTTGGTGATCGACTTCAGACCGTTGTGCCCGTTGTCCCCACCACCCAGCTTCAGCCGCAACTGCCCGAAGTCGATGTCCAGCTCGTCATGGACGGCCACGATCCGCTCGACCGGCACCTTGTAGAAGTCGCGCAGCGCGGCCGTCGGCCCGCCGGACAGGTTCATGAAGGACATCGGCTTGGCGACCACCACGCGCCGGCTCGACGGGCCCGGCGCCCCCAGCCGCCCCTCCACGACCTGGGCGCGGGCCTTGTGCGCCTTGAACTTCGCACCCATCCGCTCCGCGAGCAGGTCGGCGACCATGAAGCCCACGTTGTGCCGGTTGCCCGCGTACTCGCCGCCGGGGTTGCCCAGGCCCACGATCAGCCAGGGGTTCGTGCTCGTGCCGTCCGTCGTCGTCATCCGCATAACTCCTTCATACGCCGACCGCCGCCCCGCTCCGGGTCAGGAGCGGGGCGGCGGCCGGAGGAAAAATGAGGCTCAGCGCGAGGCTCAGGCCTCGGCGCCCTCGGCGGCCTCGTCCGCCGGGGCGGACTGGCCGGCGACGACGTGCAGGACGACGGCGTCGGCGTCGACGGCCAGCTCGGCACCGGCCGGCAGGACGACGTCCTTGGCGAGGACGGAGGCACCGGCCTCGAGGCCCGCGATGGAGACGGTGACGGCCTCGGGGATGTGGGTGGCCTCGGCCAGGACCGGCAGGGCGGTCAGGGTGTGCTCGAGCAGGTTGTTGCCGGGGGCCAGGTCGCCCTCGGTCTGAACCGGGATCTCGACGGTGACCTTCTCGCCGCGCTCGACGACCAGCAGGTCGACGTGCTCCAGGAAGCCCTTCAGCGGGTCACGCTGGACCTGCTTGGGGATGACGAGCTCGTCGCGGCCCTCGATGTCCAGGGAGAGCAGGACGTTGGGGGTCTTGAGCGCCATCATCAGGTCGTGGCCCGGGAGGGACACGTGGACGGGCTCGCCACCGTGGCCGTAGATGACGGCGGGAACCTGGTTGGCGCGGCGGATGCGGCGGGCGGAGCCCTTGCCGAACTCGGTGCGGACGGCGGCGGCGAGCTTGATCTCGGCCATGGTGCACTCCTCGGAGGTCGTGTGCGGACAGGGTCACCCGGCCCACGAACGGCCTGCTACGAAGAGCGCGTCGATAACGGACCGCCACACCGAGACGAAAACGGTGCGGCCTCCCTCGCCGAGCAACTCAGGGAGTGTACCCGGCGCGGAAGGCCGCACCGAAATCGATCTACGAACTACGACCTTCGACGACCGTCAGGCCTGCTCGTCGAAGAGGCTCGTCACCGAACCGTCCTCGAAGACCTCGCGCACGGCGCGGGCGATCGTCGGGGCGATCGACAGCACCGTGATCTTGTCGAGCTCCAGCTCGTCCGGGGTCGGCAGGGTGTTGGTGAACACGAACTCGCTGACCTTCGAGTTCTTCAGCCGGTCCGCGGCCGGGCCGGAGAGCACACCGTGCGTGGCGGTGACGATGACGTCCGCGGCACCGTGGGCGAACAGGGCGTCCGCCGCGGCGCAGATGGTGCCACCGGTGTCGATCATGTCGTCCACCAGTACGCAGACACGATCCTTCACGTCACCGACGACCTCGTGCACCGTGACCTGGTTCGCGACATCCTTGTCACGGCGCTTGTGCACGATCGCCAGCGGCGCACCGAGCCGGTCGCACCAGCGGTCGGCGACACGCACGCGGCCGGCGTCCGGGGAGACGACGGTCAGCTTGTCGCGGTCGACCTTGGCGCCCACGTAGTCCGCCAGGATCGGCAGCGCGAACAGGTGGTCCACCGGGCCGTCGAAGAAGCCCTGGATCTGGTCGGTGTGCAGGTCGACCGTGAGGAGGCGGTCGGCGCCGGCCGTCTTCATCAGGTCGGCGATGAGGCGGGCCGAGATGGGCTCGCGGCCGCGGTGCTTCTTGTCCTGACGGGCGTAGCCGTAGAACGGCAGGATCACGGTGATGCTCCGCGCGGAGGCCCGCTTCAGAGCATCGATCATGATCAGCTGCTCCATGACCCACTTGTTGATGGGAGCCGTGTGGCTCTGCATCAGGAAGCAGTCGGCGCCGCGCGCGGACTCCTGGAAGCGGACGTAGATCTCACCGTTGGCGAAGTCGAAGGCCTTGGTCGGGACCAGGCCGACGCCCAGCTGATGCGCGACCTCCTCGGCAAGCTCGGGGTGGGCGCGGCCGGAGAAGAGCATCAGCTTCTTCTCGCCGGTCGTCTTGATCCCGGTCACAGCACAGTCTCCTTGGATGTCGCATTGTGTGCGCTTATCACGGTACGCCCCGTTCGACGCTGCCGTTGTCAGGTCACTGCTCCCCGTCGTGCTCCTGGAGAGCGGCGGAAGCGGCCTGTGCGGCGGCGCTTCCCGGGCGCTTTCGAGCCACCCAGCCCTCGATATTCCGCTGCTGACCGCGTGCGACGGCGAGCGAACCCGGGGGCACATCCTTGGTGATGACGGAGCCGGCGGCGGTGTACACGCCGTCCCCGATCGTGACCGGAGCCACAAACATGTTGTCGCTGCCGGTGCGGCAGTGCGAGCCGATCGTCGTGTGGTGCTTGTTCACACCGTCGTAGTTCACGAAGACGCTCGCGGCGCCGATGTTGGTGTGGTCGCCGATCGTGGCGTCGCCCACGTAGGAGAGATGCGGCACCTTCGTACCCTCGCCGACCTCGGCGTTCTTCATCTCCACGTACGCGCCCGCCTTCGACTTGCGGCCGAGCTTCGTACCGGGCCGCAGATAGGCGTACGGGCCGACCAGGGCCCCCTCGCCGACCACCGCGCCCTCGGCCACCGAGTTGTCCACCCGGGCCCCGGCCGCGACGGTGGTGTCCGTCAGCCGCGTGTTCGGACCGACCTCGGCACCCGTGGCCACGTGCGTCGCGCCCAGCAGCTGCGTACCCGGGTGCACCAGCGCGTCCGCCTCGAACGTCACCGTGACGTCCACCCACGTCGTCGCCGGATCCACGACCGTCACCCCGGCCATCATCGCATCGTGCAGCAGCCGCTCGTTGAGCAGCCGGCGGGCCTCCGCCAGCTGGACGCGGTTGTTGATGCCCAGGATCTCCCGGTGGTCCCCGGCGACCGCCGCGCCCACCCGGTGCCCGGCCTCGCGCAGGATGCCGAGCACGTCGGTGAGGTACTCCTCACCCTGGCTGTTGTCCGTCCGCACCTTGCCCAGCGCGTCCGCCAGCAGCCGGCCGTCGAACGCGAACACCCCGGAGTTGATCTCGCGGATCGCCCGCTGCGTCTCGGTGGCGTCCTTGTGCTCGACGATCTCCGTCACCGCACCCGTCGCCTCGTCCCGGACGATCCGCCCGTACCCCGTGGAGTCCGGCACCTCGGCCGACAGCACGGTCACCGCGTTGCCGTCGGCGGCGTGGGTCTCGGCCAGGCGCTTCAGGGTGGCGCCGGTGAGCAGCGGGGTGTCACCGCAGACGACGATCACGGTGCCGTCGGGGCGGATGCCCTCGCGGGACAGCTCCTCCAGGCCCATGCGCACCGCGTGCCCGGTGCCGTTCTGCTCCAGCTGGACGGCGGTACGGACGCCGGGGTCGATCTCGCCGAGATGCGCCGTCACCTGCTCCCGCGCGTGCCCGACGATCACGACGAGCTGCTCCGGCTCCAGCTCGCGCGCGGCGGCGACGACGTGCCCGACGAGGGACCGGCCGCAGATCGAGTGCAGGACCTTGGGGGTCGCCGACTTCATGCGGGTGCCCTCACCCGCTGCGAGAACGACGACGGCTGCCGGGCGGTTGGCGCTCACGGGTGTGCCCTTCGGCTTCGGGGTTACGAGGGGGTGACACCCGCAGGATACCGGTGCGTAGAAGGGCCGGAACGCGGACGGGTCCTGACCTGGGCGGTCAGGACCCGCGATGAATGCTCCCCCGCCAGGACTCGAACCTGGACAAGCGACTCCAAAGGTCGCCGTGCTGCCGATTACACCACAGGGGACAGCTAACAGGGTCAAAACGGACGGACCGCCAGGTGATCCTGTTTGACCCCCAACACTATGCCGTACCACCAGCCCTCGATGCGACGGTATAGGTCGGCGCCCTGGAGGACCTGCACCACCAGGCAGCCGCGGTAGCCGGAGCCGGTGTTCTTGCGGACGGTTTTCGGGTTGTGCCGCTTCAGCGTCGTCTTGCACAGGCTCGATACGTCGACCCCCACCAGCTTCGCCCAGTAGGCCTCCGCGGCGGCGACGTCGGCAGACTCGTGGATCATCACGCGGTACCGGACGCGGTCCGGTCCGATCTCCAAGAGGGTGAGCCATGCCTGATAGACCTGGATCACGTCCGGGTCGCTGTTGATGAAGTGGACGGCCTCCCGCACCTGGTACGGCTTGCTTTTGGCCCCCTCGGCCCAGTAGAGCCCCACCCCGAGGAGGAACAGCTCGCGCTCCGTCATCCGCCCGATCTCACAGGCGGCGTCCAGTCTCGTCCGGACGCGCTTGGCGGCGACCTCACGCCGATGAGGCTCCCACCTCGCCTCCCGCATCGCGTGCAGTTGCTCCGGAGTCTTCCGGGGTTTGGGAAGGTCCCGCACCCACAAGGACACCGAGCTCTTGGAGACTCCCAGTTCCGCGGTGATCTCGTCGTACGTCTTTCCGGCGAGCCTCAGGTCTCTGGCCTGCTCCCGGAGGGCGTCCTTCGCCCGGGGCCGCTTGGTCCACTCCGGTGCCGGCTCGCCCCGCAGCAGCCTGGTGAGCAGATCGTGGCTTCCGATGCCGAGCTCTTCGCCGATCCGTCGTGTACTGAGCCCCTTCCGGCGCAGGGCGACGGCTCGCGAGCGCAGCTCTTCGAAGGTCGCGTCACCGTTCCGTGGGCCGTCGTCATGGTCTTGTGTCTCCGTCATACGAGCAGCGTGCCGCCGTCGTCCGACCCTTTCGACGAAAGCCTGAGCGATTCACCAGTTCGAGCGAAGAGGGTCGGGAATCGCTTCCGTCCCTGCCGTTTGCGTGCTGCTGTCATTTTTCGAAAACCGTTGGCCCGCCCCCGTAGTCTGGGTGGTATGACCACAACGGGGGCAATCACGGAGGCGGGCGCCCGGGGCGCGCCCGCGGGGCCGTGGTGGTGGGCCAGGCGGCGGGGCATGGTGCTGGACGTCGTGCTGGCGCTGGTGTCGGTGATCGAGTGCGTGTACGAGGGGATCTCGTTCGCCGACGAGGTGGGGGCACCCGGGGCGCTCGGAGCGCTGGCGGGCGTACCGGTCGGGGCCTTGCTGCTGGTGCGCCGGAAATGGCCGGTGGCGGTGGTCCTGGTGTCGATCGCCGTCACCCCTGCCGAGATGGGCTTCCTGCTCGGGCTCGTCGGGCTGTACACGCTCGCCGCGTCGGACGTGCCGCGACGGATCATCGTCGTCCTCTCGGTCGCCTCCATGGCCGGGACGCTGCTCGTCACCGCCGCGCGCTTCCACCGCGACGCCACCGCCTCCGGCCTGCACTCGAACGTCGTGGCGACGGTGCTCTTCTCCTCCGTCATGGCCCTCGGGCTGACGGCGCCGCCGCTGCTCCTCGGCCTCTACGTGGGCGCCCGCCGGAGACTGGTGGAGAGCCTGCGGGAGCGGGCCGACGGGCTGGAGCGGGAGCTGTCGCTGCTGGCCGAGCGGGCGGAGGAGCGGGCCGAGTGGGCCCGGAGCGAGGAGCGGACGCGGATCGCCCGGGAGATGCACGACGTGGTGGCGCACCGGGTCTCCCTGATGGTGGTGCACGCGGCGGCGCTTCAGGCGGTGGCCCTGAAGGATCCGGAGAAGGCGTCGCGGAACGCGGAGCTGGTCGGCGACATGGGCCGGCAGGCGCTGACCGAGCTGCGGGAGATGCTGGGCGTGCTGCGGGCGAAGCCCGACGGCGCCCCGGCGCCGGCGGAGGCGCGCGAGCCGGAGCGGCTGGCGGCGGTGGCCGCGGCGGCCTCGGCGCGGGTGCGCCGGTCCGCCGACGCGCTGGCCACCAGTGCCGCGGACGGCGGGCCGTGCCTCGGGCAGCTGGCGGATCTCGTGGGGCAGTCGCGGCAGGCGGGTATGGCCGTCGAGTTCTCGGTCGAGGGCGAGCAGCGGGCGTACACCGCGCGGGTGGAGAGCACGGCTTACCGCGTGGTGCAGGAGGCGCTGACCAACGTCCACAAGCACGCTCCGGGCGCGGCGGCCCGGGTGCGGGTGGCGCACCGGGAGGGCGAGGTGGCGCTCCAGGTGGAGAACGGGCCGTCGGACGGCGGGACGGACGCGGGGCTGCCGAGCGGCGGCAACGGGCTGGTCGGCATGCGGGAGCGGGTGACGGCGCTCGGTGGCGTGTTCGTGTCCGGGCCGACGGACCGGGGTGGGTTCCGGGTGTCCGCGGTGATACCGGATGTGGCGGGGGCGGCGGACGCGGCGTAGTCCGCCTGTTGGGGGCCCTTTCCGGGAGAGTTTGAGGACAGCGCCCGCAGGGCGCGCCGCCGCCTCAGTCGTCTCAGCCTCCGAACGACAGCCGGGCCGGCCGTGTCCCCGTGACGAGCGCCCCGATCGCGTGGTCGATGTCGGACCCCAGGAACCAGTCCCCGGTGTGGTCGAGGCTGTACACCCGCCCGTGCGCGTCGATGGTGAGCACGGCCTGCCCGTCGAGCTCCTGCCCGAGCGGGCAGATCTCGGTGCCGAGTGCCCGCCCGAGGTCGGCGACGGTCCGGGCGAGGTGCAGCCCGTGCAGCGGGTCGATGTGGAACGGGGTCGGCGCGATGTGTTTGCCCGGGCCCGGCCCCGAGACGCGCAGGCCGCCGAACTCCGCCCAGGCCTCGACGGCGGCGGGGAAGACGGTGTGCCGGTGTCCGGCGGGCGACACGTGGGCGCGGAGGGCGTCGGCCCACTTCTCGGCGGCCTTGATGTCCCAGCGGCCGGGCTGCCAGCCCGCCTCGCGCAGGGCGGCGTCGACGGCGACGGGGAACCGGGTGGCTGCGGTGCGGTCGAAAGCGCGCATGGAGGTCAGGGCCTGCCTCGTTCCGTGGTGGTGGGGTCGATGGCGCGGACGCCGAAGTGGGCGAGGAGTGCGGTACAGGACCGGCAGGGCGGGGCGTAGGCGCCGTGCCGGGGGTCGCCGTCCTCGCGGATGTGCCGTGCGGTGATCTTCGACTGCTTGAGTGCGCGGCGGGCCTCGCCGTGGGTGAGGGGTTTGCGGGAGGCGCGTTTGCTGCGGCCCGCCTCGTGGGTGGTGAGGAAGCGGGTGAGGAGCAGCGCCTCGGGGCAGCGTCCGGTGAAGCGCTCGCGGCGTTCGCTGGTGAGCGTGTCCAGGAAGTCCTGGACCAGGGGGTGCAGGGCGGGCGGCTGTTCGGCCTTGCCCGCGGTGCAGGTCAGCGTGGTGCCGCGGACGGAGAGCGCGGCGGCGACGGCGGGCAGGATGCCGTCGCGGCGGGTGAGCAGTACCGGTGGACGTTCGGCGTCCTCGGTCGTGCTCCAGCTGAGCCGGGGGTCGCCGGGCGTCGCGGTCCGTCCGTCGGTGCTCCCGGTCAGGGGTTGGTGGTCCTGCGTCGTGTGCATGGTGGTTCTTCCCTCCCTGCAATCCCCCTGTTGCGGGGATCAGCCTGCCAAACGGGGTGGTGGGAGTGGAAGGCAGGGCGGTGTTGCGTGTGCCTGGTGTGCCGGGATAGGTGAGAGGGGTCCGAGTCGTGGCACGGGGGTGAGCCGGTCGCGGTGCGGGGGTTTGCCGGGGCGTGAGGGGTTTCTGCGGTTCTCCCGGGGTGTGGGGGCTCGGCCGCCCGCCCCCCGCGTATGACCGGGCCCGGGCCCGGGCAAGGCCGCGAGCCCGGATCGCCGACGCGCGCGTTCTCCGGTGCGGAACGTCCTCCCCGCCTACAGGCGGGAGCCCGTCTTGCGGCACCGCATAGGCTGTCCGTCACGAGGCCGTCCCGGCCGCGGGCTCCGTCACCCGCCGCCGGGATCGCGAACGTCGCAGAACACGCCAGCCAAGCAGGGGGCATCCGCCATGACGACAGGTCGGCTCGGGCAGCAGGCCGCGCCACCGAACACGGCCTACGCCGGGCAGGTCGTGCACTTCCCGGATCCCGTCCGGCACGGCCGTTACCCCCAGGGCGTGCGGGTGGACGAGGACGGGTACCCCGACTTCTCCCCGTACGCCCGGGCCGCCGCAGAGATCGCGGAGCCGCCGGAGGGCTTCGGCGTGGACGAGCTGCGGCTGACCGACTACGTCTCCGCCAACGCCGCGCTGCACGCGGAGGGCCACGAACTCTGGGCGAGCCTGCACCCGGTGGCGACCCCGCACGGCTGGACCTGGCACCACGTGGCCGGGACGCGCCGGCTGGAGCTGGTGCCGGCCGAGGTGAAGGCGCTGTTGCGGCACCACGGCGGGCTGGCGACGGCCGCCGTGGACCAGGAGAAGCGCGGCACCCGGCCGCTGCAGGAGACCCGGCCGGTGCACTTCGCGCTGCCGCAGCGCGAGCTGGCGGTGACGGAGGAGCAGGTCCAAGGCGTCGAGGAGGACCTCGGGTACCGGCTGCCGGGCGCCTACCGGGCGTTCCTGAAGGCGGCGGGCGGCTGCGCGCCGGTGGGCGCCGCGCTCGACGCGGAGCTGGGGCTGCTGCTGGACCAGCCGTTCTTCACGGTCCGTGAGGAGGCGGCGGTCAACGACCTCGTCTACGTCAACAAGTGCCTGCGCGACCACTTCACCAAGGACTACCTCGGGGTGGCCTTCGTGCAGGGTGGTGTGCTGGCGGTCAAGGTGAAGGGCGAGGCGACCGGTTCGGTCTGGTTCTGCCCTTACGACGACGCTCGCGACCAGGACGGCTGGACGGTGCAGGAGCGGGTGGAGCGGCTGCTGCTGCCCTGTGGCGAGGACTTCGACGCCTTCCTCTCCCGGCTGGCGGGCGGACCGCCCGAGCTGGAGACGGTGGCGAACCTGATGGTCGACGGCGGCTTCGCGTACGCCGTCCCGGTGGAGGGGTGAGCGCGGTGGTGACCTTCGCGCAGGCTCAGGAGCGCGCGGAGCGCTGGGTCAACGGTGACGTTCCGGCGTACCTGCACCGCGAGGTGAAGGTGCGCGAGTTCGACCTGGGCTTCGTCGCCTGGGCCGAGGACCGCGAGGGCGTGGCCTCCACGGACAGCGCCCGCTCGCGGCTGGTGATCGCGCGCGACAGCGGGGAGACCACGCTGTGGCCCGGGCTGCCGGTGGGCGAGGTGATCCGGCGGTACGAGGAGGAGTACGGCACCGCGGCCGAGCCGGCGCCGGCGGCGGAGGAGCCGCCGCGGCGGGTGGACCTGAACGCGACGTCGTTCCTGCTGAGCCCGCCGCAGTGGCTCCAGGACGCGGCGGACGCGATGGGCATCCCGGACCGCAAGCGCGACCGCGAGCCGGAGCGGCCCCCGGCGCCGGGGCGGGACTCCGTATCGGGGCGGGACTCCGTATCGGGGCAGGACCGGGAAGGCGTGCCGGCGCCGCGGTCCGGCGCGGGCTCGGACGGCACGTCCGGTGGGACGGGCGTGACGGGCGTGACGGGTACGTCCGGTGGGGCTTCCGCCGTCGCCGTCGCCCCGGGCGCGGGCGGGCCGGACTCGGCGGCGTCCGGAGGGACGGGCTCCGGGACGGCCGCTCCGGCTTCCGCGACGGGCGGTACGTCCGATGCCGCCGGTGCGCTCGGTACTTCCGGTACCCCCGGTACTCCCAGCACCCCCGCTGCTTCCGTGGCGGGCGAGGCGCCGGACCGGTCCGCGCCGTCCGCCGCCACTCCCTCGGCCTCACCCTCCTCTTCCCCCTCCCCGGCGCCGGGTCCCGAGCCCGTCTGGGCGGGGGCCGACGTCTCGGCCGGGGCGGACGGCGACGACACCGGGAACCTGCCCGCGACCGTCCTCGCGCCGGCGCTGTCCGGTTCGGACGCCGACGACACACCCCCGCCGGGGGTGCGGCCGGACGCGAAGACCGAGCTGATGCCCGGCGGCAGTTCGCTGCCGCGAACGCGGCTGGCTCCCGCGCTGGAGGAGCCCGGAGCCCAGCGTCCGGCGCCGGGCGCCCCCGGTGCCCTCGTCCCGACGCCGGCCGCGCCGAACGTCCCGCCCGCGGCCCCGGCCACGCCGCCGCCCGTTCCGCCGGCCGACCCCAACGCCCCGTCGGCCCCCGCCGGTTCGGGCGCTCACCCGCCCGTCGGCGGTTCGGCCGCCTACGCGGCGACGATGCTCGCGACGCCTGGCAGCATGCCCGGCATGCCGGGTGCTCCCGGCGCCCCGG
>NZ_JAIQLH010000255.1 GCF_020037025.1 Streptomyces huiliensis | reverse complement strand
CGCCGGGGACCGGGCCGGGCGGCGGCGGTACGGAGCCGTTGCCCGGCGGCGGCGGGGCCGGGGGCGGTACGGCGGGCTGCCCGCCGACCATCGTCGGCTGGGCGTGGCCCGTCCCCTCCGGGCCCCAGGTGGGCGGCGGGCCTCCGAAGCCGCCGCCCTGCGGGGCCTGCGGGGGGTGCGGCTGCTGGGGCTGGTGGGGGTTCTGGGGTGAAGACATGCGGGACACCTTATGCGGAGGAGTGTTGCCGTCCGATCGAGCGTGTGCGACAGGTCGGCAACACGCGGGGTGCCCCTGCGGGGGGCTGTGCCCCGGTCCCGCCCTTTCACCGTTTCTTGGGGGGGCGAGCCCCCGCACCCACGAAACCGCGCTCCGCGCGGTTGTCCTCAA
>NZ_JAIQLH010000254.1 GCF_020037025.1 Streptomyces huiliensis | reverse complement strand
CCCCAGGAAACGGCGAAGTGGGGGTGCCCCCTCTGGGGGAGGGACCGGGGCCCCCTCAACCCCCCGCCCCCAACACCGGCAGCAACCGCGGCAGATGCCCATCCGAAGCAGCCGCAGCCCGCATCCGCTCCTCCGGCACCACCCCATAAAGCGTCGTACGCGCCCGAGCCGGCCGCCCAGCCGCCTCGGCGATCCCGACGAGGTCGCGCACCGAGCGGTAAGAGCCGTACGACGATCCCGCCATCCGGGAGATGGTCTCCTCCATCAGCGTGCCACCCAGATCATTGGCACCCGATCGCAGCATCTCGGCGGCACCGTCCGCCCCCAGCTTCACCCAGCTCGTCTGGATGTTGGTGATGTGCGGATGGAGCAGCACCCGGGCCATCGCGGTCACCGCCCGGTTGTCCCGCATGGTCGGGCCGGGGCGGGCGATGCCGGCGAGGTAGACGGGAGCGTTGGTGTGGATGAAGGGGAGGGTCACGAACTCCGTGAAGCCGCCGGTCTCCTTCTGGATCTCCACCAGCTTCCGGAAGTGGCCGAGCCAGTGCCGGGGCTGGTCCACGTGCCCGTACATCATCGTGGAGGAGCTGCGGATGCCGAGGGAGTGGGCGGTGGTGACGACCTCCACCCAGTCCTTCGTCGGCAGCTTGCCCTTGGTGAGCACCCAGCGGACCTCGTCGTCGAGGATCTCGGCGGCCGTGCCGGGGATGCTGTCGAGCCCGGCCTCCTTCGCCGCGGCGAGCCAGTCGCGGATCGAAAGCCCGGTGCGGGAGGCGCCGTTGACGACCTCCATGGGCGAGAAGGCGTGCACGTGCATCCCCGGCACCCGCTCCTTCACCGCCCGCGCGATGTCGAAGTAGGCGGTGCCCGGCAGGTCGGGGTGGATGCCGCCCTGCATGCAGACCTCGACGGCGCCGACCTCCCACGCCTGCTGGGCCCGGTCGGCGACCTGGTCCAGCGACAGCGTGTAGGCGTCGGCGTCCGTGCGGCGCTGCGCGAAGGCGCAGAAGCGGCAGCCGGTGTAGCAGACGTTGGTGAAGTTGATGTTGCGGGTGACGATGTACGTGACGTCGTCGCCGACCGTCGCCCGCCGCAGGTCGTCGGCGATGCCGCAGAGGGCGTCCAGGGCCGGGCCGTCGGCGTGCAGGAGCGCGAGCGCCTCGGCGTCCGTCAGGCGCGTCGGGTCGTCCGCGGCCTGCCGCAGCGCCGCCCGCACGTCGCCGTCCAGCCGCTCGGGGGCCATGCCGGGGGCCGCCGCCTCGCGGAGCGCCTCCCAGTCGCCGTACACCTCGTCGAAGTCGGCCCGCCGGTCGCCGGTGCGGCCCTCGCTGTCGATGGTGCGGTGGAGGTCGGTGCGGCCGGTGGGGACGAACACCTCCTCCGGCTCCTGCCAGGGCCGCCCCTCCACGACGGCGTCCTCGCGCGCCAGCCCGGTCTCCGGGTCGGCCAGCGCGCGGACGTGCGGGAGGATGCGCGGATCCAGCCACGGCTCGCCGCGCTGGATGAACTCCGGATAGACGGCGAGACGTTCCTTCAGCTCGAAGCCCTCGGCGGCGGACCGCGCGGCGAGCTCCTCGATCTGCGGCCAGGGCCGCTCGGGGTTGACGTGGTCCGGGGTGAGCGGCGAGACGCCGCCCCAGTCGTCGACGCCCGCCCGGATGAGCCGGCCGAACTCCTCGTCCACCAGGTTCGGCGGCGCCTGGAGGCAGGCGGACGGGCCCATGATGTGCCGGGCGACGGCCACCGTGGCGACCAGGTCGTCCAGCTCGGCGTCGGGCATGCCGCGCATCGCCGTGTCCGGCTTGGCGCGGAAGTTCTGCAGGATCAGCTCCTGGATGCCGTGGTACGCCCGGGACACGCGGCGCAGCGCGAACAGCGACTCGGCGCGCTCCTCCGCCGTCTCCCCGATCCCGAGCAGCAGCCCGCTGGTCAGCGGCACGGAGCTGCGGCCCGCGTCCTCCAGGTGGCGCAGCCGGACGGCGGGCTCCTTGTCCGGCGACCCGTGGTGCGGCCCGCCGGGCTCGCTCCACAGCCGCTCGGCCGTCGTCTCCAGCATCAGGCCCATGGACGGCGAGACGGGCTTGAGCCGCTGGAAGTCCGTCCAGGACATGACGCCCGGGTTGAGGTGGGGCAGCAGCCCGGTCTCCTCCAGGATGCGGATGGAGATCGCCCGGACGTAGGCCAGGGTGTCGTCGTAGCCGTGCGCGTCCAGCCACTCGCGCGCCTCGGGCCAGCGGTCCTCGGGCTTGTCCCCGAGGGTGATCAGGGCTTCCTTGCAGCCCATCGCGGCACCCCGGCGGGCGACGGCCAGCACCTCGTCCGGGGACATGAACATCCCCTCGCCCGCCCGGCGCAGCTTGCCGGGAACGGTCGCGAAGGTGCAGTAGTGGCAGCGGTCGCGGCAGAGGCGGGTGAGGGGGATGAAGACGCTCTTGGAGTACGTGATGACGCCCGGCCGGCCCGCGGCCTCCAGACCGGCGTCCCGGACGCGCGCGGCCGAGGCGCAGAGGTCCTCCAGGTCGTCCCCGCGCGCCTGGAGCAGCACCGTCGCCTCGGTGACGTCCAGCGCGACACCGTCCCGGGCCCGTTTGAGCGCGCGTCGCATCGCGTTCGCGGTCGGCGGTGGCGAGACGGGCCGTGGTGCGCTCGAAGTCATTCCCCGAGCATACGAGGGCAAAGCGGTGATGCCAGGGGGCATTCCGCCAGGGTTTTTGTGCCGATGCTCACGGTGTGTCAGGCGGAGGTTCGCCCCGGCCCCACCCTTTCACCGTTTCTTGCGGGGGAAGGCCCCGCACCCCCGAAACCGCGCTTCGCGCGGTTGTCCTCAAACGCCGGACGGGCTGAAGTGCGCGCCCAAGGCGGCACTATCCAGCCCGTCCGGCGTTTGAGGACGAGCGGCGAAGCCGCGATCAGGGGGTCTGGGGGGCTCGCCCCCAGGAAACGGCGAAAGGGCGGGCCAGGGGCACCCACCCCTCACAGAAACTCCGCATGCGCGTCCAGCGCCCGAAGCACCTCCCCCTCCCCCGCCGCCGGCAACCCCACCACGACCTCCTCGATGCCCAGGTCGGCCAGATGCGCGAGCTTGCCCGCCGAGGGATGAACGGCGTACGGCACCACGGCCGGTTCGCCCGGCCGCCCCGCGTCCGCCCACGCCTGCCGCAGCCGGGGCAGCGCCTCGCGCAGCCCGCCGCCGCCGATGGGCAGCCAGCCGTCCGCGTACTCCGCGACGGCGGCGAACAGCGACGGCCCGGCGGCCCCGCCGATCAGCGTGCGGGGCCCGGTGAGCGGCGGCGCGCCGACCCGCTGCCGCGGGGGCTGCACCGGCTTCGGGTACGCCCAGCTGGCCCGCACCGACGCGAACTCGCCCTCGTACGCCGTCGGTTCCTCCTCCCACAGCGCCCGCATCAGCGCCATCCGGTCCCGGACCAGCCGGCGCCGCTCCGCCCACTCGACGCCGTGGTCGGCGGCCTCCTCGACGTTCCACCCGTAGCCGACGCCGAGGGTGAACCGGCCGCCGCTCAGGTGGTCCAGGGTGGCGGCCTGCTTGGCGAGGACGACGGGGTCGTGCTGGGCGACGAGGGCGACGCCCGTCCCGACGGTGATCCGGTGGGTGACGGCGGCGGCCTGGGCCAGCGCGACGAACGGGTCGAACGCCCGGCCGTACTCGCGGGGCAGCGGGTCGCCCATCGGCGCGGGCGTCTTCCGCTCGACCGGGATGTGGGTGTGCTGGGGCAGGTAGAGACCCGAGAAGCCGCGCTGTTCGAGCTCTCGGGCGAGCCGGACCGGGGTGATCGTCTCGTCCGTGAGGAAGACCGTGGTCGCGATCCGCATGCGGGGGAACCTCCGTCTGTCGCCTGTACCCACGGTAATCCCTGCGGGCCCGCCCGTGACCCATGTCGAACGGGCGACACACGACCGTCATCCGCCGTACGCCGCACCACCCGTTCCGCCGGACGCGCGGGTGGCGTAGAACAAGCGGCACAGGCACGGCACAGGACGGAACGGGACAGGACGGCGACGGCGCGGAGGTCCGGGTGGAGCGGCGGATGGATCGAAGAGGTGTCCTGAAACTGACGGCTGTCGCGGGAGCGGCGGGAGCCCTTACGCTCGACGGTGTGACGTTCGCTCACGCCGCCGGCTCATCGGGGCACGGCGGCAGCGGCACGACGGAGACGCGCAAGGTGACCGGCAGCCTGCCGGCCGGCGCGCCCGACTTCGTCCACCTCCCCGTGGAAGTGCCGCGCGGCGTCCGTGAGATCGCGATCTCGTACACCTACGACCGGCCGCCCGTCCCGCCCGGTGTGCCGGGCAACGCCTGCGACATCGGGATCTTCGACGAGCGCGGCACCGGCCCCGACGGCTTCCGGGGCTGGTCGGGCGGCGCCCGCACGGAGTTCTCGATCAGCGCCGAACGGGCCACCCCCGGCTATCTGCCCGGTCCCGTCCGGCCCGGCACCTGGCACGTCGTCCTCGGCCCGTACACGGTGGCGCCGCAGGGGCTGGCGTACGAGGTGACCGTGACCCTCCGGTACGGCCCGCCGGGCACCACGCCGAAGCCCGTGTACCCGCCGCGGCGGGCGAAGGGCCGCGGCCGGGCCTGGTACCGGGGCGACGGCCACCTGCACAGCGTCCACTCGGACGGCCTCCGCACCCCGGCCGACATCGCGGCGGCGGCGCGCGCCGCCGGGCTCGACTGGATCGTCACCACCGAGCACAACACCACCTCGGGCCACGCCGCCTGGCAGGGCCTGTGGGGCGACGACCTGCTGATCCTCGCCGGCGAGGAGGTCACCACCCGGAACGGGCACGTGCTGGCCCTGGGCACCGATCCCGGCACCTTCGTCGACTGGCGCCACCGCGCCCGGGACGGCGTCTTCGGCCGGCACGCCCGGGCGATCCGGCGCGCCGGCGGCCTGGTCGTCCCGGCCCACCCGTACGGCACGTGCGTCGGCTGCTCCTGGAAGTTCGGCTACGAGCACGCGGACGCCGTCGAGGTGTGGAACGGCCGGTTCACGCCGGACGACGAGATGGCCGTCGCCACCTGGGACGCCATGCTCGCCGACGCCGCCCGCGAAGGCGGCCGCTGGCTGCCCGCCATGGGCAACAGCGACGCCCACCGCGAGCCGGACCCCGTCGGCCTCCCGCAGACGGTCGTCCTGGCCGACGACCTGTCCCACGACGCCGTCCTGGCGGGCCTCCGCGCCGGCCGCAGCTGGATCGCCGAGTCCCGGGCGGTCGGCCTGTCCTTCGCCGCCACGACCGGCTCCGGCGCCCACGCGGGCATCGGGGAGCGGCTGCCGGCCGGCCCCGGGGCGGAGGTGGCGGTCCGACTGAAGGCGACCGGCGCGCCGGCGGGCTGCACGGCGGCGTTCGTGACCGACCAGGGCACGGTGCTGTCCGTCCCGCTGCCCCCCGACGGCCGGGTGGAGTGGCGTACGGCGCCGGGTCGTTCGGCGTACGTACGGGCGGAGGTCCGCCGTCCGGCCACGGTCCCGGGGCTGCCGGGGGCGATGGTGGCGATGACGAATCCGGTGTTTCTGGGGCGAGTTGAGCAGTGAGGGACCGCGGGGAGGTGGGGACCGTTCACTGCCGTGACAGGGAGTGGTCAACTCCGCAAATGATCAGCGGTGTTCAGCGGTAGTCGCCGTCTGCACCCCTCACACCCGTCCCACGAGTCAAGCGGAATCCCACCCGCATCCCTCGGCCGGGCGAGCGCAGCGTGTTAGCGTGCACGCCACGTCAAGCAGGCGGCGTCGTTCACCTTTCCCGGAAGAGGCGGCTCCGTGCCGTGCTACGAAGGGGGAATCGGTGAACGGCGACCCGTTCGCGGACTTGAACCAGGTCCGGGACCACATCCTGGGCATCCAGCGGCTGATGTCGGACATGCGGGAGCGCGTCCCTCGGGAGGCCACCGGCAGTGATCCGCAGGGCGCCGTCACCGTACGGCTCGCCGCCGACGGACTGCCCGAGCGCGTCACCCTCGCCACGGACTGGCAGCGGCGGCAGACGCCCGACGCGCTGACCTCGGCCATCACCGCGGCCTATGAATCCGCCCTGCGGGAGCGGATGGAGGGCTGGTCTCGGCAGTTGGAGGAGACGGACTGGGAGCGCCGGGCGGAACGGCTGGACGCCACCTCGCCGTTCACCGCCGGCGGCCCCGGGTCGGCGGCGGACGCCGGGGCTCCGTCGCCCGCCGCTCCGTCGCCCGCCGCTCCGTCACCCGAGGCGCCATCGCCCGCGGCGCCATCGCCCGCGGCGCCATCGCCCGCGGCGCCGGAACTCGACCTCCGGCACGTCCTCCCGCGCCGCCTCGACGAGGTGGCCGAGGAGATGCTGTCCCTCTTCGACCTGGACGCGATCGCCGGGCCCGCCGCGGCCGAACCCGAGGCGTTCACCGGCAAGTCCGCCGGCGGGAAGGTGGCCGTCACCGTGGCCCGGGGATCGATGGTCTCCTGCGCCGTGGACGCCGCGTGGGCGGACGGCCGGTCCGCCGTGCGGCTGAACGAGGCACTCGCCGAGGCCCTCGCCGACGCCCGCGACCGCCTCGCCGCCGGCTCCTCCAAGGGCCCCTCGGCACCGCAGTTGGACGGCCTGTTCAAGGAGGCCATGGCGATCCTCGCCGATCCCGCGCGGTTCGCCGACTGATCAGCCGGACGACTCGGCGACCGAACGACCGAACACCACCGGAGGCACCAGCCCATGGCCGACCCCGATCTCAAGGTCATCACCGACGGCATCCGCACCGACGCCCGGATGTGGGACGCGCAGAGCACCCTGCTCGGCGGCATCCACAACACCGTGGAGGGCCTGCGCATGACGCGCCTGGAGGCCGGCCTGTTCCAGGTCCTCCTGTCGGCCTACACGGACGCGGTGAACCAGATCTCCTCCCGGACCTCCGAGGGCCGCGACCGGACGAAGGAGGTCGCGGACACGCTGGTGGTCAACGCCCGCGCGTACGAGGACCACGAGGTGGACACCACGAAGAGCGTCGAGAAGGCGTACTGAACGGCCCGGGACACCCGCGGCAGCGCAGCGTGACGCAGCACAGCACACGGCACACGCCACACCAGGGGGAACAGGAACAATGGCATTCAACGCCGCCCAGTACACGGCCACCATCGACAAGCTGAACTCCGGGCTGACCAACCTGACGACGAAGCTCAACCAGGTCGGCCCCAAGGCGGAGTCCACCGCCAACAAGTGGTACGTGCCCGACTTCGTCGGCAAGGCGCTGATCTGGTGCGCCAACAAGCTCATCGAGCTGGGCAAGTGGATCCTGAACAAGATCGGTGAGCTGCTCAAGGGCGCGGCCGTCCCCATCACCGCCTTCAAGGACGCCTGGACCTGGCAGAACGACGTGCGCGGGCACGCCACCGACGTGGCCGGCAACGTCGCCGCCGACGCGCTCCAGGCCCCCAAGCACTGGAAGGGCGACGGCGCGACCGCCTACGCCGCGGCCGTGAAGCTCCAGCCCACCGCCGCGACCCAGATCGCGACCAGCGCCGACAAGGTCGCCTCGGCGCTCACCTTCAGCGCCGTCGCGGGCCTCGCCTTCTACGTGGCCCTCGGTGTCATCCTGGTCAAGTTCATCGCCGCCATCGTCGCGGCCATCGCCGCCTTCGGGTCGGTGGTGTTCTCGTGGGCCGGCGCGGCCATCGTCGTGGAGGAGGCCGGCGTCAACACCGCTCTCGTCATCACCGCCGTCACCACGCTCGTCGCCGCGCTCGGCACCCAGGCCCAGCAGATGACGGTCGTGGAGGGCGAGGCGAAGGACAACCGGGCGTTCCCCGGCGGACACTGGCCCGTGTCCACCGCCTGAGCGACGCCGTCTCCGGGGTGGCACGACAGGAGGCACATCACCCATGCACCTTCCCCGCCTGGCCCTGTGGTGCGGCGCGGCCGTCGCCTTCGTCCTGGCCGTCCTGGCCTACGCCGGCCGGAGCCTCTGGGCCCTCACCCTCTGCGCCGCCCTCGGGACCGTCCTCGCCGGCACGGCGGAGGCGTACGCGGACCGGCGCCGGCGGCGCGACTGGTACACCCGGACCTTCGCCTCCTTCAACGAACTGCGCGCCGCCGTCGACGCCCCCGCCCTGCGCAGGATCCGCGACGAGCGGGGCGTGCCGGCGGCGGTGCGGGAGCTGCGGAGCACGTACCCGTCGCTGCCGCTGGCGGAGGCGGCGCGGCTGGTCAAGGCGCTCTGACGACGCCGGGTTCAGCTGACGACGCCGTGTTCAGGAGGACCGCCGGACGCGTGTGCCGCGCGAGAGATGCACGAAGCGGCGCAGCCACAGCACAGCCAGGGCCACCGGCAGGGCGACGGCGGGCACGACCCAGGGCAGCACGCCGAACGCCGCCAGGGCGCAGCAGGCGGGGAGGACCAGGAGGAGGAGCGGGAGGACGGGGAAGGCCGAGAAAAGCGCGGCCTGGGCGCGGGGGGACCGGGTGTGGTCGAACATGGCGTTTTCCTTACTGCTGTTGTGCTGCCGTTGTGCTGCCGAGATCGTCTGAGGTCGTCTGACGTCGCCTTCCGGTGACCGCGTCGCTCATCCGCCCACCCCTCGCCGCCGGGCCGCGTCGAGGTAGGCGGAGAGGTCGCGCCAGTCGTCCGCCGGCGCGTCCGGGGCACCGGACAGGGCGGCGGGGTCCTCGTCCCACGCCTGCCGCACCCCTGCCGACACCTCCCGGTCGCCGCCGGTGAACAGGGCGCTCAGCTCGTCCATCCGGGCCACCAGTCGCCCGACTCGGGGGTCGACGGGCGGCACGCCGTCCGTACGGAGCCGGTCCGCCCGGCGGTAGAGCTCGGGCCACTCCACCTCCAGCAGGTAGTGCGCGACGGGCCCGAGCGCGGCGCCGCGTTCGCGCAGCACGCCGATGCCGTCGGCGCCCAGGTGACGGCGGAGCACCCGCTCCCCGTGAACGGTGACGCCGCTCGTCGCCCGGAGGGCGTCGAGCAGCGGGGCGACGGGCGGGGACGGGGGCGGGGGTGAGGACGAGGACGGGTTATCGGCCGTCTCCGGCACGTCCGGCACGTCCGGCACGCCCGGCACGCCCGGCGCGTCCGGTGCCTCCAGCGCGTCCCGCAGCCGGAGGAGCCGCTGCCGCAGGGTGCCGAGCCGGGCGAGCGACGCCTCCACCTCGGCCAGGTGGTCGCGGACGACGCGGGCGGGGTCGACGCCGGAGTCGAGGCAGAGGCCGATGGTCTCCAGGCCGAGCCCGAGGCCGCGCAGCGCGAGCACCTGGTACAGGCGGACGACGTCGGCCTCCGTGTACTCCCGGTGCCCGCCGGCGGTGCGCCGGGACGGGCGGAGCAGCCCGATGTCGTCCCAGTGGTGCAGGGTGCGCACGGTCAGCCCGCCGGCCTCGGCCAGCGGACCCACGCGCCAGGTCGTGGAAGCGGTCATGGCACCACCCTGCATCCTCACGCGGCGTGAGGTTCAAGTCGTGCCGCCGGAGACGCGCCCCGCCCTCCGCCGGAGCCCCTCCCGAACGGGCGAGCCGAGCGCCTCGCGGGCCCGGCGGATCCGCCGATCGGCAGATGGTGGGGCGGCCCCGCCGCCGGAAGAGTGGTGATCACCAGCGAACGGGGTCGAGGCGAGGGGAGTCCACCATGTGGGGCGACAGGGGACGCGGGAACGGCGAAGGGCCCTCCGGCCGGCGGCGCCGGACGGTGGCCGCGGCGCTCGCGGTGGCCGCCACGTGCGCCGCCGTGGCCGGCCTCGGTCCGACGGCCTCGGCGTCGGGCTCCCAGGGAGCCGGGGCCACGGCTCACGCGAGCAAGCCAAGCAAGCCGAGCAAGCCGGGTGGGCCGAACGAGCCGGGCGGGCCCGGAAAGCCGGCCGCGACGGCCCGGGTGACCGGATCCGCGCGCCTCGACTTCGCGTACGCGCCCCGGGACGTCATCCGCTTCACGGTCGACGCGCGGGCCGTACCGTTCAGCCGCCCGCTGCCCGGCCCCCACCTCGAGCACGGTCTGCCGACCGACGCGCGGGGCACGGTCGTCTGGTCGCACTGGGTGGCCGCCACCCACGAGACCCGACGGGCCGAGGCGGCCGTGGACTGCCTGGTGACGGCCGGGGACACGGCGACGTTCACCGCGACCGTCACCAAGTCCGCGGACCCCGAGGACATCGGCAGGCGGTACGGGTTCAGCGCGCGGACCGGCGGGCCGGGCCGGGGCCGGTTCGGGTTCAGCTGGGCCGTCGGCAACCTGGACGTGGTCAAGGGCGTCCCCATCGAGGCGCGCGTCGGCACCTGCATGGCCCCCGCGCCGTTCGCCCCGCTGAAGTCGGGCGGCCTCACCGTCCGCCACGCCGACCTGCCGCCGCTGCCCGCCGCGCGGGAGCGCGGCTGACGACCGCCGGGCGGCCGCCGGTTCCGTACCCCGTGAAGCGACGGGCCGGGCGGCCACCCGGCCGGAAGGCGCGGGGCCCGGGGCTCGGGAGGGGGAGCCCCGGCCCCCGCGCGGACCGTTCCCGTCCGCAACGCCGACGGACGCCTCGACGACGGACGCCGCCCCCGTACCGGCCCTCCCCTCCACCGAAACCGCGTCACCCGTCCGGCCCCCACCGTTCGCCACCCGCCGCCGCCCCCGCCTACGTTCGAGACGGCGGGCGGCGCGCCTGTCCCGAGGAACCGAGGAGAGCGCCATGGCCGGTCTTGTGCGGAAGAGCTTCGACGCCCCGGAGGAGGTCCGTCCGTTCGAGGGCGGCAAGGGGCGGATGGAGCTGGTGAGCCTGGGCACCGGGCCGGTGGGTCGGGGCACGTTCGAACCGGGCTGGCGGTGGTCCTCGCACGTCAAGCCGATCGCCGGCACCGACAGCTGCCAGGCCGCGCACACGGCGTACGTCGCCTCGGGCCGCATCCGGGTCGTGATGGACGACGGCCAGGAGGAGGAGTTCGGCCCCGGCGACGTCATGTCCTGCCCGCCCGGCCACGACGCCTGGGTGGTGGGCGACGAGCCGTGCGTGATGCTCGACTGGCAGGGGGTCGCGGACTACGCGAAGCGGTGACGCCGTCCGCGCCGCCGAACCGTACCGGCGGACGCCTGTGGCGGTCATCCCCGCCGTACCAGCGGACGCCCGTGGCGGTCATGTCGGCCATACCGGCGGCACCGGCCATACCGGCGGACGCCCCTGCCCGGTGACACCGGCCCTCGTCTGCCGCCCCCGTGACGGGGGGTAACCACCCGCCGTCCTGCCCCGCAGGCAAGCGCACTGGCCCCATACGCCCCACCCTTCCCGGTACGCACACCGCTGCGACTCTCGTCACCCTCCGGCCCCCGCACCCTGGAGCATCCGACGGCGACATCCGGCCGTTCCGCGCGGTCCGCGAACACCCCCGGGACCGCCCCGCGCCCCGGACCACCGCACGCCCGGACCCCGAGCGGCACCGGCACGGCGGCACTCACCGAGCCCCGCCCGAGCCCGCGACCCCCGTTCCCGGAAGGGGAGTTGAGGAGCCCGTCCCCCCGCATCTCCCTGTTCACGTCGCTGCCGGCGCCCGCCCCACCCTCCGTACGGCCCGCCCGGCGAGCGGCCGCGCCGCGGACGCCGCGCCTCCGCCGGAACGCCGCGCCGGCCGTCCCGTCCCCCGGCGGCGGCCCGTTCACAGCCTTTGAAGGCCCTGTGGAGAGGGCCGGACCGGTGCTGACGCCGGGGCCCCGGACAGGGCAGACTGACCGGTGCCACCGAGCAGGACGAGCAGGGGGTCACGATGGCCGGCGACACAGAGCACGGACAGCGACTGCGCTTCGCCGTGCTCGGGCCCGTCCGCGCCTGGCGCGGCGGCGAGGAACTGCGCACCGGTTCGCCCCAGCAACGGGCCCTGCTCGCCGCGCTGCTGCTGCGCGGCGGCCGCACGGCGACGGCCGCGGAGCTCGTGGACGCGCTGTGGGGCGACGACCCCCCGCACGCGGCGCTCGCCGCGCTGCGCACCTACGCGTCCCGGCTGCGCAAGGCGTTCGGCCCGGACGCGGACGTCCTGGCCAGCGAGGCGGGCGGGTACGCGCTCCGGGCCGGCGTCGGCTGCCTGGACATCGACTCCGCCGAACGCCTCGCCGCCGAGGCCGAGAAGGCCCGCGCGGCGGGCAACGGCACCCGGGCCCGCGCCCTGATCACCGAGGCCCTGGCCGTCTGGGACGGCGAGCCGCTCGCCCACGTCCCCGGCCCGTACGCCGACACCCAGCGCGCCCGCCTGGAGGAGTGGCGGCTCGGCCTGGTGGAGACCCGCCTCGACCTGGACCTGGAGCTCGGCCACCACGCGGAGGCGGTCTCCGAGCTGACCGCGCTCACCGCCGCGCACCCGCTGCGCGAGCGGCTGCGCGAACTGCTGATGCTCGCCCTGTACCGCAGCGGCCGGCAGGCCGAGGCGCTCGCCGTGTACACCGACACCCGGCGGCTGCTGGACGAGGAACTGGGCGTCGAGCCCTGCGCCGAGCTCTCCGAGCTCCAGCAGCGCATCCTCCGCGGCGACGCGGACCTCGCGCCGCACCCCGCCGGAGACCGCGCCGGCACCGGCCCGGCGTTCGTCCGTCCCGCCCAACTCCCGGCCACGGTACCTGACTTCACCGGCCGGGACGCGTTCGTCCAGGAACTCAGCCACCAGCTGGCGACCGCCGAGGGCCGGGTGATGGCGGTGTCCGCGGTGGCCGGCATCGGCGGCGTCGGAAAGACGACGCTCGCCGTGCACGTCGCGCACGCGGCCCGCGAGCACTTCCCCGACGGCCAGCTGTACGTCGACCTCCAGGGCACCGGCCCGGTCGTCGCCGAACCCGAGGCCGTCCTCGGCGCCTTCCTGCGCGCGCTCGGCGTCACCGACTCGGCGATACCCGAGGGCCTCCAGGAGCGCTCCGCCCTCTTCCGCTCCACCCTCGACGGCCGCCGCGTCCTCGCACTGCTCGACAACGCCCGCGACGCCGCCCAGGTCCGCCCGCTGCTCCCGGGCACGGAGGGCTGCGCCGCCCTCGTCACCAGCCGCACCCGCATGGTCGACCTCGCCGGCGCGCACCTCGTGGACCTGGACGTGATGAGCCCCGAGGAGGCCCTCGTCCTGTTCACCCGCATCGTCGGCACCGAACGGGTCGCCGCCGAGCGGGACGCGGCCATGGACGTCGTCGCCGCCTGCGGCTTCCTGCCGCTCGCCATCCGCATCGCGGCGTCCCGCCTCGCCGCCCGCCGCACCTGGACGGTCTCCGTCCTCGCCCGCAAGCTCGGCGACGAACGCCGCCGCTTGGACGAACTTCGCGCCGGCGACCTCGCCGTCAAGGCCACCTTCGAACTCGGCTACGGCCAGCTCGAACCCGCCCAGGCCCGCGCCTTCCGCCTGCTCGGCCTCCCCGACGGCCCGGACATCTCCCTCCCGGCCGCCGCGGCCGTCCTCGACCTCGACGCCGACACCACCGAGGAACTCCTCGAAACCCTCGTCGACGCCTCCCTCCTCGAATCCGCCGCCCCCGGCCGCTACCGCTTCCACGACCTCCTCCGCCTCTACGCCCGCTCCTGCGCCGAACGCGACGAACAACCCCCGGCGGAACGCGAGGCGGCCATGTCCCGCCTCCTCGACTTCTACCTGTCGACGGCAGCGGGCGTGTACGTCCTGGAGCGGCCCGGGGACCGGCTGCTGAAGAACATCACGCCGACCGCCCATCCGGGTTTACCGTTCACCGACCGCACCGCCGGCGCCGACTGGCTCTACGCGGAAGCCCCCTGCCTGCTGGCCTGCGTCCGGCAGCACGCCCAGGACACGGGCGAGCCGCTGCGCAAGGCCGTGGACCTGCTGCTCGCGACCAACGATCTCACGGAGTCCGGCGCGTACTCGCGTCTGTACGCGAACGCGGCGGAGGACATGCTGGCCGCCGCGCAGGCGGCGGGGGACTCGCGGGCGGAGGGACGTGCGCGGACGGTGCTCGCCAACGTCCACAGCCTCTCCGGCCGGTTCCCCCAGGCCGACCAGCAGGCCGCCGAGGCACTCCGGCTGGCACGGGAGAGCGGCGACGTCCTCCCACAGTGCATCGCGGCGAACATCCGCGCCATCGTGGCCATTTACCAGCAGCGCTACGAGGACGCGGAGACGTACTGCGAGCAGGCCCTGGCCTCGTTCCGGGCGGACGGCAACCGGCCCGGTGAGGTCAGCGCCCTCAGCAACCTCTCGCGCGTCCACGGCGAGACCGGGCGCGCGGAGACGGCAGTCCGCCTCTCGGAGCAGAGCCTCGCCATCTACCGCGAACTCCAGGTGTCGTGGCGACTGGCCAACGGCCACTACGCCTACGGGATGGCGCTGCGCGCCG
The DNA here is from genome assembly GCF_020037025.1 of Streptomyces huiliensis. GTDB lineage: Bacteria > Actinomycetota > Actinomycetes > Streptomycetales > Streptomycetaceae > Streptomyces > Streptomyces huiliensis. Next base: position 3,069 of record NZ_JAIQLH010000254.1, on the reverse strand, counting down.
CGCAGCGGCACGAGGACGCCCTGGCGCAGTTCGTCGAGGCGCTGTCCATCTTCCGGCAGAACAGGCAGCGGATGTGGGAGGGGTGGAGCCTCGCGCGGATGGCGGAGGCGTTCCATTCCCTGGGCGACCACGCCAGCGGCGCCGCCCACGCCGAACAGGCCCTCGTCCGGTTGCGGGGCATCAGCGGCGAGTGGCGCCGGGGAGGCATCCTGACCGTGCTCGGCCACTGCCTCGACCGTCTCGGCCAGCGCGGCCGCGCGCAGGCATGCTGGGCGGACGCCCTGCGGACGTTCGAGCAGTTGGGCAACGCGGGCGAGGCCGCAGAGGTGCGCCGGCTGCTGGAGATGGCGCACACCTGACCCGGAGCACGGGGCAAAGGCGTCATGTGCACGTTCATCGATCGTTTATCGCCAGGTGTCACTCTCAGGGTTATCGATCCGTCGCGTCGGGGGGCAGGCGGGTCGCGGTGATGCATCGCCCACCGGGGTGCCCGATCCCGGTGTGCCCGTCCGGCGGCCCTCGGGGGAGTCGCCGGACGGGTTTCTCCACCCCGTCGTATCGCACGACTCGCACCGTCCCACAGAGGTGAACGACCATGAGCGAAGAGAACAAGCTCGATCCCATGCTGCCCGGTGTCCAGGACGGCCAGGTGGTGAGCGCCATACCGGGTGCCGCCACCGTGCCGGGCAAGCCCAAGGCCAAGAAGCTGGGCGACACTCCCACGGGCCCTGACGACCACCACGCGGGCTCCGAGCCGGTCTGAGCACGGACCGGCTGAACGGTTCGACGGTGGACGGGCGTCTCTGACAGGTCAGGATCCCGTCCACCGATCACGGCGGAACCCCAAGGCGCGGGGGAACAGGGGGCTTCGCCGAATGTTCGACAGCTCGGGGCCGGCAGCGGCGACACGGAGGGGGAGTCGCCGATGCCGGCCCTGTCCATGCCTACGGGCGGCCGGGACGAGGCCGGGATGTCGGCGCGTCCGGACACGGCCGTGCCGCGGGAAGCACCACAACCCACCTCCGTACCCCGAGCAAGAGGAGCCACCATGGGCACGACCACCGACCGCGCCAAGAAGACGCTCGCGACCCTTGTGATCGCCGGGGCGGCCACGGTCCTCGCGATCGCGCCCGCCGCCGCGGACCTGCACGCCGGAAGCGCACCGGCCCTGCAGAGCGCCGCCGCGTCCCCGCTGGCCGACGTCGCCGACCGCACCAACGGCGCGGACGACCACCACGTGGCATAAGGCGTCTGACGGGCCTTGCGCCCTACTCCTAGGGGCTCCCCGGTGCTTGCCGGCGGAGCCCCTAAGCGTGCGTCTCATTCGCCGTCATCCGCCGGGCGGCAGCCCTGCATGCGGCGCCCCTGGTTCACCTCATACGCCCACGGTCCGCTACACCGGCCGGAAGCCCGCATGGTGATCGTCCCCGACGACCCCCGGCCGCACCCGACCGTCCACCCCACAAGGCCGCACTCCGCCACCCCGCATCGCGTCACCCCCGCTTCGTCGAAGCCGCCGGACCCGGCGCGACGTCGTCGCGCCGGTGGCCGCCCATGCCGAACACACCTGTTGACGACAGGTGGGAACGTGAATGGCAGGGAGACCGGTCCGTTCTTGCTGACCAGTGCCTCCATTCTCGGGGACGGCTCTGACATCGGCCCTGTGCGATGACCTCGTTCGAAGGGTTCTCGGGGTACCGAACAACCTCGCCCGGTCGGTCCATGTCAGAGTGGCCCACCGCGTGCGACGCGGTGGGCCACTCTCCGCTCCGGGAGCCGCCGGGACCGGCGGCGGAGGGTCACCGCCGCGCCTGCCCCGTTCCCTTCGCCGCGTCGAGGGCGTACACGCAGCGGTCCTTGCTGCAGGCGTAGACGACGCCTCCCGATGCCAGTGGGGTGCCGGTGATTTCGCCGCCGGTGGCGAGTTTCCAGCGGAGTTGGCCGCCGGTGGCGTCGAGGGCGTAGAGGCAGTGGTCGGCGGAGCCGAAGTGGACGCGGCCGTCGGCGACGACGGGGGAGCCCACGATGTCGCCGCCGGCGGCGAAGCGCCAGCGGGGGGTGCCGGTGACGGCGTCGAGGGTGTAGAGGGCGCCGCCGCTGCCGAGGTGGACCAGGCCGTTGGAGACGAGGACGGGCTCGGTGGACTGGCGGGCCTCGGTGGCGATGCGCCAGCGCTCGTGGCCGCCGGCGGCGTCGAGGGCGTAGACGGTGCCGAGGTAGTCGGCCGCGTAGACGCCGCCGCTGCCGACGGCGGGCGGGCTGAGGAAGACCGCGGGGGCCTCGAAGCGCCAGCGGACGTCGCCACGGGCGGTGTCGATGGCGAGCAGGCGGGTGCCGGCGGCGACGTAGACGACGCCGTCGGGGGCCGCGTGCAGCCGGACGGGGACGCCGCCGCAGGAGCCGGTGTCGCCGACCGGGTAGCTCCAGCGCTCGGTGCCGGAGCGGGCGTCGAGGGCGCGCAGCCGGGCGTCGGACCAGATGAAGACGGTGCCGTCCTGGACGACCGGGCCGCAGTCGGGGGTCTCGAAGTCGGTCTGGAGGCCGGAGGTCTCCCAGAGGAGTTCGCCGGTGGCCGCCTCCCACGCCTGGGCGCCGCCGCCGCGCGTGCCGGTGACGACCGTGCCGCGGTCGACGCCGAGCGAGTACACCCAGCCGTCGGTGGACAGCCGCCAGCGCTCCGCGCCGTCGGCGGCGTCGAGGGCGTAGAGCGTCGGGCCGTCGGAGGCGTGTATGCGGCCGTCGGCCACGGCCATGGCCCAGGCGACGTCGCGCGTCTTGAACTGCCGCCGGCCGCTGGCCACGTCGAGCGCGTGCACCTCGAAGGAGGTGACGTACACCAGGTCGCCGGCGACGACGGGCGTGCCCCAGACGTCGTTGGACATCCGGAACCGCCAGGGCCGCCAACGGGCGGCATCCACCGTCGCGTTGGGGGCGGGCTCGGGCGCCACCGGGGACGTGGTGCCGCCGCCGGGCGGGCGGACCCAGCCGGTGGCGGTGCCGGCCGCCGAGGGCGCGTACGGCTCGCGGGCGTCGGCGACGCGCGGCCCGGGGCCGATCGGCAGCTGCGCG
>NZ_JAIQLH010000253.1 GCF_020037025.1 Streptomyces huiliensis | reverse complement strand
CGGCCGGCTGGGCCACCGCGGGCGGCGCCCTGCGGCACGCCGCGGAGGCGGCGACGGCCGCGGCCGGCCTGCCCGACCGCCCCTGGTACGACGCCCGGGCCCTCGACGTCGACCTGCTGCTCTCCCGTCTCCGCGGCCACGACGGCCTCCCGGCCTTCGTCGACCGCGTCATCGGCCCCCTCCTCACCCACGACACCACCGCCCGCACTCCCCTGCTCCCCACCCTGGAGACCTACCTCCGCCACGCGGGCCGCAAGGCGGAGACGGCTCGGGAGCTGCACGTCAATCGTCAGACGTTGTACGACCGCCTGGCACGGATCGCCGGGCTGCTCGGGACGGATCCGGACGATCCGGACAGCCGGCTGGCGTTGGGAGTGGCGCTGCGGGGCCGGCGGCTGGTGGGATGAGCCCCAGCCCCGCCCCTTCGCCGTTTCTTGCAGGGGCTGCGCCCCCGCACCCCCGAAACCGCGCTCCGCGCGGTTGTCCTCAACCGCCGGACGGGCTGGATAGTGCCGCCCCGGGCGCACACTTCAGCCCGTCCGGCGTTTGAGGACAACCGCGCGGAGCGCGGTTTCGGGGGTGCGGGGGCGCAGCCCCTGCACGTAACGGCGAAGGGGCGGGACTGGGGCTCACCCCACCAACTCGTCGTACACGCTCAGCACATGAGCAACCGCATCCTCCTCCGAAGGCCACCCCGCCACCACCCGCCGCCCCGCGGCAACAAGCTCAGCCCGACGAGCCGCATCCCCCAGAACCCGAGAGACCGCAAGCGCCAAAGCCTCCCCATCCCCGTAAGGAACAAGCTCCGCCGCGTCCCCGACAAGGTCCGGCACCCCGCCCACCGACGTGGCCACCAACGGCACCCCCACCCGGAAAGCCTCCCGCGCCAGCAGGGCCCGCGCCTCCCACCGGCTCGGCAGCACCGCCAGGTCCGCCGCCGCCAGCAGCTGCGGTACGTCGTCCCGCCGCCCGACGAGCCGCACGGGCAGCCCCTCCTCCTCGATCCGCCGCTGCAGCGACGGCCGCTCGGACCCCTCGCCGGCGACGACGAGCAGGGGCTCGGGGTCGAGCCGCCGCCAGGAACGGGAGGCGTCGAGCAGCGGCCCGTACCCCTGGTCGGGTTCGAGCCGCCCGACGGCGAGCAGCAACGGCCGTCCGAGAACGCCCAGTTCGGCGAGGACCTTGTCCCGCGGAACGTCACCGTCCGGCTCCGGGCCGGCGAGGGGGACCGCGCCCCGCGGCCCGGGCAGTCCCACCGGCGTCAGCCGCGCGTCCCGGGCGCCCCGCAGCCGCGCCTGGTCGACGAGATCCGGCGAAGCGCCGAGCACGACCGCCGCGGTCCGCACGGCCCGCCGCTCCATCAGCCGTACGACGTGCGCCCGGGCCCCCGCCGCGCGGACGCGCCGGTGCCAGGTGACCACCAGCGGCGTCGGGCGCCCGTGCAGGGCCAGCGCGGCGAGCACGCCCCACCGCAGACCGTGCGCGTGGACGACGTCCGCGCCGGCGCTCGCCGCCCGGATCCCGGCGACGTGGAGCGCGTCCGTCCCGGCGGGCAGCGGCGCGAACGAGGCGCCCGCCTCGGTGAATCCGTACCGTTCCTCCGTCCGCCCGGTGGCGCACACCGTCACCCGCAGCCCCCGCGCGACGAGGCCGGCGGCGAGCGACCGCACATGGGCGCCACTGCCCGCGCTGCCGCCGCCCAGCACCTGGACGGCGTGCAAGGGCGGCCGGCCGTGGGACGTGCCGGATGAACTGCTCACGCGGGGGTGACTCCTGGATCGGCGGGGGCGACGGGGCGCGGTGCCGTGCCCAGGATGCCAGCCGGCACCGCCGTCCGGGCACCACCGCTCCGCGCACCGCCCGCCCTGTCTCGCCCGCACATCTGCGGATTCACCCGGTTTGGGGATTACGAGCCGTTGGCCCCGTACGGCATGACCGTTTCACCACTCCCCCGCGCCGCCACCGCGGGTCACCGCCCCGCCCGCGCCGCCTCCAGCAACTCCTCGGCGTGCGCGCGGGCGAGCCGCGAGTCCTCCTGCCCGGCGAGCATCCGCGACAGTTCGCGGATCCGGTCCTCGCCCTCCATCGCCTGCACCCCGCTGCGGGTCACCGACCCGTCGTGGGTCTTCTCGACGACCAGGTGCCGGTCGGCGAAGGCGGCCACCTGCGGAAGGTGGGTGACGACGACGACCTGCGCGGTCCGCGCGAGCCTGGCCAGCCGGCGGCCGACCTCGACGGCGGCCCGGCCGCCGATGCCCGCGTCGACCTCGTCGAAGAGGTACGTGGGCACCGGGTCGGACCCCGCGAACACGACCTCCACCGCGAGCATCACCCGGGACAGCTCACCACCCGAGGCTCCCTTGGCGATAGGCCGCGGATGGGCGCCGGGGTGCGGGGCGAGCAGCAGCTCGACGTCGTCGGCGCCGTGCGGCCCGTAGGCGACGGCGCGCCCGCCGACCTCGACGCCGGCCGCCGGGTCGGCGACCTCGTTCTGCCGGACGGCGAACGAGACGCGCGCGTGCGGCATGGCCAGCTGCGCCAGCTCCTCCGTGACGGCCTCCGCGAACCGTTCCGCCGCCTCCGTGCGCGCGTCGGTCAGCTGCCGGGCGAGGGCGCCCAGTTCGTCCCGCAGGGCGTCCCGCTCAGCGGTGAGCTCGGTGATCCGGTCGTCGTCACCTTCCAGTTCGCCCAGCCGCGCGGCGCTCCGCTCGGCCCAGGCGAGGACGGCGGCGACGTCCGCGCCGTACTTGCGTGTCAGATGCGCGAGCGCGGCCCGGCGCTCCTCGACGGCGGCGAGCCGGCGCGGGTCGGCGTCGAGGTCGGAGGCGTACCCGGCGAGTTCGCCCGCCACGTCGCGGAGCAGGATGCCGAGCTCGCCCGCCCGGTCGGCGAGGGCGGCCAGCGCCGGGTCGTGGGAACGGACGGCCTCCAGCGCCCGGTGGGCGGCGGCGACGAGCGAGGCGGCGTCCAGGGCCTCCGGGTCCTCGGGGTTCCCGGCCAGGGCGGCGTGCGCGACGGTCGCGGCGGAGGCGAGGGACTCGGCGTGGCCCAGCCGCTCGGCCTCGGCGGCGAGTTCGGCGTCCTCGCCGGCCACCGGCTCGACGGCGGCGATCTCGTCGAGCCCGAAGCGCAGCAGGTCCGCCTCCTGGGCGCGCTCGCGGGCCCGGGTGGTCAGCTCGTCGAGCTCGGCGGCGACGGCCCGCAGCCGCCGGTAGGCGTCCGCGTACTTGGCGAGCGGCGCGGCCACCGCGTCCCCCGCGTACCGGTCGAGCGCGGCGCGCTGCCGGGCCGGGCGGAGCAGCCCCTGCTGGTCGGTCTGGCCGTGGACGGCGACGAGGTCGTCGGCGAGCTCGCCGAGCAGCCCGACGGGCACGCCGCGCCCTCCGACGTGGGCGCGGGAGCGGCCCTCCGCCGACAGCGTCCGGCTGACGAGCAGCGTCCCGTCGTCCAGCTCGGCACCCGCCTCCTCGGCCCGCACGGCGGCGGGTGACGCCCGGTCGACGGCGATCCGCCCCTCGACCACCGCCGCCTTCGCGCCGACGCGCACGAGCGCCGGGTCGGCCCGGCCGCCGAGCAGCAGCCCGAGGCTGGTCACGACCATGGTCTTGCCGGCGCCGGTCTCGCCGGTCACCGCCGTGAAACCTGGTGACAGCTCGACCACCGCGTCGTCAATGACGCCCAAGGACCGGATCCGCATCTCCTCCAACACGGATACGACCATACGAGGTTCCGGGGCCCCCTCGCGACGGCCTCCCCTACGGGCCGTGTCGAGGACGAGCCGGGGACGGCCCGCGGCAGCCCGGGGACAGCCCCGGAGACGGTCCGCGGAAGCCCCGTGGGAAGCCGGAGACGTCGTGGCACCCCGAGGAACGCCCACCGGCGTGCACGAGAACCGAGGCGTCCCGGAAGGCACCGGGCCCCGCGGGCCCCACAGCGGCCCCGGGACGCCCCTGAGACGCCGGGCGCTCCCCCGGAGGCCGG
>NZ_JAIQLH010000252.1 GCF_020037025.1 Streptomyces huiliensis | reverse complement strand
GCCCCGGGACGCCCCTGAGACGCCGGGCGCTCCCCCGGAGGCCGGGGGCGGCCACCCCCGGGGGGGGCAGCACCCCTGGGCATCCTGAGACCGGCCCCAGGACCACCCCCGAGGCCGCCCTGAAATCACCCTGAGGACAACCCCACCCCCGTTCCGGGTGACCACCGCATGGCCCGCCTCCCCCCGCCCCCGGCAGGCTGGCCGCATGACCGAACGCCCCCGCGCCCGTACCCGCGGCCGCCGCGCCTCCGCCCTCCTCCTCACGACGGCCGTCGCCCTGACCGCGTCCGCCACCACCGCGCCGGCCGCCCCCTCGCCCGGACCGGGCACCCGGCTCGACGGCGTGTGGCGCACGGACGGCTACGGCATGCTGGTCTCCGTCGAGGGCGGGGGCCGCCGCCTCCGGACCTACGACACCACGGCGGTGAGCTGCCTGCCCGGGCTGTTCGAGGCGAAGGGGAACGGCTCCGGCCGGTTCACCGACGCGGAGGACGCGGGTGTGACGATCGCCCCCACCGGCCGCGGCCGGGCGCGGCTCGACTACGAAGGGAGCGTCGGCCACGTCGTCCTGCGCCGCGCCGAAGCACTGCCCGCCGACTGCACGGCCGGCCCGGAGCCGGGCGAGGGCGGGCGGCCCGACCCGCGCCGCGTCTTCGACGTCTTCTGGCGGACGTACGCCGAGAACTACCCGTTCTTCAAGGCCCACGGGGTCGACTGGAAGGCGGTGGGCGACCGCTTCCGCCCCCGGGTCACGGCGCACACCACCGACGACGAGCTGTTCGACGTCCTCAGCCGGATGATCGAACCGTTGCATGACGGGCACACCAGCGTCGTGGTGAGCAAGCACAAGCGCTTCGCCGGCCACCGGGCGGACACGACGATGCCGACGCCGGAGTCCATGGCCCGGATGGACAAGGCCGTCGCCGAGGCCGTCGGCGCGCCGCTGCGCACCTGGGCGCAAGGCGCGCTGTCGTACGCCGACCTCCCCGACGGCACGGGGTATCTGCGGATCACCAGCTTCACCCGGTTCGCCGCGAAGGGTGGCCCGAAGGCGGACGAGGCCGAGCTGGACCGGGCCCTGGACCACGTCCTCGCCCGCTCCCCGCGCGGTCTGATCCTCGACGTCCGCTTCAACGGCGGCGGCTCGGACCGACTCGGCGTCCGCATCGCCGAACGCCTCACCGACCGCCCGTACACGGCCTACCTGAAGCACGCCCGCAACGACCCGGACGACCCCCGGAGCTTCACCCGGCCCGTCCCCGTAAGGGTCACCCCTGCCTCGTCCTCCCGCTACACCGGCCCCGTCGCCGTCCTCACCGGCCGCCTCACCATCAGCGCGGGCGAGACCTTCACCCAGGCCCTGGAGGGCCGCTCCCCCGCCCCCGTCCGCATCGGCGAGAACACCCAGGGCTGCTTCTCCGACGTCCTGGAGCGCAGGCTCCCGAACGGCTGGACGTTCGGACTCCCCAACGAGGAGTTCATGCGTCCGAGTGACCGGCGGACGTACGACGTGACGGGCGTCCCGCCGCACATCCGGACGCCGGTCTTCACGGAGGAGGAGTTCACGGCGCACCGCGACTCGGCGCTGACACGGGCGCGGCGGCTGCTGACGGGGTGAGGGTCCCCGCCCCGCCCCTTCCCGAATCGCCGGACGGGCTGACTATCCAGCCCGTCCGGCGTTTGAGGACGAGCGGCGAAGCCGCGAAAAGGGGGGCTGGGGGCAAAGCCCCCAGGAAACGGCGAAGGGGAGGGACCGGGGCACAGCCCGCCGCAGGCGCCCCCTAGTGCGGTGCCCCCCGCCACCCCGCCACCGGCAGAGCGAACTTCGCGACCAACCGGTCAGTGAACGAAGCATGATGCAACCGCGCCAAGCGAACAGGCACAGCCCCCCGCCGAACCTCCACCCGAGCCCCCGCCGGCAACTCCACACTCCGCCGCCCGTCACACCACAGCACACCATTGGGCGTCTGCGGCTGCACCTCCACCGCCAGCACCGAATCCGGCGCGGTCACCAGCGGCTTGGCGAACAGCGCGTGAGCGCTGATGGGCACCATGAGCAGCGCCTCGACCTCAGGCCACACCACAGGCCCCCCAGCGGAAAACGCGTAAGCGGTAGACCCGGTAGGAGTGGCACAAACCACCCCATCCCCCCCGAACCGCGAAACCGGCCGCCCGTCAACCTCCGTAACGACCTCAAGCAGCCGCTCCCGAGCCGCCTTCTCCACGGAAGCCTCGTTGAGCGCCCAGTCCGTGTGCACCACGTGCCCGTCCGTCCGGACGAGCACGTCGAGGGTCATCCGCTCCTCGACCTCGTACTCCCGCGTCACGACCCGGTCCACGACCTTGTCGAGATCGTCCCGCTCGGCCTCGGCGAGGAAGCCGACCCGGCCGAGGTTGACGCCCAGCATGGGCACCCCGGAGCTGCGCGCGAACTCCGCGCCGCGCAACAGCGTGCCGTCCCCGCCGAGGACGACGATCAGCTCGCACCCGTCCAGCACGTCCGGCCGCTCGGGCCCGGTCTCGACGCGCTCGACGGACGGCGGCAGCGGCAGGTCGGCGGCCTCCTCGGCGAGCACCCGCACCCCGATGCCGCAGCGCAGCAGCCCTTGGACGACGAGCTCGGCGCTACGGATGGCCGCCGGCCGCCCGGTGTGCGCGAGCAGGAAGACCGTCCGGCCGTCCCCGACCCCGTCTCCCCGCACTGTCTCCGATGTCGCTTCTGTAGTGGTCACCGAGGCCCCTCCGCCACTGCACGGTCAACGTCCGCCGGGTCCAGTTCGGGCGCACCGGCGCGCAGCCACAGAAAGTACTCGACGTTGCCGGACGGCCCGGGCAGCGGGCTGGCGGTGACGCCGAGGACGCCGAGGCCCAGTCCGGCCGCGCGGCGGGCGACCTCGCGCACCGCCTCGGCGCGCAGCTCGGGGCTGCGGACGACGCCGCCGCTGCCGAGCCGCTCCTTGCCGACCTCGAACTGCGGCTTGACCATCATCACCAGGTCGGCGCCGGGCGCGGTGCAGTTCACCAGGGCGGGCAGCACCAGGCCGAGCGGGATGAACGACAGGTCCCCGACGACGAGGTCGACGGGCTCCCCGTCGATCTGTTCCAGGGTCAGCTCGCGCACATTGGTCCGGTCCTTCACCGTGACCCGCTCGTCGCTCTGCAGCGACCAGGCGAGCTGCCCGTAACCGACGTCCACGGCGACGACGTGCGCGGCGCCCGCGCGCAGCAGGACGTCGGTGAAGCCGCCGGTCGAGGCCCCGGCGTCGAGCGCGCGCCGCCCCTCGACCTTCAGCCCCAGCGGGACGAACGCGGCGAGCGCGCCGGCGAGCTTGTGCCCGCCGCGCGAGACGTAGTCGGGGTCGCTGTCGTCCTGGGCGACGACGATGGCGGCGGCGGTCTCCACCTGGGTGGCGGATTTGGTCGCCGTCGCGCCGCCGACGGTCACCCGGCCCGCGGCGATCAGCTGGCTCGCGTGTTCGCGGGAACGGGCCAGCTTGCGGCGCACCAGCTCGGCGTCGAGGCGGCGGCGGGTCACTCCCACGGGCGGTTCAGCTCCTGTTGTCGTACGGACGCGTGGGGACCGGCGGTCGGTCGGGGCGCTCGTCGAGGGCGGCGAGCGCGGACCGCAGGCCCTGGTGTACATCCTCGTACACGGCCAGGTGGCCGTCGGCGGCGAGGTGGTCGGCGTCCGCGAGCCGGGCCAGGTGACCGTCGACGCCGGGGTGCCCGGTGGGGGTCCGCTCGACACCGAGCGGCCGCGGCCCACCGGACTCGGCGGCCTCGACCTCGCCGCTCGGGAACACTCCGGCCCCCGCCCCCTCCACCACGCCCTCTTCGCTCATGCCCCCGACGCTACCCCGGACCGCCCGCTTCTCCGGTGTTCGCCTCCGCGCGGTGTACCGTCCAGGGCAATGGCGACCATCGAGGAGTGCCGCAGCGCGCTCGACAGACTGGCCCGGAACCTCGCCGGCGCGGACGAGCGGCTCCGCGGCGCCGCGATGCTCGACCGCTCGCTGAGCTGCCATGTGACCGACCTGGACATCACCTTCGTGGGGCACCTGCGCGAGGGCCGGCTCATGGAGGTACGGGCGGTGCCGGGCGTCCCCGACCGGCGGTCCGAGATCGGGCTGGAGATGTCCGGCGACGACCTCGTCGGCCTGGTCGACGGCCGGCTGAACTTCGCGCGGGCCTGGGCGAGCGGCCGGGTGAAGCTCAAGGCCGGCCTGGTCGACGTCCTCAGGCTGCGGTCGGTCCTGTAGCGGCGACGGCGGCCTCGCCTATCGCCTCCACGGACACCGGCTCCGCCACCTCCGCCGCCGCCTCCTTCCGCCCCCGCCGCGCCTGCCGGGCGGCCGGTACGACGAGCGGCGTCCCCGTCTGCGGATCGTCGATGATCTCGCAGCTCAGCCCGAAGACCCGTGCCACCAGCTCCGCCGTGACGATGTCGTTGGGCGCGCCCTCGGCGACGACCTTCCCGTCCCGCATGGCGATCAGGTGGGTGGCGTAGCGGGCGGCGTGGTTGAGGTCGTGCAGGACGGCGACGAGCGTGCGGCCCTGCTCCTCGTGCAGCTCGGCGCAGAGGTCGAGGACCTCGATCTGGTGCTGGATGTCGAGGTAGGTGGTCGGCTCGTCGAGGAGCAGCAGCGGGGTGCGCTGGGCGAGGGCCATGGCGATCCACACGCGCTGCCGCTGCCCGCCGGAGAGCTCGTCGACGTGCCGGTCGGCGAGCTCGGCGACCCGGGTGGCCTCCATCGACTCCTGGACGATCCGCTCGTCCTCGTTCGACCACTGGCGCAGCAGCCCCTGGTGCGGGTAGCGGCCGCGGGCGACGAGGTCGGCGACGGTGATGCCGTCCGGCGCCACGGACGACTGCGGCAGCAGACCGAGCGTCCGGGCCACCTTCTTGGCCGGGTACGAGCCGATGGCCTGGCCGTCGAGGAGCACGGAGCCGGCCGACGGCTTGAGCATCCGGGAGAGCGCGCGCAGCAGCGTGGACTTGCCGCAGGCGTTGGGTCCGACGATGACGGTGAAGGAGTGGTCGGGGATCGCGACGGAGAGGTCTTCCGCGATGACCCGCCGGTCGTAGGCGAGGGTGACGGATTCGGCCTGCAGTCGGCTCATGGTGTGGTCTCCTTGTCCGTACGTCTTCGTCATGTGCGTCGTGTGCGCCGAGCTCGCCGTCGCGTGCCCGGACCGGCCGCCGCCCCGGGCGTCCCTTTCATCCCGAACGTCCCTTGCGGAACTCCCGCCCTCCGCGCGGGCTCCCGCCGTCATCCCCGCCCCGCCCGGCGCTCGGTGTGGAGCAGCCACAGCAGGTAGCAGCCGCCGAGCATCCCGGTGAGGACGCCGACGGGCAGCCGGTCGGCGCCGAACAGGTGCTGCGACGCCCAGTCGGCGGTGACGAGCAGGGCCGCGCCGGTGCACGCGGCGGCGGTGAGGCAGGGGCCCGGGGAGCCGGTGATACGGCGGGCGACCTGGGGGGCGGAGAGGGCGACGAAGGCGATGGGCCCGGCGGCGGCCGTGGCGGCGGCGGTCAGCAGCACGGCCGCGGTCAGCGAGACCAGCCGCGTCCGCTCGACCCGCACCCCGAGCGCGTACGCCGTGTCGTCGCCCATCTCCAGCATGCGCAGGTCGCGCCCCTGGCTCAGGACGACGGGGGCGAGGACGGCGCAGACCGCGAGCAGCGGCCACACCTGCTTCCAGTCGCGCCCGTTGAGGGAGCCGACCATCCAGGTCGTCGCTCGCGTCGCGTCGTTGAGGTCCGCCTGCGTCAGCAGATAGCCGACAACGGACGTGAGGATGGCGGTCATGCCGATGCCGACGAGCACGAACCGCTGCCCGTGCACGCCCTTCTGCCACGCCAGCAGGTAGATGGCCGCGCCGGCGAGCAGCCCGCCGGCCAGCGCGCCGCCGGAGACGGCGGTGGGCGTGCCCTGGAACAGGACGATGACCGACAGCGCCCCGACCGTCGACCCCTGCGCGATGCCGAGCACGTCCGGGCTGCCCAGCGGGTTGCGGGAGACGGACTGGAAGACCGCGCCGGCCAGCGCGAGGGCCGCGCCGACGAGCAGGGCGACGAGGACGCGGGGCAGCCGCAGGTCGTCGACGATGAACTCCTGCGCGGGCGTGCCCCCGCCGGTCAGCGTACGGACGACCTCGGCGGGCGTCAGCGGGTAGTCGCCGGTGCCGATGAGCGCGACGGACGCGGCCAGCGCGGCGGCGGCCAGGAGCAGCACGGCGAGCACCGCGCGGGGCGCGACGCGCACGGAGAACCCGCCGGGGGTACGGACGACGTTCATGGTCCTTCTCGGATGTCCGGGAACGGCCCGGCGTCGGGGGCTCACAGCCCGGCCGTCCGCCGGCGCCGGATGAGGCGGATGAACAGCGGCCCGCCGACGAGCGCGGTGACGATGCCGACCTGGAGCTCGGAGGGCCGGGCGACGACGCGGCCCAGGATGTCCGTGCCGAGCAGCAGGACGGGCGCGAGGAGCGCGGCGTAGGGCAGCACCCAGCGCAGGTCGGGCCCGGTGAAGGAGCGGACCATGTGGGGCACCATCAGCCCGACGAAGACGATGGGCCCGCAGGCGGCCGTCGCCGCGCCGCACAGCAGGGTGACGGCGGCCAGCCCGAGCACCCGGGTGACGGCCGGCCGGGTGCCGAGCGCCCGCGCCTGGTCGTCGCCGAGTGTCATGGCGTTGAGCGGCCGGACCAGCGCGAAGGCGAGCACGACGCCCGTGGCGATGAACGGCGCGACCTGCCCGACGAGCGTCGCGTTGGCGGACGCCAGCGAGCCGACCGTCCAGAACCGCATCCGGTCCAGCGCGGCCGAGTCCGTCAGTTCCACCGCGTACACATAGCCGTTGAGGACGGCGGTGACGGCGGTGCCCGCGAGGGCGAGCCGGACCGGGGTGGCGCTCCGGCTGCCGCCGAGCACGTGGACGACGACGGAGACGACGGCGGCCCCGAGGAACGCGAACCACACGTACCCGGTGAGCGAGGTGACGCCGAGGAAGCTGATGCCGGACACAACGGCCGCGGCGGCCCCCGAACTGATGCCGAAGAGACCGGGGTCGGCGAGCGGATTGCGGGTCAGCGCCTGCATGACGGTGCCCGCGAGGCCGAGCGCGGCGCCGGTGAGGATGCCGAGGAGGGTGCGGGGGACGCGCAGGTCCCGTACGACGACGTCCGTCTCGCTCCCGGTGTAGTGGAACAGCCCGTGCCAGACCTGGTCCAGGGGAACCTGCTTGGCACCGACGGCGACCGACGCCATGGCGACGACGAACAGCAGCCCGGCGGCGGCGAGCAGGCCGAGCGCGCGCACGCCGTTGCGGCGGCGCACCGCCTCGGGGGAGGTGCCCGGTGGTACGTGGGGGGAGACGACAGCCAACACTTGAGTTAGGTTAGCCTACCCTCAACATCGCCCCTTACCGAGAGAAGCACCACCCATGAGCACGCCCCGCACCACCGTACTGTCCCGACGTGGCCTCCTCTCGGCCGGTGGCGCCCTCGGACTGGGCGCCCTGCTCACCGCGTGCGGCGGTAGCGGCTCCTCGGACTCCTCGTCGAAGAACGATTCCGGCAAGAGCGGCGGCCCCTGGACCTTCAAGGACGACCGCGGCACCACGGTGAAGGCGGGCAGCACCCCCAAGCGCATCGTCGCCTTCACCGGAACGGCCGCCGCCCTCCACGACTTCGGCGTCGAGTGCGTCGGCGTCTTCGGCCCGACGACGCTCAAGAACGGCAAGCCCGACCCGCAGGCCGGCGACCTCGACGTCGCCAAGGTGAAGGTCCTCGGCAACACCTGGGGCGAGTTCAGCGTCGAGAAGTACGCGAGCCTCAACCCCGACCTGCTCGTCACCAACATGTTCGAGCCCGGTGCCCTCTGGTACGTGCCCGACGACAGCAAGGACAAGATCCTCGGCCTCGCCCCCAGCGTCGGCCTCACCTCCGCCCGCGTCTCGATGCTCAAGCCCATCGAGCGGTACGCCGAACTCGCCGCCTCCCTGGGCGCGGACCTCAAGGCGAAGAAGGTCACCGACGCCAAGGCCCGCTTCGAGAAGGCCGCCGAGACCCTGCGCCGGACCGCCAAGTCCCACCGCGTCAAGGTCATGGCCGCCTCCGGCAGCGCCGACCTCTTCTACGTCTCCAACCCGGCCGTCAACGCCGACCTGATGTACTTCCGCGAGCTCGGCGTGGACTTCGTCGTCCCCCAGAAGCTCGACAAGGGCGGCTACTTCGAGAGCCTCAGCTGGGAGAACGCCAACAAGTACGAGGCCGACCTGATCCTCCTGGACAGCCGCACCTCCGCCCTCCAGCCCAAGGACCTGGCCGCCAAGCCCACTTGGGCCAAGCTCCCCGCCGTCGAGGCCGGCCAGGTCAGCCCCTGGCTCAGCGAGCCCCGCTTCTCCTACGCGGGCTGCGCACCGCTCCTGGAGTCCCTCACCGCCGCCATCGAGAAGGCGAAGAAGCTGTGACCGAACGCCCCGCCCTCCCCTACGGCTTCTTCGACGTCCACGTCCTGCGCACGGAGCGGATCGGCACCGCCCTGATCCGCGTCACCTTCGGCGGCGACCGCCTCGGCGACCTCGTCACCGACGGCCGCGACCAGCGCTTCAAGCTCTTCCTGCCGCAGCCCGGCCAGGAGACACCCCTCCTCCCGGAGCCACTGGACGAGGGCTGGTACGCCCGCTGGCGCGCCCAGGACCCGTCCACCCGCGCGGTCATGCGCACCTACACCTTCCGCGCCCTGCGCCGGCTCCCGGACGGCACCACGGAACTGGACGTCGACTTCGTCCAGCACGGCGACGCCACCCACAGCGGCCCCGCCTCCGCCTGGTCCCGCACCGCCCGCCCGGGCGACCGCGCCGCGATCCTGGCCCCCGTCGTGACCGACAACGGCGGCGCCGACTACCGCCCCCCCGCCGGCACCGACTGGACCCTGATCACCGCCGACGAGTCCGCCCTCCCGGCAGTGGCCGGCATCCTCGCCTGGCTCCCCGCCGGCATGCCGGCCCGCGTCTGGATCGAGATCCCCCACCCGGACGACATCCAGCCCCTCCCGACGGCAGCGGACGCGGATATCACCTGGCTCATCCGCGACACGGACCCCACCCTCACGGACGCCGTCAGCACAGCCACCCTCCCCCCGGGCACCCCCTACGCCTGGATAGCCGGCGAAGCAGGCACCGTCCGCGCCCTCCGCCGCCACCTCGTCAACGACCGGGGCATCGACCGCAAGGCGATCACGTTCACGGGCTACTGGCGGAAAGGCAAGACGGAGGAACAACTCCTGGACGAACTGGCCTGAGCCTCCCGCACCCCCTCAGCCCGTCCGGCGCCTGAGGACTGGGGGTGCCCCCTCTGGGGGAGCGCGAAGCACGCTTCGGGGGTGCGGGGGCGGAGCCCCCAACCCAGCCCGTCCGGCGCTTGAGGACAAACGGCGAAGCCGTTTCCCGGGGTCCGGGGCGGAGCCCCGGGAAACGGCGAAGGGGCGGGACTGGGGCACCCCTACCAGCCCAAGCGGCCCAGCGCACCCCCCGCATCCGCACCACAGACCCCATCCCCCGCCGACGTCCAGGCCGCAGCACAAAGCGCCCGCAACCCGTCGACACGCTCCCCCTCACCGTCAAGGACGAACACCCCGTCCCGCACGGCGGCGGTCCACCCCCCACACCGGAACCCCCCGTCTCCCTCGGAGACGGAAGGCTGCACCTCCAACAACCCCCGCAAATCCTCAGCCACAAAAGTCGCCCGATGCTCCGGCCGAGCAGCCAAAACCTCACGCACGGTGGTCACCCCGGTAAGCACCAGCAACGAGTCGACACCTCCCGCGTGAGCCCCCTCGATATCCGTATCGAGCCGGTCCCCGACCACAAGCGGCCGCTCAGCCCCCGTCCGCAACACGGTCTCCCGATGCATGGGAGGCAGCGGCTTCCCCGCAACCTGCGGCACCCGCCCCGTAGCGATCTTCACGACCTCCACGGCAGCACCATTCCCGGGCGCGATCCCCCGCCCGCTCGGAATGGTCAGGTCCGTATTGGAGGCGAACCACGGCAGCCCACGCGCCACCGCGTACGAAGCCTCCATCAACCGCGACCACGGCATATCAGGCCCGCCATACCCCTGAGCCACAGCAGCCGGATCGTCATCCACGGAATCGACAGGCACCAGCCCCCGCTCCCGCAAGGCCACCCGCAACCCCTCGGCGCCGATCACGAGCACCCGCGACCCCGCCGGCAGCTGCTCAGCTATCAGCCGGGACACCGCCTGCGCGGAGTTGATGACATCCCCCGGCTCGGCCGGGATCCCCAGCTCGGTCAGGTGGGCCGCCACCACATCGGGCGTCCGGGCCGCGTTGTTCGTCACGTACGCCAGGTGCATCCCGCCCTTCCTCGCCGTCTCCAGCGACGCGACGGCGTGCGGGATGGCCTCACCCCCGGCGTAGACCACCCCGTCGAGATCCAGCAGGGCGGTGTCGTAGGCCTCGCTCAGCCGGCGCTCGCTGCCACCGGGCCGGGTCCGGACGCTCTCGTTCATACGGAGTTCGCTCCTTGTGCTGTTCGTCTCTGTCTCGATCATTGCTCATCCGGCCAGGAGACATAACATTTACTGATGAGCAATCCGGATCCCGCGGCACACGGCCTCCGTCTCGCCCCCTTCCGAGGCCTGCGCTACGTCCCCGAACGGGTGGGCAGCCTCGCGGCCGTGACGTCGCCACCGTACGACGTCGTCGTCCGGCCCGACGGGCTGCGCCATCTGGAGACCGCCGATCCGCACAACATCGTCCGGTTGATCCTCCCGCAGGCCGCCACGGCCGCCGACCGCCACCGCCGCGCCGCCGACACCCTGCGCCGCTGGCAGGAGGAACGCATCCTGGCCCCGGACCCGGAACCCGCGCTCTACGTGTACGAACAACGGGGCGACGGCATACTCCAGCGCGGCCTCATCGGCGCCCTGCGCCTCACGCCCCGCGAGGAGAAGGTCGTCCTCCCGCACGAGGACGTGATGCCGCACATCGTCGAGGACCGCGCCGCCCTGATGCGGGACACCGGCGCCAACCTGGAGCCGCTGCTCTTCGCCTACCGGGGCGACGGCACGACGACCGGCGCCGCCGCGGTCATCGAACGCGTCACGGACACCGCTCCCCTCCTCTCCACCACCACGGACGACGGCTTCGCCCACCGCCTCTGGTCCGTGACGGACCCCGAGGACCTGGCCCGCATCGGGGGCGACCTATCCCACCGCCAGGCCCTGATCGCCGACGGCCACCACCGCTGGGCCACCTACCAGCGGCTGCACGCCGAGCAGCCGGCGCCGGGCCCGTGGGACTACGGCCTCGTCCTCCTCGTGGACACCGCCCGCTACCCGCTGCGGGTCAGGGCCATCCACCGCCTCCTGCACCGCCTGCCGCTCGCGGACGCGCTGGCCGCCGTCTCGGACACGTTCCGCGTCCGCACTCTCGACGCCCCGCTGCCGACGGCCCTGGAGGCCCTGGCCGAGGCGTCCGCGGCCGACGAACACGGCAACGCCTTCCTCCTCGCCGGCGACGGCCGCTTCCACCTCCTGGACCGCCCGGACCCGGCCCTGCTGGCCCGTACGGTCCCCGCCGACCGCCCGCGCGCCTGGCGCGAGCTCGACGCCACCGTCCTGCACTCGGTGCTGCTGGAGCACGTGTGGCGGGTGAGCGACGACCCGGAGCACATCGGCTACATCCACGACACGGCGGCGGCCGTCGCCCAGGCGGAGCGGCACGGCGGTACGGCCGTGCTGATGCACCCCGTGCGCGAGGAGGTCGTCCACGAGCTCGCCGCCCAGGGCGTGACGATGCCGCGCAAGTCGACCTCGTTCGGCCCCAAGCCGGCCACGGGCCTGGTCCTGCGCAGCCTCACCCTGGACTGACGCACACCACCCGACGCCAACGGAAAACGGCGGTGGGGCGGAACCCTCAAGGGTCCCGCCCCACCGCCGTTCACACGGGGAACTCAGCGCCTCAGCGAGCGTCGCCGCCCTCGACGGGCTTCTCGCCGCCCGTCTCGTCGACAGCCTCGGCCGCCTCGTCCTTCGCTTCTTCCTTCGGCTCGTCCTTCGCCTCGTCCTTCGCCTCGTCAGCGGCCTCGATCACCGCGTCCTCGGCGGCCTCGATCACCGCGTCCTCGGCGTCCTTGACGTCCTCGGCCTCCTCGACGTCCGCGAGGACGTCGGTGAACTCGACACCGTCGAGCTCGGCGAGCCGGTCGGAGGCGTTGGTGGTACCGCCCTGGTCGGCCTCCAGCGCCTTGGCGAACCACTCGCGGGCCTCGGTCTCACGGCCGACGTCGAGCAGCGCGTCGGCGTACGCGTACCGCAGCCGGGCGGTCCAGGGCTGGACGGAGTTGGACGCCAGCTCGGGGCTCTGCAGCGTGACGACGGCGGCCTCGGCCTGCCCCATGTCCTTCCGCGCACCGGCGGCCACCAGGCGCATCTCCACCTGACCGGCCTTGTCGAGCTTCTGCACCTCGGGCTCGCCGGCCATGGCCAGCGCCCGCTCCGGGCGGCCCATGCCGCGCTCGCAGTCCGCCATGACGGGCCACAGCTCGACGGAGCCGGTCATCCGGCGCGCCGCCCGGAACTCGGCCAGCGCCTCGGAGTACCGCGCGGTCGCGTACGACGCGAAGCCGGCGGCCTCACGGACGGCGGCGACGCGCGAGGCGAGCCGCAGGGCGACCCGCGAGTAGCCGTACGCCTGCTCGGCGTCCTCGTCCAGCAGGTTGGCCACCATGACGAGGTTGCGGGCGACGTCCTCGGCGAGCGTCTTCGGCAGGCTCATGAGCTCCTGCCGCACGTCCGCGTCGATCTCCTCGCCGGTCACGTCGTCGGGAATGGGCAGCCGCTTCACCGGCTCCCGCTCGACGCGGTCACGGTCCCGGTCGTCACGGCGCCCGTAGCCACCGCGCGAGCGGTCGTCCCGCCCGCGGTAGCCACCGCCCTGCCGGTCCCGGTCCCGGTCGTCCCGACGCCCGTAGCCACCGCCGGCGGGCCGGCCGCCACGGTCGTCACGACGGAACCCACCACCGTCGTCATCCCGCCGGGGGCCACGGACATCACGACGGTCGTCACGACGCTCGTCGCGACGGACACCGCCCCGGTCGTCAACGCGCCGCGGGCCACGGTCATCACGACGGTCGTCCCGACGGAACGCCGGACGCTCATCACGACGGAACCCACCACGGTCATCATCGCGGCGCGGACCACGATCGTCACGCCGGTCATCACGGCGGAAGGAGGGCCGGTCGTCGCGACGGAACCCACCACGGTCGTCATCCCGACGGGGGCCACGGTCATCACGACGGTCGTCCCGACGGAACGCCGGACGCTCCTCACGACGGAACCCACCACGCTCGTCATCCCGACGCGGACCACGCTCATCGCGACGGTCGTCACGACGCTCGTCGCGACGGTAACCGCCCCGGTCGTCGTCCCGACGAGGGCCACGGTCATCACGGCGGAACGCCGGACGCTCATCGCGACGGAACCCACCACGCTCGTCATCCCGACGCGGACCACGCTCATCGCGACGGTCGTCACGACGGTACGAGGGCCGGTCGGCGTCACGACGCTCGTCCCGGCGGAAGCCGCCACGGTCGTCATCGCGACGGCCATAGCCGCCACCGCCGGCGGGCCGACCGCCACGGTCGTCACGACGCTCGTCGCGACGGAAACCGCCCCGGTCGTCGTCCCGACGAGGGCCACGGTCATCACGACGGTCATCACGGCGGAAGGAGGGCCGGTCGTCGCGACGGAACCCGCCACGGTCATCGTCCCGACGCGGACCGCGGTCGTCACGGCGATCGTCACGGCGGAAACCGCCACGGTCGTCATCGCGACGGCCATAGCCGCCGCCGGAGGGCCGGCCGCCGCGGTCGTCGCGGCCACCGCGGTAACCGCCGCGGTCGTCGTCACGTCGGCCGTAGCCGCCGCCGGAAGGACGACCGCCACGGTCGTCACGGCGGAAGCCGCCCCGCGGCCCGCCGTGGCGGTCGCCGCCCGAACGGTCGTCGGGAGAGTTGGTGGACATCGACGTGACTCCTGTCTTGAGGTACCGCAGTCATTCTCGCGCACCCGCCCGGCGGATGCGCTTCGACAAAAACAAAAAGGACCCTTGGTCCCAGCGT
>NZ_JAIQLH010000251.1 GCF_020037025.1 Streptomyces huiliensis | reverse complement strand
CCGCGCCGCAGCAGCCCGCGCCGTGGAAGCCGCCGACGGAGGACCCGTTCCTGCTCGCCGCCCGGCAGGAGGGCCGTCCGGCGGGGCTCGGGCGGCGCCTCGCGGCGCGGCTGGTCGACACGGTCGTGCTCGGCGGCGCCGTCGCCGCCGTCGCGGTGCCGCTCTGGACCAAGGCCGTCAGCCACATCGACGAGAAGGTGGACCAGGCCAAGCGCTCCGGCGAGACCGTCACCGTCTGGCTGCTCGACGGCACCACCGGCACGTACCTCGCCGTCGTCCTCGCCGCGCTGCTGCTCGGCGGCGTGCTCTACGAGGTGCTGCCGACCGCCACCTGGGGCCGCACGCCGGGCAAGAAGCTGTGCGGCGTGCGCGTCCTGGACATCGAGTCGCACGACACCCCGTCGTTCGGCGCCGCGCTCCGCCGCTGGCTGGTCTACAGCCTGCTCGGCGTGGTCGCCGTCGGGGTGCTCAACGTGGTGTGGTGCCTGTTCGACCGGCCCTGGCGGCAGTGCTGGCACGACAAGGCGGCCCGCACCTTCGTCGCGTCGGGCCGGGGCTGACGTCGGGCCGGGGCCGACCGTCGGACCGGAGCCGGCCACTCCGTCCTGGACCGGAGCCGGCCACTCCGCCCCGGCCCGGCCGCAACTCGAACGGCATACGGACGGATGCGGCGGCCCGCCCCGCGCGGTGTACTCGGGCCATGAGCACGGACCAGCCGCAGGACAACGACCCGTTCGGCAAGAAGCCGCCGGAGGACCTTCCGCCGTACGGGGGAGCGCCCGGTGGCGGCCCGCCCGCCGGCGGCCCCTACGGGGGCGGCCAGTACGGGGGCGGGCCCGGCCCCGGTGGCCCCTACGACACCGGGGGTCCACCCCCGCCCGGCGGTCCGGGCAACCCCTACGGGGACGGGTTCGGCGCGGCGGACCCGCTGGCGGGCATGCCGCCGCTCGCGAGCCGCCTCAAGCGGCTGATCGCCCGGATCATCGACTTCCTGATCGTCTTCGTCCCGGTCAGCCTGGTCTACTCGGCGTTCGTCTGGAACCACTGGGACCCGGCCGAGGACAACGCCAAGAACACCGGGCTGAGCGTCCTCGTCGCGATCGTCTACTTCGTCTACGAGGGCCTGATGCTGACGGCCCGCGGGCAGACGGTCGGCAAGATGGCGATGGGCATCCGCGTCGCGATGCTGGAGAACGGCGCCGTGCCGCGGAACGCCCCGGGGTGGGTCCGGGCCGCCGTCTACTGCCTGCCGTGGGTCGTGCCCTGCTGCGGACCGGTCTTCTGGCTGGTCAACGTCCTCTGGTGCGCCTGGGACAAGCCCTACCAGCAGTGCATCCACGACAAGGCGGCCAAGACCGTGGTGGTCTCAGCCGTGCAGTGAGTGCTCGCCCACCCGTGCGCCCGGCCGCACACCGGCTCGTGAACCCGCACGCGCGCCCGCTCGTGAGCCCGTCGGCCGCGCCCCGGCGGCGGGCCGGCGCACGGCGGGCTCCGCGGCCCGGGCCCGTGGACTCCGGCGCGCGCCGGGCACCAGCGCGGCCACGAGGAGGCCGAGCGCCAGCGCGCCCAGGGCCACGACGGCGACGCCGACGCCCGAACTCGTCCGCGACAGCAGCAGCATGGCGAGGGTCGAGAGAACAACGGTGGCCGAGCCGTAAACGATCTGTGCTGACGTCGGACGCGGCATGACGGAATCCGTCCTCGGGGGGGATGGTGGGGTGCTGAGCCGACAAGGTACGTACCGCAAAAAGACTCTACGGTCCTGTCTGCCCTAGGGGAACGGCCGGTAAGCACACCCTTGCCCACCGTCCCGAGGCGTGAGAGGCGCGGGGAGCGACCGGCCCGCCCGGGTGGTGGAGCGAACGCGCCCGCGTACCCGCCCGCGGTGGGCGCTCCCCTTATTGACAGGTTTTTCCCGACCGGCCGGAGGGGGCGGCGGGGCCGGTCGGCCGGGAGCGCGCGAGATCATCCGGGTGCTGAGGAAAAGTGCAGGCCAGAGCCCTATTTCGGGAATCCCCTAGCGGGTCGCCGCCGATCGGGGTTGGATGCCCTGGGGGCCGTTCGTTATTGACGCGGGCCCCGACTCGGAGTGCTCCACGGAGTCCACGGAGGGTGATGCGGATGGCCGGCGGCGGATTCGTCAAGCTCCCGGACGGCAGTGTGATCGTCGCCCTGTCCCTGCCCAGCCCGCCCGGCGGCGAGGCACTGCCCGGGTCGCGGGTACGGGTCCTGGTGCACGCCGCGAACCGTCAGCGGGCGCTCACCCGGGTGCGGAACCTCGGCCTCCGGGCGGTCTTCCTCCGCGGCAACAGCGAACCGCCGACCCCAGACGAGGTGAGTGCGGCGCTGCACCACCCGGACGGCCTGGTGTGGCGGTCGGCGCCGGAGGACGAGACGGAATGGTGGCATCCGATAGCGCGGCTGCTCCGCCGCCCGGCGGGAGCCGCTTGAGGCCCAGGAGTCCGCTTGAGGCCCAGGAGTCGCTTGAGGCCCCGGAGTCGCTTAAGGACCCGGAACCGCCTGAGGCCCAGGAGGGGCACCCGCCCGTCAGCCCACCACGGGCTTGCCCGTCAGCTCCACACCCGCCCCGCGCAACTCCTCCAGGGCGGCGTCGACGGTCTCGCGCGCCACGCCCGCCGTCAGGTCCAGCAGGACCGTCGTGACGAACCCCTGCCGGCGGGCGTCCAGCGCGGTCGCCCGGACGCAGTGGTCGGTGGCGATGCCGACGACGTCGACCTCGGTCACGTCCCGGGCGTGCAGCCAGTCCGCGAGGCCGGTCCCGTTCTCGTCGGCGCCCTGGAAGGCGCTGTAGCCGGCCGCGTAGGCGCCCTTGTCGAACACCGAGCCGATGGCGCCCGAGGCGATGGCGGGCGCCAGGTTGGGGTGGAAGCCGCTGCCCTCGGTGCCGGCCACGCAGTGGGCCGGCCAGGAGTCCACGTAGTCCGGGTGGTCCGAGAAGTGGTCACCGGGGTCGATGTGCATGTCGCGGGAGGCGACGATGTGGGCGTAACCGGCGGTGGCCTCGCCCACCAGGTCGGTTATCGCGGCCGCCACGTCGGCGCCGCCCGCCACCGCGAGGGAGCCGCCCTCGCAGAAGTCGTTCTGCACGTCGACGATGATCAGTGCACGGTTCATGGCGCTTGATCCTTTACGGAAGGGCCCTCGGCCGACGATGCGGAATCGACTGCTCTAGTACATCCGGTGCATCCGGTGCATCCGGTACGTCCAGTGCCGTCCAGTACGTCCAGTGCGTCGTGCCGCGGCCGGAACCGCGGCGGCTGCGATTCTGTTCGACTCTCTGTGACCGAGGGTAGTGAGGTTCCCCCGAGACCGGGGGAGGGGCACAGGGGGCGGTCGGAGGTACGCCGACGCACCGCTCACAGGTACTCGGTGGGCAGCACCGGCTCGCCGCGCGACAGCTGGGTGGCGGAGAGCGGCAGGGCGCCGCGGGCGGCGGTGTGCCGGTCGCGGGCCGCGTCCAGCGGTTCCCGGGCGACGACCTCGCCGCCCCGGACGAGCTCCACGAGCAGCTGCCGCCCGGCGAGCTCCGCCGGCACCGGCCCGGTGCCGACGACCTCGGCCTCCGCGACGCCGTCCGCGTCGGTGCGCCGGGCGGCCCACTTGCGCCCGCCGAGCGACATCTTGCCGCCCATCGACTTCTTGGCGACCGGCCGCAGCGGAGCGTCCGGGTCCGCCGAGTCCGCGCGGGCGACCAGCTTGTAGACCATCGAGCAGGTGGGGTGGCCGCTGCCGGTCACCAGCTGGGTGCCGACGCCGTAGGCGTCCACGGGGGCGGCGGCCAGCGAGGCGATGGCGTACTCGTCCAGGTCGCTGGTCACGACGATCTTCGTCTTGTGGGCGCCGAGGTCGTCGAGCTGCTGGCGCACCCGGTGGGCGAGGAGCAGCAGGTCGCCGGAGTCGATGCGGACGGCGCCGAGCTCGGGACCGGCGATCTCGACGGCCATCCGGACCGCCTCGGTCACGTCGTAGGTGTCGACGAGCAGCGTGGTGCCGCCGCCCAGCGAGTCGACCTGGGCGCGGAACGCGTCGCGCTCGCTGTCGTGCAGCAGGGTGAACGCGTGCGCGCTGGTGCCGACGGTCGGGATGTTGTAGCGGAAGCCGGCGGCGAGGTCGGAGGTGGTGGCGAAGCCGCCCACGTAGGCCGCGCGGGCCGCGGCGACGGCGGCCAGCTCGTGGGTGCGCCGGGCGCCCATCTCGATCAGCGGCCGGCCGCCCGCCGCCACGGCCATCCGGGAGGCCGCGGCGGCCACCGCGGAGTCGTGGTTGAGGATGGACAGGATCACCGTCTCCAGCAGCACGCACTCGGCGAAGCTGCCCTCCACGCGCATGATCGGCGAGCCGGGGAAGTACACCTCGCCCTCGGGGTAGCCGAAGACGTCGCCGCGGAAGCGGTAGTCCGCCAGCCAGTCCAGGGTGGGCGCGTCGACGATGCCGCGGTCGGCGAGGAACTCCAGGACGCCCGGGTCGAAGCGGAAGTTCTCGACGGCGTCCAGGACCCGGCCGGTGCCCGCCACCACGCCGTACCGGCGGCCCTCGGG
>NZ_JAIQLH010000250.1 GCF_020037025.1 Streptomyces huiliensis | reverse complement strand
CCGCCACCACGCCGTACCGGCGGCCCTCGGGCAGCCGCCGGGTGAAGACCTCGAACACCGAGCGGCGTCCGGCCGTCCCGGCGCGGAGCGCGGCCTGCAGCATCGTGAGTTCGTACCGGTCGGTGAAGAGCGCCGTCGACGGCACAGCCACCGGCAGCCCCAGGTCCGCAGCGTTCACTTGGCCCTACCTCGCATTCCCGTTCTGGCGTCGTCCGGATGCTATCGCGAATACTCGTCAGAGTGACGATTTCGGGGGGCCGTTTGTGCGCCGGGAGCCGTGAAGTGGCAGCATGGGAAGTACGTATGGACCGGCCGTGTCCCGACGGAGAAGCGAGGCGTGGAGCGGGCGTGAGTGTGGCACCTGTCGAGATCGAACGTCCGGAGACGGGCGAATCCCCCTTCGCCGTGACCGAGCCCGACGTTCCCTGGGTCACCCTGGTCCACAACGACCCCGTGAACCTCATGAGCTATGTCACCTACGTCTTCCAGGCGTACTTCGGATACTCCAAGGACAAGGCCCGCAAACTGATGCTCGACGTCCACCACAAGGGCCGCGCCACGGTCTCCAGCGGATCGCGCGAGGAGATGGAGCGCGACGTGCAGGCCATGCACGGCTACGGCCTGTGGGCGACCCTCTCGCAGGACCGCTGATGTCCGGGCACTTCGAGCCGCTGGCCGGCGGCGGGGCGGCCATCGCCCTGGACGAGATCGAGATCTCCATCCTCCGCAACCTGACCGTGCAGCTCCTGGAGCTGATCGGCCCCGACGACGGGCCCGCGGACGCGGAGGAGGACCCCTTGGCGCGCCTCTTCGCCGAGGGCCCCAGCGAGCCGCCCGCCGACCCGGCGCTGGCCCGCCTCTTCCCGGACGCCTACGGCACGCCCGGCGCCGAGCAGGACGAGCAGGCCCGCGCGTACGCCGCCGAGTTCCGCCGCTACACCGAGAACGACCTGCGCGCCCGCAAGCGCGACGACGGCCTGGCGGTCGTCCGCTCGCTGGACGGGCTCTCCCCGGCGGACGGCCCCGGGGGCGGCGCGGCCGTGCTCCGGCTCTCCCCGGAGGGCTCCCGGCAGTGGCTGGGCACCCTCAACGACCTCCGGCTCACCATCGCCGCCCGGCTGGAGATCGCCGACGAGGACGAGGGCGACGCCCTCTTCCGGCTGCCGGACGACGATCCGCGCAAGCCGATGGTGATGGCCTACCTGTGGCTCGGCGGGCTCCAGGAGACGCTGATCGAGACGCTGGGCCCGCGCTAGGCGGTCCCGCCCTCGTGGGCCTTTACGGACGACTCGTGGGCCTTCACGGACGACTCGTGGATCTTTACGGACGATCTTCGTCCGCTTTCCGGGTAAGAGTGTCCGGATAACGATCCCATTACCGCAGTGGGGTGCACGCCCGTGTTTTCGGGGTTCACCCAGATTTGCCTGTGGCCTGCGGCACATTCGAACTGGCGATCTACGTATTACCCGTGATAAATCTTCACGACCTGCATCCACCGACGCCACCCATGTCGTGGAGCGGGAGCGCTATCGCCGACCGACCGTCGGCACGTGCAGGACTCCATCCGGGGGGATCGGAACCCGATCCGGACGATCCGGATCGGTATGGAGAAAGGCGTTCCACCATGACCTCTGAGCAGGTCGCGGACCGCGTCGCCGGCGAGGCCGGCGAGCGGGACGGAAGCGGCGAAGCTTCCGAGGGTTACCAGCGGGGGCTGGGCAACCGACAGATCCAGATGATCGCCATTGGTGGCGCCATCGGCACGGGGCTCTTCCTCGGCGCCGGCACGGCCATATCCAAGGCCGGACCGAGTCTCATCCTCGCGTACGCGATAGCGGGCCTCGTCATCTTCTTCATCATGCGGGCGCTCGGCGAGCTCCTCATGTACCGCCCGGTCTCGGGCTCCTTCTCGGACTACGCCCGTGAGTTCCTCGGGCCGTTCTGGGGCTACGTGACCGGCTGGACCTACTGGCTGTTCTGGGTCGTCACCGGCATCACCGAGGTGACCGCGGCGGCCAAGTACGTCCAGTACTGGGACAAGTCGATCCCGCAATGGGCCTCGGCCCTGGTCTTCACGGCCGTTCTCTACCTGGCCAACCTGATCTCCGTGAAGCTCTTCGGCGAGCTGGAGTTCTGGTTCTCCATGGTCAAGGTCACCGCCATCATCGGCATGATCCTGATCGGCATCGGCGTGATCACGCTCGGCTTCTCCGACGCCGGCGACACCGCGTCGTTCTCGCTGCTGTGGTCCGACGGCGGGTTCTTCCCCGAGGGCATCGGCGGCACGCTGATGACGCTCCAGATCGTCATGTTCGCGTTCCTCGCCGTCGAGCTCGTCGGCGTCACCGCGGGCGAGGCGACCGACCCCAAGAAGACGCTGCCCAAGGCCATCAACACCGTGCCGTGGCGGATCGCCGTCTTCTACGTGGGCGCGCTGATCATCATCCTGTCCGTGGTCAGCTGGACCGTCTTCGAGCCGGGCGTCAGCCCGTTCGTCGCGGCCTTCGCCAAGATCGGCCTGCCGGCCGGCGCCGGAATCGTCAACTTCGTGGTCCTCACCGCGGCGCTGTCGTCCTGCAACTCCGGCATGTACTCCACCGGCCGCATGCTGCGCGACCTGGCGCTCAACGGCCAGGGCCCGAAGTTCTTCGCCGCCCTGACCAAGCGCGGTCTGCCGCTGCGCGGCACCACCGTCTCCGCGGCGTGCATGCTCGTCGGCGTGTGGATCAACTACCAGTGGCCGGGCAAGGCGTTCGAGTACGTCGTCTCCTTCGCCACCATCTCCGGCATGTGGGCCTGGATCATGATCCTCCTGGCCCAGCTCCGCTACCGCCGCAAGGCCGACCGCGGCGAGCTGCCGCAGTCGGAGTTCAAGGCTCCCGGAGCGCCCTGGACCAGCCTCTTCGCCCTCGCCTTCATCGGCATGGTGATCGTGCTGATGGGCATCGACAAGGACTCGCGGATCTCGCTGTACTGCGCGCCGATCTGGGCCGCGATCATGGTCGTGTCGTACTTCGTGCTCAAGGCCCGCAACCCGCAGGCGTTCGAGCGCAAGGACTACTCGGCCGCCGCCCGGGAAGGCGTCGACCAGGCCGCCTGACGCCGGCACCACGCCGGGCCATCGGGCCCGCCCGCACCTCCCCCCCCCCGGTGCGCGGCGGGCCCGTCGCGTTTCCGTGGTGTTGCGGGATCGGGGCGGGCCAGTGGCGTCCGTCACGGCCCCCGCGGGGCCCCGCGCACCCCGACCTATGCTGGCGCGCATGCTGACCATCACCCAGGCCCTGCACGACCGGATCGTCGAGCACGCCCGCGCCGACCACCCCGACGAGGCGTGCGGCGTGGTCGCCGGCCCGGCCGGCAGCGACCGCCCCGAGCGGTTCGTCCCCATGCTCAACGCCGCCCGCTCGCCCACGTTCTACGAGTTCGACTCCACCGACCTGCTCAAGCTCTACCGCGAGCTGGACGACCGCGACGAGGAGCCGGTGGTCATCTACCACTCGCACACCGCCACCGAGGCGTACCCGTCCCGCACGGACGTCTCGTACGCCAACGAGCCGGGCGCCCACTACGTGCTGGTCTCCACGGCGGACACCGACGGATCGGGCCCCTTCCAGTTCCGTTCGTTCCGGATCGTGGACGGCGAGATCACCGAGGAAGAGGTCCGGATCGTCGCGGCGTACTGAACCGTCCCACGGGCCGGGACGGGGCGTCCCGCCGACCGGGACGGCCATGGGGGAGCGGGGCGGGGAATCGATAGCATGCGCCCACGGTTGTCCGGGGGGAACACCCGTTCCGTGCCCCGCCCCCAGCCGTCCCGCATGTCCCTCCGCACCCACGCAACCTCCGCACTCCGACGAGGAGCACCACCATGGCCATCGAGGTACGCATCCCGACCATCCTCCGCACCCACACCGACGGTGCGAAGACCGTCCAGGGCGCCGGGGCCACGATCGACGAGCTCTTCAAGGACCTGGACTCCCGCCACCCGGGCATCCGCGAGCGGCTGATCGACGACGGCGGTGCGCTGCGCCGGTTCGTCAACGTCTACCTGAACGACGAGGACGTCCGCTTCCTGGCCGGCCTGGGCACGGAACTCGCCGACGGCGACAACGTCACCATCCTCCCGGCCGTCGCGGGCGGGGCCCGCTAGGCATGCGGTACGACAGCCCGCTGGCCGC
The DNA here is from genome assembly GCF_020037025.1 of Streptomyces huiliensis. Taxonomy (GTDB): domain Bacteria; phylum Actinomycetota; class Actinomycetes; order Streptomycetales; family Streptomycetaceae; genus Streptomyces; species Streptomyces huiliensis. Next base: position 9,471 of record NZ_JAIQLH010000250.1, on the reverse strand, counting down.
GGTCGGCGACACCCCGCTGGTCCGCCTGCCCCGGCTGTCCCCCTCCGGGGACGTCCGGATCTGGGCGAAGCTGGAGGATCGCAACCCCACCGGGTCCGTCAAGGACCGCCCCGCCCTGCACATGATCGAGCAGGCGGAGAAGGCCGGCCGGCTGACGCCCGGCTGCATGATCCTGGAGCCCACGTCGGGCAACACCGGCATCTCGCTGGCCATGGCCGCCCGCCTCAAGGGCTACCGCATCGTCTGCGTGATGCCCGAGAACACCAGCGAGGAGCGGCGGCAGCTGCTGGCCATGTGGGGCGCGGAGATCATCTCCTCGCCCGCGGCCGGGGGTTCGAACACGGCGGTGCGCGTCGCCAAGGAGCTGGCCGCCGAGCACCCCGACTGGGTGATGCTCTACCAGTACGGGAACCCCGACAACGCCGGCGCCCACTACGCCACGACCGGCCCGGAGATCCTCGCCGACCTCCCCGGGATCACCCACTTCGTGGCCGGCCTCGGCACCACCGGCACCCTGATGGGCGTCGGCCGCTACCTGCGCGAACACGTCCCGGACGTACGGATCGTCGCCGCCGAGCCGCGGTACGACGACCTCGTCTACGGCCTGCGCAACCTCGACGAGGGCTTCGTGCCCGAGCTCTACGACGAGACGGTCCTCACCACCCGCTACTCCGTCGGCTCCGAGGACGCCGTGCGCCGCACCCGCGAACTCCTCGCCGAGGAGGGAATCTTCGCGGGCGTCTCCACCGGCGCCGTGCTGCACGCCGCGCTCGGCGTCGCGCGCAAGGCCCAACGCGCCGGGGAGCAGGCCGACATCGTCTTCATCGTGGCCGACGGCGGCTGGAAGTACCTGTCCACCGGCCTGTACACCGCGCCCACCACGGAGGCCGCGGTGGCGGCCCTGCACGGCCAGCTCTGGGCCTGAGCACCCGCCAGGGGGCGGGCCGGGGCCGCCGGAGAGACTGCCCCTACCGATGTTGGCGACCGGCTGACATCATCCCGTAGGAGACGCACATGAACTGTCCAGCATGTGGATCTTCGGACATGAGGCAACTCAACAATGGAAACTGGCAGTGCGGAAACTGCGGCGCAGTCACGGCTGGATCGGGCGGCCTGGGATGCGCTCGCCCCTGAGACGCGTGAACGGCTCGCGGCCGTCATGTCGCCGGAGGAGTTCACGGTGACGGCCGGCAGCGAGGAGTCCGCCGAGCGCTTCCGGCGCTTCATGGACACCCTCGACCGGGCCGAGCGCGTCCGGCCGCTCTAGCGGCCCGCGCGGCCGCCACCGCACTGCGCACCCGTCCGCCGCCCCCGAGGGGCGCGGGCGGGTTTTCGCGCGCTCCGGCGCACCGCTTTCCGCCGGTGGCGTCCGTCCTGGTGATTCCAGCCACAGACCCGGCCCACCAGGGAGCGGCCGCCCGGTTCCCGCCTTACCCTCGGACCCACCGCACGGTCACCGGCCCCCCGTCACCGGCCCACGGAGGTTCAGGCCCGCATGAAGCTCACCGTCGTCGGATGCGCGGGCTCGTTCCCGTCCACGGAATCCGCCTGTTCGAGCTATCTGGTGGAGGCCGACGGCTACCGGCTGCTCCTCGACATGGGCAACGGCGCCCTGGGCGAGCTCCAGCGCCACATCGGCCTGTACGACCTCGACGCCGTGCTCCTGTCCCACCTGCACCCCGACCACTGCATCGACATGTGCGGCTACTTCGTCGCCCGCTACTACCGGCACGACGGCGGCCGGGCCCACGCCATTCCGGTGTACGGCCCCGAGGGCACCGAACAGCGGCTGCTCACCGCCTACGGCGACGTACCGGACCCCGCCTGCATGAGCGAGGTCTTCGACTTCCGCACCCTCGAACCCGGCAGCTTCTCCGCCGGCCCGTTCACCGTCTTCACCGACCGCGTCAACCACCCCGTCGAGGCGTTCGCCTTCCGGGTGGAACACGGCGGCTCCGCCCTCGTCTACTCCGGCGACACGGGCCCCTGCGGGGCCCTCGACTCCCTCGCCAAGGACGCCGACCTGCTGCTCTGCGAAGCGTCCTTCACCCACGGCAAGGAGGACATCCCCGACCTCCACCTCAACGGCCTGGAGGCGGGCCGCGTCGCCGCCGACGCGCGCGTGGGCCGTCTCGTCCTCACCCACATCCCGCCGTGGACGGACCCGCTGCGCAACCTGCGCGACGCGCGCTCCTTGTACGACGGCCCGGCGGAGCTCGCCCACGCGGGGGCGGTGTACGAGTTCTAGGGTGCCCCAGTCCCGCCCCTTCACCGTTTCCTGGGGGCTGCCCCCAGACCCCCTTGTCCTCAAACGCCGGACGGGCTGATTCAGCCCGTCCGGCGTTTGAGGACTGGGGGTACCCCCTCTGGGGGAGCCCGCAGGGCGCTTCGGGGGTGCGGGGGCGCAGCCCCCGCAAGAAACGGTGAAGGGGCGGGTCCGGGGCAAATCAAAACCCCCGGGACCGAAGGTCCCGGGGGCTCAGCTCGACAAGGTCAGCGCTTGGACTTGGAAGACTTCCGCTTCCGCTGAGCAGGCGTCTTGCCCTTGGCACCAGACCCGGCCTTGGCGGCAGCCGGCTTGCCGCCGGCCTTCGCGTCGGCCTTGGCCGGAGCAGCAGCCGGAGCCGGAACAGGAGCCGGCTTCGCCTCGGCCTCCGCCGTGGCAACCGCCTCCGCCATCTCCGGATCCACCTCACGCCCAGGCGTCGGCAGATTGAACTTGACGATCGCGAACCGGAAGAGCACGTAGTACACCGCACCGAAGACCAGCCCGATCGGAATGATCAGCCACGGCTTCGTCGCGTGCGTCCAGTTCAGCGCGTAGTCGATGAACCCCGCCGAGAAGTTGAAGCCCGCGTGCACGCCGAGCGCCCACGTGACGGCCATCGACAGGGCGGTGAGCAGCGCGTGGATCGCGTACAGCACCGGCGCGAGGAACATGAACGTGAACTCGATCGGCTCGGTGACACCGGTGACGAACGAGGTCAGCGCCAGCGAGACCATCATGCCCAGAACGACCTTGCGGTTCTCGGGGCGTGCCGTGTGCGCGATGGCGAGGGCGGCGGCCGGGAGGCCGAACATCATGATCGGGAAGAAGCCGGACTGGAACATGCCCGCGTCCGGGTCGCCCGCCAGGAAGCGGGTGATGTCACCGTGGACGACCTCGCCGGCCGAGTTGGTGAAGTCGCCGAGCTGGAACCAGGCGACGGTGTTGACGAACTGGTGCATGCCGATCGGGATGAGCCCGCGGTTCACGCCGCCGAAGAGGGCCGCGCCACCGGCGCCGAGGCCGGTCATCCACTCGCCGAAGCTGGTGATGCCGTCACCGATCGGCTCCCAGACGAGGCCGAAGAAGACGCCGACGACCAGGCCGACGAAGGCCATGATGATCGGCACGAGGCGGCGGCCGTTGAAGAAGCCGAGCCAGTCGACCAGCTTGGTGCGGTGGAACCGCTGCCACAGCACGGCGGCGAGCAGACCCATGATGATGCCGCCGAGGACACCGGGGTCGTTGTACTTGGCCTCGACGATCTTGCCGTTGGCGATGTGCTGCTCGACGATCGGGAAGGCCTGGAGGACCTTGCTGTAGACGAGGAAGCCGACGACGGCCGCGAGCGCGGTGGAGCCGTCCGCCTTCTTGGCGAAGCCGATGGCGACACCGAGGCAGAACAGCAGCGGCAGGGCGCCGGTGATGGCGCCGCCCGCGTTGCCGAAGACGGCGGAGACCTTGTCCCAGCCGAGGCCGTCCTTGCCGAAGACGTCGGGCTGACCGAGGCGGACCATGATGCCCGCGGCCGGCAGGACGGCGATCGGCAGCTGGAGGCTGCGACCCACCTTCTGCAGGCCCTGCATCACGCCCTGCCTCCGCTTCTTTGCGGGGGTCTTAGTGGGGGCCGCCTTCGCGGTGGCCGTACTCATCGGATTCCTCCAGGTGAGGCGGGCACTCGGGGGGTGTGGATCGGCCCGCATTATGGTCTAAACCACAAGTGGTTTAGACCTGTTGTAGCACGTGAGTCCGGCATAAAGGAATCCGCGACTTCCGATTGTGACGGGACGCCGGAGCACGGCCCTCCGGGGGTGTGCCCGGGGGCCGTGCGGCCGCGTGACGGAGGCGCTACGGCTTGACGTTCCCCTCCTGGATCTCCTCCGCCACCTCCGCGGGCTCGCGCCCCGGCGTCGGGAGATCGAACTTCACGATGGCGAACCGGAAGATCACGTAATAGAGGACCGCGAATCCGAGCCCGATCGGAATGATCAGCCACGGCCGCGTCGCCAGTCCCCAGTTGATCACGTAGTCGATCAGTCCCGCCGAGAAACTGAAACCGTCGTGCACGCCGAACGCCCAGCTCACCGCCATCGACACGCCCGTGAGCAGCGCGTGCACCGCGTACAGCACCGGCGCGATGAAGAGGAACGAGTACTCGATCGGCTCGGTGATCCCCGTGACGAACGACGTCAGGCCGACCGAGAGCATCATGCCGCCGACGACCTTCCGGTTCTCGGGGCGGGCGCAGTGCGTGATCGCCAGCGCCGCCGCCGGCAGGGCGAACATCATGATGGGGAAGAAGCCGGTGGTGAACTGACCGGCCGACGGGTCGCCGGCCAGGAAGCGGTTGATGTCGCCGTGCACCACGGTCCCGTCCGGCTTGGTGTAGTCGCCGAACTGGAACCACATGAACGTGTTCAGGAACTGGTGCAGCCCCACGACCAGCAGCGCCCGGTTCGCCACCCCGAAGACGCCGGCGCCCGTCTCGCCGAGGTCCGACAGCCACTGGCTGAAGCTGGTCAGCGCGTCGCCGACCGGCGGCCACACCCACAGGCAGACCACCGCGAAGAGCAGCGCGACGAACGACATCATGATCGGGACGAGCCGGCGGCCGTTGAAGAAGCCCAGCCAGTCCACCAGCCGCACCCGGTGGAAACGGACCCAGAACCAGGCGCTCAGCAGCCCGATCACGATGCCGCCGAAGACCCCGGGGTTCTGGTAGCCGGCGAGCGTCGCCGCGCCCGCCCCCGAGACGCAGACCCCGCTCCACAGCCCGGCCCCCGCGAACTTCGCCGTCTGCGGGCAGTCCTCGGGGAACTGGTGCAGCACCGAGAAGTAGACGAGGAAGGCCACGACCGCCGCCAGCGCCGTCGAGCCGTCCGCCTTCTTCGCCATGCCGATCGCGACGCCCACGCAGAACAGCAGCGGCAGCCCGAGCCCCGAGTCGAGCAGCGCGCCGCCCGCCCCGGCGAAGACCTTGGCGACGTCCGTCCAGCCCAGGCCGTCGGCGCCGAAGACGTCGGGCTGGCCCAGCCGGTTGAGGATGCCGGCGGCCGGGAGTACCGCGATCGGCAGCTGGAGGCTGCGCCCCATCTTCTGCAGGCCCCCGAGGAAGCCCTGCCACGGCTTCCGCCGGGGTGCTGCGGTGGCCTCCGCGCTCATCTGCGTCCTCCCGGCTGGCATACTGGTGTAGACCATTTAGGGCTGCGATTCCGGGCAACCGGAAGGCGGCGCCCGGTGGCCGCCATCTTTCGCCAGATGACGGACATACGCCCACGTAATTGGTCTGAACGTGGGTTAACGTGGGAAAGCCGGTCGGCGGGACCGCCGAGCCGAGACAACAGGAGTGCACATGGCCAGCAAGGCAGAGAAGATCGTCGCCGGTCTCGGCGGGCTCGACAACATCGAGGAGATCGAGGGCTGCATCACCCGTCTCCGCACCGAGGTCAACGACCCGGAGCTGGTCGACGAGGCCGCCCTCAAGGCCGCCGGCGCGCACGGCGTCGTGAAGATGGGCAACGCCATCCAGGTCGTCATCGGCACCGACGCGGACCCGATCGCCGCGGAGATCGAGGACATGATGTGAGCCACCGAGCTCACGGCGAGGGGCCCTGTCCCGGTTCGGTCGCGCGGGAACGCGCACGAACCGGAACAGGGCCCTTCGCGATCCCGATAGGCTCATCACCATGTCTCGCATCGACGGCCGCACGCCCGACCAGCTCCGCCCCGTGACCATCCAGCGCGGTTGGAGCAAGCACGCAGAGGGCTCCGTCCTCGTCTCCTTCGGCGACACCAAGGTCCTCTGCACCGCCAGCGTCACCGAGGGCGTCCCGCGCTGGCGCAAGGGCAGCGGCGAGGGCTGGGTCACCGCCGAGTACGCGATGCTGCCCCGCGCCACCAACACCCGCGGCGACCGCGAGTCCGTCCGCGGCAAGATCGGCGGCCGCACCCACGAGATCTCCCGCCTCATCGGCCGCTCGCTGCGCGCCGTCATCGACTACAAGGCGCTCGGCGAGAACACGATCGTCCTCGACTGCGACGTCCTCCAGGCCGACGGCGGCACCCGCACCGCCGCCATCACCGGCGCCTACGTCGCACTCGCCGACGCCGTCGCCTGGGCGCAGCGGAAGAAGCTCGTCAAGCACGGCCGCCACCCGCTCACCGGCACCGTCTCCGCCGTCAGCGTCGGCATCGTCGACGGCACACCCCTCCTCGACCTCCGCTACGAGGAGGACGTCCGCGCCGAGACCGACATGAACGTCGTCTGCACCGGCGACGGCCGCTTCGTCGAGGTCCAGGGCACCGCCGAGGCCCAGCCGTTCGACCGCGCCGAGCTCGACGCCCTCCTCGACCTCGCCGTCAAGGGCTGCGCCGACCTGGACGCCGCCCAGCGCGCGGCGCTCGAACGGACGCTGTAGCTACCATGCTGGGGGCGCGGCGAGGGGGCCGTGCCCCCGTGACCACCGGGCAGCACGCCCACCGGAGGGGAACCGTCGCATGGCCTCGCGCCACCACCGTCCGCGCCGCACCACCGCCGTCGTGGCCCTCGCCGCGGCGGCCCTCGCCCTGCCCGCCGTGGCCTCCTGCTCCCAGGCACGGGCGGCCGCGGACTGCGGCGCCCTCGCCAAGGACCTGCAGCGCGACGTCCGGGACCTGCGGCGGACCATCGCCGACGACTCCAAGGACCCGCAGGGCGCCCAGGAGTTCATCGACAAGATCAACCGGGATCTGGGCGAGCTCACCCGCAGGACCGACTCCGACAGCGACACCGACACCGAGGGCGACTCGGCGGTCAAGGACGCCATCGGCGCGGTCACCGCGGCCGTGGACGACATCCAGGACAGCGTCGGCGACGGCGAGCGCCCGGACGTCGGCGCCCTCACGAAGGCGGCCGGGGCGCTGACCACGGCGTGTACCAAGGGCTGACGCCGCCCGGGGCGGAACCGGCCGCGTCCCGGCCGGCGTGAATAATCGGAGCCCATGAAGCGCCTCATCCTCGCCACCCGCAACGCCCACAAGGTCACCGAGCTGCGCTCGATCCTCACCGGATCCGGCCTCGACGTCGAACTCGTGGGCGCCGACGCCTACCCCGAGATCCCCGACGTCAAGGAGACCGGCGTCACCTTCGCCGAGAACGCCCTGCTCAAGGCGCACGCCCTGGCCCGGGCCACCGGCCTGCCCGCCGTGGCCGACGACTCCGGCCTCTGCGTGGACGTCCTGAACGGCGCCCCCGGCATCTTCTCGGCCCGCTGGGCGGGTCGGCACGGCGACGACAAGGCCAACCTGGACCTCCTCCTCGCCCAGCTGTCCGACATCGCCGCCCCGCACCGCGCCGCGCACTTCGCCTGCGCCGCCGCCCTGGCCCTGCCGGACGGCACCGAGCGGGTGGTCGAGGGACGGCTGCGCGGCACGCTCCGTACCGAGCCCGCCGGCTCCGGCGGCTTCGGCTACGACCCGATCCTCCAGCCCGACGGCGAGACCCGCACCTGCGCCGAGCTGACCGCCGAGGAGAAGAACGCCATCAGCCACCGCGGCCAGGCCTTCCGCGCCCTGGTGCCGGTGGTGCGGGAGCTGCTGGGCTGAGACCGGAGCCCCCGGTACGCCGACGGCCCGGCTCGCGAGCATCATCGTTCGCGAGCCGGGCCGTCGGTTTCCTGTGCACCCGGTCGGATTCGAACCGACAAACACGACCACCTAAAGATCGCCGCTCAGCCCTTGGCGTACGGGTGCCGGTGCCGTGCCTACTGTACTGGGCCGGACGGCACGCGGGAGAGGGAGTCCGGCCACGCTCCGGGCCATGCTCCGGGCCACGCTCCCGGCCCGTCCGGCGTACCCGGCGGGCCCGGTGACGGAGCGTCGGCCGGCCGGCCGGAAGCGGCGGGAAAGCGGGACCGCCGCCCCGGGCGCGGCGAACGCGTGTGCGGCGCGTCACCCGTACGAACCGGTCCTCCGCCAAAGGGAACGCGACCCCCGATTTCCCCGTCCCTCACACCGGGGGAGAGACAGGCGCACCGCGCGGACCGTTCGTCCACCACCTCGACCACCTCGACCACCTCGACCACCTCGACCACCTCGACCACCTCGACCACCTCGACCACCCCGACCGTCCCGGCAGTCCGCCCCCGACCGCCCGCCCGCGCTCCGACCGAGGAAGAGAGTCCGATGACCGACCGTGCCGTACCCCGTCGGCGGGTCCGCGCGCGTACCCTCCTGGGGATGTCCGGCGGGGTCGCGGTGCTGGTCCTCGGGGGCGTGTGGCTGGGGCAGGGAGCGGACCGGGCGAACGCCGTGTCCGACGCGCCGCAGACGGCGCGCGCCAAGAAGGAGCAGCAGGAGCAGCGGGACCAGGCGTCGGCCCGGGCCGAACTGGCGCCGGGCGCCTCCCAGGAGCTGCCCGGCGTCCGTGACTGCGGCTACGGCGAACTGCTGCTGGAGCCGAAGATCATCACCCTGAGCTGCGCCAACGGCGGCGCGGTGGCGAGCGACATCGAGTGGGGCGAGTACACGGCGGACAAGGCCGAGGGCGACGGCGTGGTGCTGGTCTCCAGCGGCGCGAACGGCTCGGCGCGTACCTCGTTCCCGGCCCGGCTGACGCTCTCCCGGCCGCGGAAGGTCGACGGGATGCTGGCGTTCACCTCGGTCGAGGTCGTCTACACGGGCCTCACCCCGGCCGGGAAGACGACCGAGACGTACTCGATCACGTGATGGGCATCCGCGGCCGGATCGCGCTGGCGATCTCCTCCGTCACCGCGCTGGCGGTCGTGCTGCTCGGCGTGGCCGTGCACCACGTCTCCGGCCTCGAACGCGACCGCCAGGCGCGGGCCCAGCAGGACCGGCTGCTGAGCTCCGCCCTCCAGCTGTACCAGCGGGAGGGGCAGGTGACGCTGAACGCGCAGCTGGACGACGCGGCGCTGCCGGCGCCGCTGGCCAAGGCGGTGGCGCAGGGCCGCTCGGGGACGTACATCAGCGGCGGTGAGGACCCCCGGGTGTGGGCGGCGACGGGCGTCGGCTCCGGCAAGGTGCTGTCGGTCTCGGCGTCCTTCCCCAAGCGGGACGCGTTCCAGCGCGCCCTGGACTGGGCGCTGCTGCTGGCGGGCGCGGTGACCGTGGTGCTGATGGCGGTGGTGGGCTGGTTCGTGGCGCAGGGCCTGTCCCGGCGGCTGCGGCTGAGCGCGGCCGAGGCGCGCCGGATCGCGGCGGGCGAG
>NZ_JAIQLH010000025.1 GCF_020037025.1 Streptomyces huiliensis | reverse complement strand
CCCGCCGCGCGGCCGCCTGCCCGGCGGCCCCGGCGGGCTGCGCACCCTGCACGCCCGCGCCCGCCGCGCCTGGGACCGCCCCCTGACGGCGTACTACCTGATCCTCGGCGGCTCGCTGCTCATCACCGTGCTGGGCCTGGTGATGGTCTACTCGGCCTCCCAGATCAAGGCCCTGCAGAGCGGCCTCGCCCCCACCTACTTCTTCCGCAAGCAGCTGCTCGCCGCCGCCCTCGGCACCGGGCTGCTCCTGGTGGCCGCCCGGCTGCCGGTGCGGTTCCTGCGGGCGCTCGCCTACCCGCTGCTCGCCGCCTCGGCCGTGCTGCTCGTCCTCGTCCAGGTGCCCGGCATCGGCGAGACCATCAACGGCAACACCAACTGGATCTCCCTCGGCGGCCCCTTCCAGGCCCAGCCCAGCGAGTTCGCCAAGCTCGCCCTGGTGCTCTGGGGCGCCGACCTGCTGGCCCGCAAACAGCACAAGAAGCTGCTCACCCAGTGGAAGCACCTCCTGGTGCCGCTGGTGCCCGTCACGTTCGTGCTGCTCGGCCTGATCATGGTCGGCGGCGACATGGGCACCACCGTGGTGCTCACCTTCGTCCTCTTCGGCCTGCTCTGGGTGGCCGGCGCCCCCACCCGGCTGTTCGCCGGAGTGATCGGTGTCACAGGCGCGCTCGCCGTCCTGTTCATCAAGACCAGCGCCAACCGGATGTCCCGCCTGGACTGCATCGGCGCCACCGACCCGGGCGCCAACGACCAGTGCTGGCAGGCCGTGCACGGGATCTACGCGCTGGCCAACGGCGGTTGGTTCGGTGCCGGACTGGGCGCGAGCGTCGAAAAATGGGGCGAACTGCCCGAGCCCCACACCGACTTCATCTTCGCGATCAC
>NZ_JAIQLH010000249.1 GCF_020037025.1 Streptomyces huiliensis | reverse complement strand
GCCCGGGATGCAGGCGCAGCTCCGGGGCGCCGGTCCGCTCGGCGAGCAGCCGTCGGCCCGCGTCGCGGACCTGGCGCCGCGGCGGCGCTGAACGGGCGCCGCGGCGTCGCTGAGCGGGCGCCGCGGCGGCGTCGGAGTGGGCGGCCGGCGGTTGTGAAGAGCACCCATTCGGGTGAACGCCGAAGGAGGGAACGCCGGCCGGCCGGACCCGTCAGTCCGGGCGACACTCCGGCCGGATGCCCCGTAGCGTCAGGGTGAGCAGGCGGTCGGCCAACTCCGGGTCCTCCGGCGTCTGTTCGACCGCCAGCGCGATGGCGTTGGTCAGCTGCAGCAGATCGGTGACGCTCACGTCCGCGCGGACGACCCCGGCCCGCTGCGCCCGGGCCAGCAGGGTGCCGCCCGCCTCGCGCATCGGCAGGCTGCACCGGGCGAGCGCCGACGCGTCGTCGGACTGCGCGGCCATCAGGGCCCGGGCCAGCCCCCGGTAGGTGCTGGCGTGCGCGATGACGGCCCGCAGCCAGTCCACGAGCGCCCGGCACGGCTCGGGCGCGGCCAGCAGCTCCCGCGAGCGCGCCAGCAGCCCGTCCACCTCGCCCTGGAAGACCGCGCACATCAGCGCCGTGCGGTTGGGGAAGTGCCGGTAGAGCGTCCCGATCCCCACACCGGCCCGCCGGGCGACGTCCTCCAGCGAGGCGTCCGTACCGTGCGCGGTGAAGGCGGTCCGTGCCTCCACCAGCAGCCGCTCGTAGTTGCGCCGGGCGTCCGCCCGCATCGGTCGTGCTGACGTCCGTGCCGTCTCGGTCGTCATGTCCGTCCGTCCCTCCGGTCGCTCCCCGCGGTGTCAAGGATGTCATGGGGGTGGCGACGGCCGGGTGTCACGC
>NZ_JAIQLH010000248.1 GCF_020037025.1 Streptomyces huiliensis | reverse complement strand
ACGTCCGTGCCGTCTCGGTCGTCATGTCCGTCCGTCCCTCCGGTCGCTCCCCGCGGTGTCAAGGATGTCATGGGGGTGGCGACGGCCGGGTGTCACGCCCGTGAGGGACGGTGCGCACGGTGGGCGCGGACGCGGGCGGTGGATGCGGACGTGCGCGGGCCCCGGCCGTTCCCACGGCCGGGGCCCGCGCACGTCGTATGTGACGTCAGTCCTTGATCTCGCAGATCACCGCGCCCGACGACACCGAGCCGCCGATCTCCGCGGTGATGCCCTTGACCGTGCCCGCGCGGTGCGCGTTGATGGGCTGCTCCATCTTCATGGCCTCCAGGACCACGACCAGGTCACCGGCGGCGACCTGCTGGCCCTCCTCGACCGCCACCTTGACGATCGTGCCCTGCATGGGCGAGGTCAGGGCGTCGCCGGAGGCGGCCGAGCCGGCCTTCTTGGCGGCGCGGCGCTTGGGGCGGGCGCCGCCCGCGGCGGCGGTGCGGGCGATGGTCATGCCCAGCGAGGACGGGAGGGAGACCTCCAGTCGCTTGCCGCCGACCTCGACCACCACGGTCTCGCGGCCGGGCGCCTCGTCCTCGTCCTCGGCGGCGGTGCCCGTGAACGGGGGGATCGTGTTCTGGAACTCGGTCTCGATCCAGCGGGTGTGGACCTTGAACGGGGTGCCGTCGGTGGGCGCGAACGCCGGGTCGGCGACCACCGCGCGGTGGAACGGGATGGCCGTGGCCATGCCCTCGACCTGGAACTCGCCGAGCGCGCGGGCGGCCCGCTGGAGGGCCTGCTCGCGGGTGGCGCCGGTGACGATCAGCTTGGCCAGCAGGGAGTCCCACGCCGGGCCGATGACGCTGCCGGCCTCGACGCCCGCGTCCAGCCGGACGCCAGGACCGGACGGCGCGTCGAAGCGGGTGACGGTGCCCGGGGCGGGCAGGAAGTTGCGGCCCGGGTCCTCGCCGTTGATACGGAACTCGAACGAGTGACCCCGCAGCGGCGGGTCGTCGTAGCCGAGCTCCTCGCCGTCGGCGATCCGGAACATCTCGCGGACCAGGTCGATGCCGGAGACCTCCTCGGTGACCGGGTGCTCGACCTGGAGCCGGGTGTTGACCTCCAGGAAGGAGATCGTGCCGTCCTGGCCCACCAGGAACTCGCAGGTGCCGGCGCCCTCGTAGCCCGCCTCGCGGAGGATCGCCTTGGAGGCGCGGTAGAGCTCGGCGTTCTGCTCGTCGCTCAGGAACGGCGCGGGCGCCTCCTCGACGAGCTTCTGGTGCCGGCGCTGGAGCGAGCAGTCACGCGTGGAGACCACGACGACGTTGCCGTGCTTGTCCGCCAGACACTGGGTCTCGACGTGCCGCGGACGGTCCAGGTAGCGCTCGACGAAGCACTCGCCGCGGCCGAAGGCGGCGACCGCCTCGCGGACGGCGGAGTCGTAGAGCTCCGGCACCTCCTCCAGCGTGCGGGCGACCTTCAGGCCACGCCCGCCACCGCCGAAGGCCGCCTTGATGGCGATCGGCAGACCGTGCTCCTCGGCGAAGGCGACGACCTCGTCGGCGCCCGAGACCGGGTCGGCCGTACCGGCCACCAGCGGCGCGCCGGCGCGCTGCGCGATGTGACGGGCCGCCACCTTGTCGCCCAGGTCGCGGATGGCGTGCGGCGGCGGGCCGATCCAGGTCAGGCCCGCGTCGAGGACGGCCTGCGCGAACTCGGCGTTCTCGGAGAGGAAGCCGTAACCGGGGTGGATCGCGTCCGCCCCGGATTCCGCCGCGGCGGCGAGCACCTTGGCCATGTCGAGGTAGCTGGCCGCGGGAGTGTCACCACCCAGCGCGTAAGCCTCATCCGCCACCCGGACGTGCAGGGCGTCCCGGTCCGGATCGGCGTAGACCGCCACACTTGCGATCCCGGCGTCCCGGCACGCACGAGCAACGCGGACAGCGATTTCGCCACGATTGGCGATGAGCACCTTGCGCACGATGGCTCCCTCCTTGAAACAAGGTGAGTTTAGGTACTGGCGACACTCTGTGCCGACCCGACGTCGAGGGTGACCTTGCCCACACGGAGCGTGAGGCGCGCGTCCCGCGCACCCCGGAGACCCTTGATGTCCCACGGTACGCCGCCCATACCGGAGTGCCGGTCGAATCCGGATGTGGCCAAGGTCTCGGCGATCATCCGGGTGCGCTGGGGCGCAATCTTTGTGGAGTCCCTACGAACGGGCGCCGGAAAGTTTGCGGTGCGGCACGTTCGGGAGGCGGGGCTTCCGGGGCGGGCGCGAGCGGTCGCCACCGGTGAGCGGCCGACGGGGGCGCGGGTGGGAGTGCGGGCGGGGTCGGGGGTGTACGGGGTGGCGCGTGCGCGCGGTGCGGCGCGACGGTCGGGTGTGGCGCCGTCCGCGTTCAACTGCCGCTCCGGCGCCCGGAGTCCGCTGCGGGGTCCGTGGGGCGTGCGGGTCGCACATAGGCGAGAGAGGGTGAAGTGCGTGCGATTTCCGGGGTGTTCCGTGAACGTGACGGGCTCGGGGTCACTCGGGGCAGTGACCGATATGGCGTGACATCGTTGAAGAAGTCATGATCAAGCGCATCGCAGCAGCCGCTGCCCTGGCCGGGGCCGCCCTCTCCGTGACCACCGCCGCCGCGTCCGCCGCACCGCTGCCGCTGCCGCAGCCGAACGAGACGACGGCGAGCGCGGACGATGTCAGCGTGACCGCGCCGCCGGCCGACGGGGCCTCGCAGCGGGCGGACGCCGCGTGGAACGCGTCTGCGCCGCAGAAGGCGAAGAAGGCTCAGACGACCCGGAAGGCCGAGAAGGCGGTCAAGGCTGAGAGGGCGGTCAGGGCTGAGAGGGCGGTCAAGGCCGACAACGCGGCCAAGGCCGACAAGGCCGACAACGCGGTCAAGGCCAACAATGCGGTCAAGGCCGAGAAGGGGCAGGCCGCCCAGCAGGCCGAGGAGACCCCGACGCCGCAGAAGCCTCAGAAGTCCCAGAAGACTCAGGCGGCTCGGAAGGCGCAGAAGGTCCAGAAGGTTCAGAAGGCGAGCGCCGGCCGGAAGGCGGCCGCGCACAAGGCGGCCGGAGCCCCGAAGGCGGCGGCGAAGCCGGCGGCCGGCCCGCGTCACGCCGCCGGTCCGCGTCACGCGGCGGGTCCCCGGCACGCGGCAGGCCCGCGGCACGCGGCCGGACGGCCGCGGCCGAGCGCACCGCAGACGCCCGCGGCCCAGGCACGGCCCCGGCAGTCCGTGCCCGAGTCGCAGCAGGGGCAGCCGATGCAGCAGCCCCAGCAGTCTCAGCAGCCCATGGCCCCCACCCCGCCGAAGGCGCCCACTCCGCCTCAGGCCCCGCCGCAGGCCACCGAGCCGCCGAAGAACCCGCCCACCAGCATCTACCCGGACGCGATCCACGAACTGGGCAAGCTGGGCCAGCTCAACCAGCTGAAGAAGGTCGGCGAGGCCACCAAGCAGCTGCCGCTCTGATCACTCAGTCCCCCCCACGTCCCACCCACGTTCCACCCGCGTCACACCCACAGATCGGTGATCGCGACCCCCAGCTCCGCCAGCAGCTTGCGCAGCAGCGGCAGCGACAGGCCGATCACATTGCCCGGGTCGCCGTCGATCCCCTCGACGAAGGGGGCCGACCGGCCGTCCAGGGTGAAGGCCCCGGCCACGTACAACGGTTCGCCCGAGGCCACGTACGCGGCGATCTCGGCGTCGGTCGGCTCACCGAAGCGGACCGTCGTCGAGGCGGTCGCCGAGGCGCGCCGGCCGGTCACCGTGTCGATCACACAGTGACCGGTCCGCAGCACGCCGGAGCGTCCCCGCATCGACTTCCAGCGGGCCGTCGCGTCCTCCGCGTCGGCCGGCTTGCCGAGCGCCAGGCCGTCCAGCTCCAGCACCGAGTCGCAGCCGATCACGAGCGCCTCCGCGGCCTCCGGGCGGGCGGCCACCGCCGTCGCCTTGGCCTCGGCCAGCACCAGCGCCAGCGTGCCCGGGTCGGGCGCGGTGAGCGCGTCCTCGTCCACCCCGCTGACGATCACCTCGGGGGCCAGCCCGGCCTGGCGCAGCAGGCCGAGGCGGGCGGGGGACTGGGAGGCCAGGACGAGGCGGCGCGCGGGCGCGGCGGAGGAGGGTGCGGCAGTCATACGGGCCAGGCTAAGGGAGGCGCGGCTCAGGGGACGGGCACCCCTCGGGACGTCCGGCCGGCCTCCCCCGAGCACCCGCCCGCCGTCACTTCTTGAGCACGGCCTGCATGATCTTCTTCGCGATGGGCCCCGCGAGCCCGCCGCCCGAGACGTCCTCGCGGTCGACGCCCGAGTCCTTCGGGTCGATGAAGACGGCCACCGCGACCGGCGAGCCGTCCGCCTGCTTGGCGTAGGAGACGAACCAGGCGTACGGGATCTCGCTGTTGTTGACGCCGTGCTGCGCGGTCCCGGTCTTGCCGCCGACCGTCACCCCGTCGATCAGCGCCGCCTTGCCGGTGCCCTCCCGCGCGGTGAACTCCATCATCTGCCGCACCTTGCGTGCCGTGTCCGCCGAGACGGCCTGGGACATCTCCTCGGGGTGGTTCCGCTCGACCGTGGACAGGTCGGGGGAGCGCAGGCTGTCGACCAGGTACGGCTTCATCAGCCTGCCGTCGTTGGCGAGGGCGGCGGTCATCATCGCGACCTGGAGCGGGGTGGCGGCGAGGCTGCCCTGGCCGATCCCGGTGAGCGCGGTCTGCGGCCGGTTGATGTCCTTCGGGTAGACGCTCTTGGCGGTGCCGACCGGGATGAACAGGTCCTGGTTGAAGCCGAACTTCTCGGCCGTCTCCCGCATCTTGTCCTTGCCCAGCTCGCCCGCGATCTTGGCGAAGACGTTGTTGCACGAGTACTGCATCGCGACCTTGAGGGAGGCGTTGCGGCAGGGCGCGCTCTCGTTCTCGTTCTTCATCGGCGTGACCGTGTCCGGGAGGTTCCACGGGTACGGCGAGTCGGTCGGGGAGTCGACGTCGTGGTAGAGGCCGTGGTCGAGGGCGGCCGCGGCGGTGAGGATCTTGAAGGTGGAGCCCGCCGGGTACAGCTCCTTGATCGCCCGGTTGGAGAGCGGCTTGTTGGGGTCCTTCTCCAGGGCCTGCCACGCCTTCGCGTCCTTGTCGCGCTCCCCGGAGAAGACCGACGGGTCGTACGACGGCGTGGAGACCAGCGCGAGGATCTTCCCGGTGGCGGGCTCGATGGCCACGGCGGCGCCCTTGTACTTGGCCAGCGCCTCGTAGGCGGCCTTCTGCGCCTCGGGGAGGATGGTCGTGACCACGTCACCACCCTCCGGCTTCTTACCGGTCAGCGCCCGCGTGGTGTTCCTGAGGAACAGCCGGTCGTCGTCGCCGGTCAGGAAGCGGTCGTAGACGTACTCGAGCTGGCTGTTCGCGTAGATCTGCGACGAGTAGCCGGTCACGGGCGCGTACATCGGCCCGTTCTTGTACACGCGCTGGTACTTCAGATCGCCCGCGGCCGTCGGCGTGGAGCCGGTGACGGGGCTGCCGCCGACGATGATGGCGCCGCGCGGCTGCGCGTAGGCGGCTATCTTCACGCGGCGGTTCTTGTCGTGGTGCGCGAGCTCGTCGGCTTGGACGAACTGGACCCACGTACTGCGCACCAGCAGCGCGAAGACCAGCAGGCCGGTGAAGATCGCTACGTGTCGCACAGGTCGGTTCAAGGTGTGACCACTCCCCGGTTCGCGGTGGACCCCCCAGGGGAGGATGCGGAACCGGAGCGACCTGGTTGCAAAAGGGAAGAAACCTGTGAGGCTCCTGTGAAACGGGAGGAATGGCGGCAGGACGCCTCACGACGTCCCCAGCAGGACGAACAGCACCACCATCCCGACCGCCAGCAGCAGCCCGGCCCGCCGCAGCATGGCCTGGGCCTCGCGCAGCTCGTCGGGCGGTTCGTCGGACGGGTCGGACCACAGCACACCCCCATGGTCCGGCGCACGACTCCGCCCGGCCTGAGTACGGGTACTCAAGCCGGGGTGTGAACCGGGTCTCCCGGGCTCGGCCGACCGGGCACGCGGGCCGACCAGTCGCTCAGGCCGACCAGTCGCTCAGGCCGACCAGTCGCTCAGGCCGACCAGTCGCTCAGGCCGACCAGTCGCTCAGGCCGACCAGTCGCTCAGGCCGACCGTTCGCTCAGGCCGGCCGGTCACTCGAGTCGGCCGTTCGCTCATGCCGGCCAGTAGGAGGTCCGCCAGGCCCGCGGCCCGGGCGCCGGCGGCCGTCGGATCCCGGCCCGCCGGGCCGGACTGGCCCACTCCGGGCGTACGGCCTCCTCCGGCGCGGCGGCGTTCGCCCGGGCCGCCGCGCGGGCCTGGACCACCGCCAGTGCGGCGGCCAGCTCCTCCGGCGTGGGGTTGCCGCGTACCACCCTGATCACCCTGACGCTCCCTTCACACGCTGCCGCTCACACGCTTCCACCGCCGTCCGCCGCGCGTCCCGTACGGGACCGGGACCGCGACCGCGGCGCCCCCTTCGTACAGCCGACCGCTACAGCGGGATGTTCCCGTGCTTCTTGGGCGGCAACACCTCGCGCTTGTCGCGCAGCGTGCGCAGGCCGCGGACGATGTGCCGGCGAGTGTCCGACGGCATGATCACCGCGTCCACGTAGCCGCGCTCGGCCGCCGTGTACGGGTTGAGCAGCGTGTCCTCGTAGTCGGCGATCAGCCGGGCGCGCAGCTCCTCGCGCTCCTCGTCCGACTCGACGGCCGCCAGGGCCCGGCGGTGCAGGATGTTGACCGCGCCCTGGGCGCCCATGACGGCGATCTGGGCGGTCGGCCAGGCCAGGTTCAGGTCCGCGCCGAGGTGCTTGGAGCCCATCACGTCGTACGCCCCGCCGAACGCCTTGCGGGTGATCACCGTGATCAGCGGGACGGTGGCCTCCGCGTAGGCGTAGATCAGCTTGGCGCCGCGCCGGATGATGCCGTTGTACTCCTGGTCGGTGCCGGGCAGGAAGCCCGGGACGTCCACGAAGGTGAGCACCGGGACGTTGAACGCGTCGCAGGTGCGGACGAACCGCGCGGCCTTCTCGCTGGCGTTGATGTCCAGGCAGCCGGCGAACTGCATCGGCTGGTTGGCGACGATGCCCACCGGGTGGCCCTCGACCCGGCCGAAGCCGGTGATGATGTTCGGCGCGAACAGGGCCTGGGTCTCCAGGAACTCGCCGTCGTCCAGCACGTGCTCGATCGCCGTGTGCATGTCGTACGGCTGGTTCGCCGAGTCCGGGATGAGCGTGTCCAGCTCCCGGTCGGTGTCCGAGACCTCCAGGTCGGCCTCCTCGGGGAAGGAGGGCGGCTCGGAGAGGTTGTTGGACGGCAGGTAGGAGAGGAGCGCCTTGACGTACTCGATGGCCTCCTTCTCGTCGCCCGCCATGTGGTGGGCCACGCCGGAGGTGGCGTTGTGCGTCCGCGCGCCGCCGAGCTCCTCGAAGCCGACGTCCTCGCCGGTGACGGTCTTGATGACGTCGGGGCCGGTGATGAACATGTGCGACGTCTGGTCGACCATCACCGTGAAGTCGGTGATCGCCGGGGAGTAGACCGCGCCGCCCGCGCAGGGGCCGACGATCAGGGAGATCTGCGGGATCACCCCGGAGCCGTGCACGTTGCGGCGGAAGATCTCGGCGAACAGGCCGAGGGCGACCACGCCTTCCTGGATCCGGGCGCCGCCGCCGTCGTTGATGCCGACGACCGGGCAGCCGGTCTTCAGGGCGAAGTCCATCACCTTGACGATCTTCTCGCCGTAGACCTCGCCCAGCGAGCCGCCGAAGATGGTGAAGTCCTGCGAGTAGACGCAGATCGTGCGGCCGTCGACGGTGCCGTAGCCGGTCACCACGCCGTCGCCGTAAGGGCGGTTCTTCTCGATGCCGAAGTTGGTCGACCGGTGCCGCGCGAACTCGTCGAGCTCGACGAACGACCCCTCGTCCAGCAGCAGCTCGATCCGCTCCCGGGCGGTCAGCTTGCCCTTGGCGTGCTGCTTCTCCACCGCCCGCGCGGATCCGGCGTGGGTCGCCTCGTCGATCCTGCGCTGTAGGTCGGCGAGTTTGCCCGCGGTCGTGTGGATGTCGATCCCGTCGGCGCCCTCGGCGTCGGGGCGGGGGGCGGCGGGCTGAGCGGCTGACTCGGACATCGGGCTGCGGCTCCTGTGTGTCCTGAGATGGGCGGTGGTCCGGAGAAGCGGGGGAGGGGACGAAGCGTGCGGGGACGACGTGCTCTGGATGTGCTCTGGACGTGCTCTGAAGACGTGCTCTGAACATGGGCGATCCGGCCGCCGGAACGGGACCGGATCAGGGCTACCGGTTCGTAGCGTATCGGCGCGGCTGCGTTCCGGGAGTGCGGCGTTGGCCACACCCGCCGAGGCCGGCGGGACGTCGGTCACCGGGGGTTTCGGGGTGGCGTTCGACGGGGTAGACGAGGCGGCCGCCGGGGTACGGCGGCCGTACCGTGCCCCCGGTTCGCGGTGTCCGCGGTGTCCGCGGTGACGCGGTGTCTAAGGTGACGGCATGACTCCGCCCGACACCCCCGGAAGCCGCTGGTCCGACCTGGACCGGCCCCCGCTGAACGCCCCCGCGCTCCGGCGCGCGCTGCTGCGGCCCGGAGGGCTGTGGACCTCGCTGGACGTCGTCGCGAACACCGGCTCCACCAACACCGACCTGGCCGCGGCCGACGGTCCCGAGGGCGCCGTGCTCGTCGCCGAGGAGCAGTCCGCGGGCCGCGGCCGGCTGGACCGCACCTGGTCCGCACCGGCCCGCTCCGGGCTGTTCCTCTCCGTCCGGCTCACCCCCGGACCCGGCGTGCCCGTGCACCGCTGGGGCTGGCTGCCGCTGCTGGCCGGCGTCGCCACCGCCTCCGCCCTCTCCCGGGCCGCCGGCGTCGACACCGCGCTGAAGTGGCCCAACGACCTCCTCGTCACGGTCGACGGCGAGGAGCGCAAGGCCGGCGGCATCCTCGCCGAGCGGGCCGGGGACTCGGTCGTCGTCGGCATCGGCGTCAACGTCTCCCTGCGCGCCGCCGAACTCCCGGTCCCCACCGCGGGCTCACTGGCCCTGGCCGGCGCCGGGCGGCTGGACCGCGACCCGCTGCTGCGGGCCGTCCTCCGCTCGCTGGAGGACTGGTACACGGCCTGGCGCGACGCGGACGGCGACCCGGCGGCCTGCCGGCTCCAGGAGGCGTACGCGGCGGGCTGCGCCACGCTGGGCCGTTCCGTACGGGCCGAACTGCCCGGTGACCGGGAGCTGATCGGGGAGGCGGTGGCGGTCGACGGCGACGGCCGGCTGGTGCTCGCCACCGAGCACGGGGTGCAGCGGCCGGTGGACGCCGGCGACATCGTTCATCTGCGTCCGGCGCCGTCAGGAGAGTGAGCTACGGCACACCTGCCGTATCGTTGTGCCCGGAAAGCGAGCGAGCGGCGATCGGCAGGGCAGTGCGCACGGATCGGACAGGGGGCGGGCGGTGACCGCCGACGGTGGGGGTACCTCCCGTTCCGTAGGGGCCGCGGAGACCGCGGGGGCCGACGGGGCGGGGCAGGCCGCGAGGGGCGGCGGCGCCCCGGAGGACGCCGCGGGCCGGACCGGCGGCGGCGCGCGGGCCGACGGGCCCGCGGAGCTCGATCCCCCCGCCGACGAGGGCGGCGACCCGCTCGCGCTCCGGCTGGAGGCGCTGATCCTCGGCGCGGAGCGGCGGTACACCCCGTTCCAGGCCGCCCGGGCGGCGGGCGTCTCCATGGACCTCGCGGCCCGCTTCTGGCGCGCCATGGGCTTCGCCGACATCGGCCAGGCCAAGGCGCTCACGGAGGCGGACGTCCTCGCCCTGCGGCGGCTGGCCGGCCTGGTCGAGGCGGGGCTGCTGAGCGAGCCCATGGCCGTCCAGGTGGCCCGCTCCACCGGCCAGACCACGGCCCGGCTCGCCGACTGGCAGATCGACTCCTTCCTGGAGGGCCTGACGGAACCTCAGGAGCCGGGCCTGACGCGGGCGGAGATCACCTACCCCCTCGTCGAGCTGCTCCTGCCGGAGCTGGAGGAGTTCCTCATCTACGTCTGGCGGCGCCAGCTCGCCGCCGCGACCGGCCGCGTGGTGCAGGCCCAGGACGACGCCGAGATGGTCGACCGGCGGCTGGCCGTCGGCTTCGCCGACCTGGTCGGCTTCACGCGGCTGACCCGGCGGCTGGAGGAGGAGGAGCTCGGCGAGCTCGTCGAGGCGTTCGAGACCACGGCCGCGGACCTGGTGGCCGCGCACGGCGGACGCCTGATCAAGACCCTCGGCGACGAGGTCCTCTACGCCGCCGACGACGCGGGCACCGCCGCGGAGATCGGCCTGCGGCTGATCGAGACCCTCAGCCACGACGAGACCATGCCCGAACTCCGCGTCGGCATGGCCTTCGGCACGGTGACGACGCGCATGGGCGACGTCTTCGGCACGACCGTGAACCTGGCCAGCCGGCTGACGTCGATAGCGCCGAAGGACGCGGTGCTCGTCGACGGCGCGCTGGCGCAGGAGTTGCTGCGCAGCGGGGACGCCCCGAAGTCCGAGGCCGAGGTGGCGGCGGCCCTCGCCGCGGCGGAGGCGGAGGGCACGGTCGCCGAGGCGACGAAGTACCGCTTCGCGCTCCAGCCGATGTGGCAGCGGCCGGTGCGCGGACTGGGCGTCGTGGAGCCGTGGTTGCTCACGCGGCGGGAGCAGGGCTGAGGCGACCGGGCCCGGCCCGGGTGCCGGTTCCGGTGTGCGGGCGAGAGCAGGGCGCGTCTCCTGACATCATCGGGGGCATGCTCGATCGCATCATCGCCGCTTGTGACGGCGCTTCGAAGGGGAACCCCGGGCCGGCCGCCTGGGCATGGGTGGTCGCCGACGCCGAGGCGCGGCCGGAGCGCTGGGAGGCCGGCCCGCTGGGCCGGGCGACCAACAACATCGCCGAGCTCACCGCGCTGCGGCAGCTGCTGGAGGTCACCGATCCGGCCGTCCCGGTCGAGGTCCGGCTCGACTCGCAGTACGCGATGAACGCGGTCACCAAGTGGCTGCCGGGGTGGAAGCGGAACGGCTGGAAGACGTCGGCCGGGAAGCCGGTCGCCAACCAGGACCTGGTCCGGAGCATCGACGCGCTGCTGGCCGGGCGCACGGTCGAGTTCCGCTACGTACCGGCGCACCAGCAGGGCGGCGACCCGCTCAACGCCATCGCGGACCAGGCCGCCAGCGACTCGGCGGTGTCCCAGCAGGCGGCGGGCACGGCCCACGGCGACGCGGAGTTCCCCGCCCCCGACCTGTCCCGCGCGGCCCCGCCGCGGCCGCGGAAGGCGGGCTCCAAGGGGAG
The DNA here is from genome assembly GCF_020037025.1 of Streptomyces huiliensis. Lineage (GTDB taxonomy): Bacteria > Actinomycetota > Actinomycetes > Streptomycetales > Streptomycetaceae > Streptomyces > Streptomyces huiliensis. Next base: position 6,298 of record NZ_JAIQLH010000248.1, on the reverse strand, counting down.
CACGGGGAGCAAGGGGGGCACCCTCAAGGCGAAGTTCCCCGGCCGCTGCGTCTGCGGCACGTCGTACGCGGCGGGCGAGCAGATCGCGAAGAACCAGCAGGGCTGGGGCCACGTGGCGTGCCGCACCACCAGCCCGTCCGGCGTTTGAGGACGCGCGCCGCGGGCGCGCTCGGCACCCCCCACGGGTATGGCAACCGCCCCGCGGTCAGTGCATGATCGTGGCCACAGCCGAAGGAGAGGGTGAATCGCGTGAGCGAACAGCGCTTTGGTGAGTGGGTCGCGGTCCGCACACACGAGAACGGTCACGTGGCCGAGCTCGTGCTCGACCGCCCGAAGGCCATGAACGCCGTGTCCACCGAGCTGGGCCGCGCGATCGCCGAGGCGACCGCCGCCCTCTCCGCCGACCGGACCGTCCGCGCCGTCGTCCTGACCTCCACGCACGAGCGGGCGTTCTGCGTCGGCGCCGACCTCAAGGAGCGCAACTCCTTCACCGACGCCGACCTCTCGCGCCAGCGCCCGCACGCCCGCGCCGCCTACACCGGCGTCCTGGAGCTGCCCGTGCCGGCCATCGCCGCCGTGCACGGCTTCGCCCTCGGCGGCGGCTTCGAACTCGCCCTGTCCTGCGATCTCATCATCGCGGACGAGACCGCCGTGGTGGGGCTCCCCGAGGTGTCCGTCGGCGTGATCCCGGGCGGGGGCGGCACCCAGCTGCTGCCGCGCCGGGTCGGCGCGGCCCGCGCCGCCGAACTGATCTTCAGCGCGCGGCGGGTGGAGGCGGCCGAGGCGCGGGAGTTGGGCCTGGTCGACCGGGTGGTACCGGCCGGGCAGGACCGCGACGAGGCGCTGGCCCTCGCCGCCCGGATCGCCGCGAACTCGCCCGTCGGCCTGCGGGCCGCCAAGCGCGCCCTGCGCCTCGGGTTCGGCCTGGACCTGCGGGCCGGACTGGAGGTCGAGGACGCGGCCTGGCGGACCGTGGCCTTCTCCGGGGACCGCGCGGAAGGCGTGGCCGCGTTCAACGAGAAGCGGACCCCGGACTGGCCGGGCGAGTGACGACCGGCCCTGCGCCGACGCGGCAGGGCCGACCCGGGGTGGAGCGGGGATCCGTACCACCCTCACAAGGCGGAATGAGCGCACCATTCCTACGCTGGAGTGCGAGGGCTGCGCGCAGCGGTGGAATGTGAGGCTCTGGTGGCTGGTGACGCGGATCGTGACGACCGCCTGTCCGCCGTTGTGGAGCTGGCACAGGCGATGGCGGCGGCGCAGTCCCCCCTCGACGGGGTGGCCGCCGCCGCGGAGGGCGCCCTGCGCGCCCTCAACGGCTCCTTCGCCGCGGTCTCCGTCTGGGAGCGCGAGAGCGGCCGGCTGCGGGTCCTGGTGAACGCGGGGGAGCGGGCCGCCGACGAGGAGCGGTTCCCCGCCGACGAGACGTACCCGGTGCACAACTTCCCCGAGGTCGCGGAGTTCCTGCACGAGGAGTGGGTGGGCGGCCGGCCGCACGCCTGGGTGGAGAACCTGGAGGATCCGGAGAACGGGGGCGGCGCTTCGGCTCCGCTCCCCGCGGGCCACCGCGTCGAGGTGCTGCGCCGCCGGCGCCGGGGCAGCTGCGTGATCGCCCCCATCGTGCTGCACGGCCGGGCCTGGGGCGAGCTGTACGTGGCGCGGCCCGTGGGCGCCCCCCGTTTCGGGCGCGCCGACGCGGACTTCGCGGCCGTCCTGGCCGCCGTCACCGCCGCCGGGATCGTCCAGACCGAGCGGCTGGAGGAGGCCCGCCGGCTCGCCTACACCGACCCCCTGACCGGCCTGGGCAACCGCCGCGCGGTCGACGCTCGCCTCGACGAGGCCGTCGAACGGCACCTGGCGGACGGCGTCGTCGTCAGCCTGGTCGTCTGCGACCTGAACGGCCTGAAGCGGGTCAACGACACCCTCGGGCACGCCCAGGGCGACCGGCTGCTGGAACGTTTCGGCTCGCTGCTGTCCCTGTGCGGGGCCCGGCTGCCCGGCGCGCTCGCCGCCCGGCTCGGCGGCGACGAGTTCTGCCTGCTCACCGTCGGCCCCCCGGCCGACGAGGTGGTCCGGGCGGCCGAGGAACTCTGCCTGCGCGCCCGCCGGTTGGAGCTCGGCGAGGGCGTCGCGTGCGGCATCGCCTCCACGGGCGACCGGATCGGTCCCGTCCGCACGGCCCGCCGCCTCTTCCGCCTCGCGGACGCGGCCCAGTACCGGGCGAAGGCGGCGGGGGCGGAGAAGCCGGTGGTCGCGGGGCGCGAGGGCGGGCCCGACGACCCGGTCGTCCGGCTCGCGGACCGGCCGCCGGAGCCGCCGCGGGCGGAGCGGCGCAGATTCCGGGGGCGGCGGCCGTGATCGGCCCGTCCGGCGTCTGAGGAGCGCGGTTCGGGGGGCGGGGGTGCGGCACCCGCAAGGAACCGGGAGCGACCCGACCGGCATGCCCGCGCCCCGCGCGGCGTTGCACAGAACAGCCGACGTAGGAGCCGGCCGCCGTCCACCTAGTGACAGGCAGCGATTCAGACCCTAGGGTGCCTGAATATGGATATGCAGATGCGCGTGGACACCGACGTGGTGGTGGGAAGCTCCGGAACGACCGCGAACGACGTGATCGCCGTGGCGCGCCACGACGCGCGCGTCGTCGTGTCCCCCGAGGCCCTGGCCGCCGTCGCCGCCTCCCGGCAGGTCATCGAGGACCTGGCGGCCAAGCCGGACCCGGTCTACGGCGTCTCCACCGGCTTCGGCGCCCTCGCCGTCCGCCACATCAGCCCCGAGCTGCGCGCCCAGCTCCAGCGCAACATCGTGCGCTCGCACGCCGCCGGCATGGGACCGCGCGTGGAGCGCGAGGTCGTGCGCGCGCTGATGTTCCTGCGCCTCAAGACCCTCGCCTCCGGCCGCACCGGCGTCCGGCCGGTCGTCGTCGAGACGATGGCCGCCCTGCTCAACGCGGGGATCACCCCCGTCGTCCACGAGTACGGCTCCCTCGGCTGCTCCGGCGACCTCGCGCCCCTCTCGCACTGCGCCCTGACGCTCATGGGCGAGGGCGAGGCGGAGGGCCCCGACGGCGTCCTCGCGCCCGCCGCCGACCTGCTCGCCGCGCACGGCATCGAGCCCGTCGAACTGCGGGAGAAGGAAGGGCTCGCCCTCCTCAACGGCACCGACGGCATGCTCGGCATGCTCGTCATGGCCTGCGCCGACCTCGCCCGCCTCATCACCTCCGCCGACGTCACCGCCGCGCTCTCCCTGGAGGCCCTGCTCGGCTCGGAGAAGGTCCTCGCCCCCGAGCTGCACGCCATCCGCCCGCATCCCGGCCAGGGCACCAGCGCCGACAACATGCTGCGCGTGCTGGCCGGTTCCGGGATGACCGGCCACCTCCAGGACGACGCGCCGCGCGTCCAGGACGCGTACTCGATCCGCTGCGCGCCCCAGGTCGCGGGCGCGGGGCGCGACACCCTCGCGCACGCCCGGCTGGTCGCCGACCGCGAGCTGGCCGCCGCCGTCGACAACCCCGTCGTCCTGCCCGACGGACGCGTCGAGTCCAACGGCAACTTCCACGGCGCGCCCGTCGCGTACGTCCTCGACTTCCTCGCCATCGCCGCCGCCGACCTGGCGTCCATCGCCGAGCGGCGTACCGACCGGCTGCTCGACAAGAACCGTTCGCACGGGCTGCCGCCGTTCCTCGCGGACGACCCCGGCGTCGACTCCGGCCTCATGATCGCGCAGTACACGCAGGCGGCTCTCGTCAGCGAGATGAAGCGGCTGGCGGCGCCCGCTTCGGTGGACTCCATCCCGTCCTCCGCGATGCAGGAGGACCACGTCTCGATGGGGTGGTCCGCGGCGCGCAAGTTGCGGACCGCGCTGGACGCTCTGGCCCGGGTCATCGCCGTGGAGCTCGTCGCCGCTACGCGCGGTGTCGAGCTGCGGGGTGGGCTGACGCCCTCGCCTGCCACTGCCGCTGTGCTGCGTGCGGTGCGTGGGGCCGGGGTGGAGGGGCCTGGGGCGGACCGGTTCCTCGCGCCTGATCTGGCGGCGGCGGAGGCTTTCGTTCGGTCCGGGGGGCTGGTGGCGGCTGTGGAGGCTGTGGTCGGGGAGCTGGGGTGATTCCGGGCTGACGCCCGGTGGGGGTGCCCCCGTCCCGCCCCTTCGCCGATTCCTGGGGGCCAAGCCCCCAGACCCCCTTGAAGCGCCCTGCGGGCTCCCCCCGAGGGGGTACCCCCAGTCCTCAAGCGCCGGACGGGCGGTTGTGTCGCGAGCGGCGTACCGCCAGCGTCACCAGGGCGCTTCCCACCGTCACGAAGCCGACGCCCCCGTACACGTAGGGCGTCGTGTCCACGCTCCCGGAGTCGGCCAGCCGGCGGCCGTCGTGCTGCGCCGGCGCCGGTGCGGGAGCGTGGGCGGACGGGTGCGTGGAGGCCGCGTGGGCCGTGGGGACCAGCCAGCCCGCGCACAGCAGGGCCCCGGCGGCGACGGCGGTCAGCAGCGGGCGGCGAGCGGTCACGGCAGGGCATCCCCTCGGCATCGGCGGACGTCGAACCGGCGGTGGCGGACGTCGAACTGATGGTAGTGACACGCGTGCGCGGTACGGAAGGCGCGGGCTTCCCGGCCCCCTGACCACCCGGCTTGGGCGCAGGCGCCCCGAGGGTCTTTACTGGGTGGTCTTCCCCACATTTTCCGCGTGGGTGGAACGGGCGAATCGGGTCAGGCGTTCCCTAAGCAGTAGCCGGGACCGGTGGGCACGTGGGTTGCCCCGGAGTGCCGGTGAAGGCCGAGGGGCCGGATGGTGCCCCCGTGGCCCGGTTCGGGGATTTTCGGGGTCCAGAGCGATGGAGATGCGTGTGATGAAGGACGGCAAGCGCCGCAAGGGCCTGGTGGCCGCGGCCGCCGTGCTCGGTGGGGTGCTCACCCTCGCCGCCTGCGGCGGTGGCGACGACGGCGACAGCAAGGGCGGCGGCTCCGGCAAGGAGAAGTCCCAGCAGAACGTCGACGCGGCAGCCGCCAAGGACGCCTCCACGGCGCAGATCAAGATCACGCCCAAGGGCGGTACCGCCAACGCGGGCACCGCGCTGGACGCCGTCTCGGTCACCGTCAGCGACGGTGAGCTCACGAGCGTCAAGATGACGGACGAGACGGACGTCAAGAAGGTTCACCCGGTCGAGGGGACCCTCTCGCCGGACAAGAAGAGCTGGAAGCTCAACAAGCCGCTGGAGCGGTCCTCCAAGTACAAGATCGTCGCCGAGGCGAAGGACGACAAGGGCCGCCGCGCCACGGAGAACTCCGCGTTCTCCACGGTCTCGCCGAACAACAGCTTCATCGGCAGCTTCACCCCCGAGGAAGGCCAGACCGTCGGCGTCGGCATGCCGGTCTCGATCAACTTCGACAAGCCGATCAAGGACCGCAAGGCCGTCCAGTCCCACCTGAAGGTGACCTCCAGCAGCGGCCAGCAGGTCGTCGGGCACTGGTTCAACGACCAGCGCCTCGACTTCCGCCCGCAGGAGTACTGGAAGGCCAACTCCGAGGTCACCCTCAAGATGGAGCTCGGCGACGTCTACGCCGCGCCGGGCATCAAGGGCCTGCAGAACAAGACGGTCAAGTTCCGCGTCGGCCACTCGCAGGTCTCCACGGTGGACGTCAAGACCCACCAGATGACCGTGGTGCGCGACGGCAAGGTCCTCAAGACCATCCCGATCTCGGCCGGCAGCCCCTCCAACCCCACCTACAACGGCAAGATGGTGATCTCGGAGAAGTTCACCGAGACCCGCATGGACGGCTCCACCGTGGGCTTCTCCAAGGCCAACGGCAAGGGCGAGTACGACATCAAGGACGTCCCGCACGCCATGCGGCTGTCCACGTCGGGCACGTTCATCCACGGCAACTACTGGGGCGGTGGCATCTTCGGCAACGAGAACACCAGCCACGGCTGCGTCGGCCTGCAGGACAAGCAGGGCGCCGACGACCCGAACACGCCGGGCGCCTGGTTCTTCAAGAACTCCCAGATCGGCGACGTCGTCGTGGTGAAGAACTCCGACGACAAGACGATCGCCCCGGACAACGGCCTCAACGGCTGGAACATGAGCTGGCAGGAGTGGGTCAAGGGCAGCGCCACCGGCGCCTGATCCGGACCCGACCCGCCGCCGGGCGGCGGCCGCCCCGCGCGGCCGCCGCCCGGCGGTTTTGCGACAAGGAGAGAAAACCCATGGGCAAGCGCCGGGGCCACGAGCGGCCCGAGGAGGCCGCCGGGCCGCTCCCCGCCGTCGAGGCGGCCGTGCGCCGGCTCCGCGCGCTCCCCGCGGACGCCGCC
>NZ_JAIQLH010000247.1 GCF_020037025.1 Streptomyces huiliensis | reverse complement strand
CGGCTACCCGGCCCCGGCCGGCCCGCCCGTCCCCCCGCCCCCCGGCGCCGTCTACGGCTACGGCCCGGGGACGCCGCCCGGCCCCGGCGGGCCGTGGCAGTACGACCCGTGGGCCGCGGCGGGGGAGCGGCGGCCGGAGGGGAAGGCGGCGGGGAAGCCCGTCAGCCGGTCCCGGATCGTCGTCGGCGCGCTCGTCGTGGCGCTGGTGGCCGGTGGGATCGGCGGCGGGATCGGCGCGTGGCTGGAGCGCGACGGAGGGCCGGGGCACCGGGTGACGCTGCCGCAGGCGCCCGCCGACAAGGCCGACCGCGACCCCGGCAGCGTCGCGGGCATCGCGGCCCGCGCCCTGCCCGGCGTCGTCACCCTGCACGTCCGCGGCAGCGGCGGCCAGGGCACCGGCACCGGCTTCGTCCTGGACGACAAGGGG
>NZ_JAIQLH010000246.1 GCF_020037025.1 Streptomyces huiliensis | reverse complement strand
CCGGCACCGGCTTCGTCCTGGACGACAAGGGGCACATCCTCACCAACAACCACGTCGTCGAGCCGGCGGGCGACGGCGGCGAGATACAGGTGACGTTCAACGGCGGCCAGACCGCCAAGGCCACCGTCATCGGCCGGGACAGCGGCTACGACCTGGCTGTCGTCAAGGTCAAGGGCGTCTCCGGGCTCACCCCGCTGCCGCTCGGCAACTCGGACTCCGTGCACGTCGGCGACTCGGTGGTCGCCATCGGCGCCCCCTTCGACCTCGCCGGCACCGTCACCACGGGCATCATCAGCGCCAAGGCGCGCCCGATCACCGCCGGCGGCAAGAAGGGCGACGGCAGCGACGTCAGCTACGTCGACGCCCTCCAGACGGACGCCCCGATCAACCCGGGCAACTCCGGCGGCCCCCTCGTGGACTCCCGCGGCCGCGTCATCGGCATCAACAGCGCCATCCGCTCGGCAGGCGGCTCGTCGGAGTCGGGCGGCCAGGGCGGGAGCATAGGTCTCGGCTTCGCCATCCCGGTCAACCAGGCCAAGCGGGTCGCCGAGGAGCTGATCAACACCGGCCGGGCCACCCATCCGGTGATAGGTGTGTCACTCGACATGGAGTACCAGGGCGAGGGCGCCCGGGTGAACCCCAAGGGCGGCAGCGGCACCCCCGTGACCCCGAACGGCCCGGCGGACAAGGCGGGCATCGCCCCCGGCGACGTGATCAAAAAGGTCGACGACGTCCCCGTCCGCAGTGGTCAGGAGCTCATCGTCAAGATCCGCAGTCATCGGCCGGGCGACCGGCTCATGCTCACCGTCGAGCGCGACGGCAAGGAGCGCACGGTCCGGATGACGCTCGGGACGGCCAGTTCCAGCTGATCCCGAACCGGCCCTTGGTCCGATGTTGGCCCGGCCGTCTCCCGCACCGCCCGCCGGGCCAGGTACCGTGAGAGGCGGCCTGAACCCCTGGGCCGCCCACGCATCAAGGAGCTGCAGGTGCTCGACATAGGACTTCCCGAGCTGATCGCGCTCGTCGTCCTCGCTCTGCTCATTTTCGGTCCGGACAAGCTGCCGAAGATGATCCAGGACGTGTCGCGCACCCTGCGCAAGCTGCGGCAGTTCTCGGAGAGCGCCAAAGAGGACATCCGCTCCGAGCTGGGCCCCGAGTTCAAGGACTTCGAGTTCGAGGACCTCAACCCGCGCACCTTCGTCCGCAAGCACGTCCTGGACAAGGACGAGCTGGGGCTGAAGGAGATCCGCAACGGCTTCGACTTCCGCTCCGAGATGTCCGAATTGTCTGGAGTCACCGACGCGGTGCACGGACGCGACCCGGAGCCCGCCGCCTCGCAGTCCTCCGGCGGTCCCGACCTGCTCAAAAAGGGTCCCGACCTGACCAAGCAGGGCCCCGACCTGGTCAAGAAGACCGGGCCCGTCCAGCCGGGCGAGCGGCCCCCGTTCGACTCCGACGCCACCTGAGCTCCGCGGACGAGCGACGCCACCTGAGCCACGCCTGCGGTGCCCCATTGACGCGGGTGGCTATCCTCCCCTTGTCCGGGTCGACGGCGACGGCGCTCGCCGGAACGGCACGCCGGGCACGACGGGGCAACGAGGAGGCGCCGCGCAGATGGAGACCACCAGCCGGGCAGTGACGGCCGGAGCGCCCGCCGGGGAGACCCTCCCCGAGGGACAGGACGAGCCGGAGCGGGCACCCGGCGAGCGGCGGCCACTCGACGGCTACCTCCAGGCGGCGTTCCCCTGGTACGGGCTGGACGGCGCGTTCACCGGACGCCGCTGGCTGCTCCAGGTCGGCACGGCCGCCGACGGCACGGTGGAGCACGGCGCGACGGGCCACGGCGCGGAGCCCACGCTCCGCTCAAGCCACCCCGGCCGTTCCCCCAAGCCCGACCGGTTCGACAAGGCGGGCACCCTCTCCGACGGGCAGCGCTTCGCGGTCGTCGTGACCGTCGCCGGCCGCCCGGTGCGCCGCAGCGCCGACGGCACGGGCGTGCTGGAGGCCACCTCGGTCTCCTCGGCCGCCTGGCTGGCCGGCGCCGGCCTCCTCGCCTGCACCTGGCCCGCCCGGATGGAACGGGCCCTGCGGCAGAACTGGCTCGACCAGCAGACGGCCCTCGCCTGGGAACTGGCCGACCAGCTGGACGAGGCCCCCTGGAGCACCCTCTCCCTGCCGGTCGACGGCGTGTCCGCCGAGTTCCGCTACCGCGAGTCGGAGTACGGCTGGGTGCTCGCCGGCTCCGCCCCGCACGCCTGCGGCCACGGCGGGGACACCGGCTCCTGCACGGCCGCCGGCTGCTCCGGCGGGGTGCACATCGGCGCGTACGGACGCGGGATGAGCGCCTACGGCATGGGCTTCGCGGCCATCGAGGACATCGCCTCGTACGCGGGCTGACGCGCTGGGGCGGCACGCGTCCGCGCCCGCCCCGCACGCGTCCGCCCCGGGGAGCCCGTCCGCTCAGAACTTGTTGCGCGGCGTGATACCCAGCGACAGCCCCGAAAGCCCCCGCTGCCGCCCGCCCAGCTTGCCCGCGATGGCGCGCAGCGCGCTGCCGGCCGGCGAGTCCGGGTCGGACAGCACGACGGGCTTGCCCTCGTCGCCGCCCTCGCGCAGCCGGACGTCGATCGGGATCGAGCCCAGCACGGGCACGGTGGCGCCGGTGGTGCGGGTGAGGCCCTCGGCGACGAGCTGCCCGCCGCCGGTGCCGAAGACGTCGACCATCTCGTCGCAGTGCGGGCAGGGCAGCCCGGCCATGTTCTCCACGACGCCGACGATCTTCTGGTGCGTCTGCACGGCGATCGAACCGGCCCGCTCGGCGACCTCGGCGGCGGCCTGCTGAGGCGTCGTCACCACCAGGATCTCCGCGTTGGGCACCAGCTGGGCGACCGAGATGGCGATGTCGCCGGTGCCCGGCGGCAGGTCGAGGAGGAGGACGTCGAGGTCGCCCCAGTAGACGTCGGCGAGGAACTGCTGGAGCGCGCGGTGCAGCATCGGGCCGCGCCAGACGACCGGCGCGTTGCCGGGGGTGAACATGCCGATGGAGATGACCTTCACACCGTTCGCCGACGGCGGCATGATCATGTTCTCGACCTGGGTCGGGCGGCCCTCGGCGCCCAGCATGCGCGGGACCGAGTGACCGTAGATGTCCGCGTCCACGACGCCGACCTTCAGCCCGTCGGCCGCCATCGCCGCCGCCAGGTTGACCGTCACCGAGGACTTGCCGACGCCACCCTTGCCGGACGCCACCGCGTAGACGCGGGTCAGCGAACCGGGCTTGGCGAACGGCACCTCGCGCTCCGCGACCCCGCCGCGCAGCGAGGCGGCCAGCTCGCGCCGCTGCTCGTCACCCATCACGTCGAGCTCGACCGTCACACCGGTGACACCCGCCACGCCCGCGACCGCCTTGCGGACGTTCTCGGTGATCGTCTCCCGCATCGGGCAGCCGGCGACCGTCAGGTAGACCGCCACCGCGACCGAGCCGTCACCCGCGATGTCGACGGATTTCACCATGCCCAGGTCGGTGATGGGCCGGTTGATCTCGGGGTCGTTCACCGTAGCGAGCGCGGCGCGCACCGCCTCTTCGGCGGGGACGGTGCCAGGGGTCTCGGTAGCCATGCCCTGATGGTACGGCGGACCACCGACACCGGGGTAAGCCCGTCAGCGGTCGCGTTCCTCACTCTCCTCGGGGAATACCCGGCGCTGCTCCAGCTCCTTGATCAGGTCCTGGAACTCGGAGCGGATCCAGTCCCGCGTCGCCACCTCGCCGAGGCCCATCCGCAGCGCGGCGATCTCCCGCGTCAGGTACTCGGTGTCGGCGATGGACCGCTCGTTCTGCTCCCGGTCCTGCTCCAGGTTGACGCGGTCGCGGTCGTCCTGCCGGTTCTGCGCCAGCAGGATCAGCGGGGCGGCGTAGGAGGCCTGGAGGGAGAGCATCAGGGTGAGGAAGATGAAGGGGTAGCGGTCGAAGCGCAGATGGCCGGGGGCCGTGGTGTTCCACACCACCCACAGCACGACGATCACCGTCATCCAGACGATGAACCGGCCGGTGCCGAGGAAGCGGGCGATCTCCTCCGAGGTCCGGCCGAACGCCTCCGGGTCGTACTCCGGCAGCCAGCGGCGCCGCTTCGGCTTCGGCTGGTCGAGCCGGACGCGTTGGGGCGCGGGGGCGGCGGAACGTTCCTTCGCCCGTTCCCGCGGCAGACCGTGCTCACGGCCCCGGTCACTCCCCATCCCTCGCCTCCCCCGGCTCGCTGGAATCTTCCGCCGCCGCCATCGCGCTCATACCCAGAGCACCCTGGTGCAGTTCCGTCTCGCGCCAGTCGTCCGGCAGCAGGTGGTCCAGCACGTCGTCGACGGTGACCGCGCCCAGCAGCGAGCCGCCGGCGTCCACCACGGGCGCCGCGACCATGTTGTACGTCGCCAGGTAGCTGGTGACGGCGGGCAGCGGGGTGTCCGGGGGCAGCGGGCGCAGGTCGGTGTCGGTGATCGAGCCGACGAGCGTGAACGGCGGGTCGCGCAGCAGCCGCTGGAAGTGGACGGTCCCCAGGTACTTGCCGGTCGGCGTCTCGTCGGGCGGCCGGCAGACGTACACCTGGGCGGCGAGCGCGGGGGAGAGGTCGGGGTTGCGGACCCGGGCGAGGGCGTCCGCGACGGTGGCGTCGGGCCGCAGCACGATCGGCTCGGTCGTCATCAGACCGCCCGCCGTCCGCTCCTCGTACGCCATCAGCCGGCGCACGTCCGCCGCGTCCCCCGGCTGCATCAGGGTGAGCAGCCGTTCCTTGTCCTCCTCGGGCAGCTCGGAGAGCAGGTCGGCGGCGTCGTCGGGGTCCATCGCCTCCAGGACGTCGGCCGCGCGCTCCTCCTTCAGCTTGCCGAGGATCTCGATCTGGTCGTCCTCCGGCAGCTCCTCCAGGACGTCCGCGAGCCGGTCGTCGTCGAGGGCGGCGGCCACCTCGGCACGCCGTTTGGGGGACAGGTGGTGCAGGACGCTGGCGAGGTCGGCGGGGCGCAGCTGTTCGAAGGTGGCCAGCAGGCTGGCGGCGCCCTGCCCGTGCTCCTCCAGCGAGAAGCCGGTGACGGCCGACCACTCGACGGTCAGGGTCTCCCCCTTCCGGCGCAGCGCCCCGCCCTTGCCGCGCCGGACGAAGACCTTGTCGATCTCCCACTCGCGGCGGGCGTGGAGCTGGGTGATCGACACGTCGAGGACGGTGACCTCGTCGCCGGTCGCCACCAGCCGCACCCGGCGGTCCAGCAGCTCGCCGAGCACGAGGGTCTCGGTCGGACGCTGTTCGAAGCGCCGCATGTTGACGACGCCGGTGGTGACGACCTGGCCGGACTCCACGCCCGTCACCCGGGTCATCGGCAGGAAGATGACGCGCCGGCTGACGACCTCGACGACCAGCCCCAGCACGCGCGGTGGGCGGGCGCCGACCCGCAGCATCGCCACCACGTCGCGGACCCGGCCGACCCGGTCGCCGTTCGGGTCGAACACGGCCGTTCCGGACAGGTGCGACACGAACACGCGGACGCTCGCCGCCATGCCGCACACCTCCTCCACGGACCGCCCCCGGCCGTTGTCCGGTTCAGGCTAACGTGACCGGCCGCGTACTGCCGCTCCGCGCCGGGGGAGGCACCCGGGACGCAGGGGGCGCGAGTACGCTGCCGTATCCGGCGCTGACAGGAGGCAGGAGCAGGTGCGAACCCGGAAGGCGGCTCTCGTGGGGGCCCTGTGCGTGGGGCTGTCCACGGCCCTGGTGGCCTGCGGCGGCGAGGAGGACCCGGACGCCGGGACCAACGGCGTGGGCAAGCTCAAGGCCGCGGTGATCCAGGACCGGGCCCGCGAGGCCGCCCGCGCCGCCGACGCCGTCCACCTGTCCGGCAACGTCGTCAGCCAGGGCCGCACCTACCGCATCGACGTCCGGCTGCGGAAGGACGGCGGCAGCGGCAAGGTCACGTCCGGGGACGTCGCCTTCGAGCTGCTGCGGGTGGGCGAGGAACTGTTCGTCAAGGCGGACGCGGCCTTCTGGTCCCGCGGCGGCGCGGGCGCCCGCCCCGGCGGCGGCCCGAACCCGGTGCCGGCGCCGGCCGCCGGCAAGAAAGGCAAAGGCGACCTCGCCACGGCGGCCCAGAAGCTCAACGGCAAGTACGTCAAGGTGCCCTCCGGCGACCCCGCCTACCAGCAGCTGCGCGGCTTCACCGACAAGAACACCCTCCTGGACGGCCTCCTCGGCCTGCACGGCAAGCTGCTCCGTGGCGACCACGGGACGGTGGGCGGTACGCGGTCCATCCGCCTGACGGCGGGGGACGCACGGGGCTCCGGCGGCGTCCTGGACGTGTCCCTCGACGGGACGCCTTATCCGTTGCGGCTGCAACGGGCCGGTGGGGCGGGGGAGTTGGACTTCGCGGAGTGGGGGAAGGGGTTTCCGCTGCGGGTGCCGCCGAAGGGGCAGACGCTGGATTATGGGGAGCGGCTGCCGGCTGGGGGGTGATGCCCCGGTCCTGCCCCTCGTCCTCAGACGCCGGACGGGCTGATAGTGCCCGCTCAGGCACAGTCCAGCCCGTCCGGCGTTTGAGGACAACCGCGCGGAGCGCGGTTTCGGGGGTGCGGGGGCTGGCCCCCGCAAGAAACGGCGAAGGGGCGGGACCGGGGCACAGCCCGCCGCAGGCGCTCAGCCGCGCCGCCCCCGCCGCAGCAGCCGCGGCAACCCCGCCGGCATCGCCCGCCGCGTCGTGGCGGGAGTAGGCAGCGGCACGGCCGCCAAGGACCCGTCGGGCAGCGGCACCGTAGCCCCCGTGGGAGCGAGCCGGAGGACGCGGCAGTCTCGCGCCCACCGCTCGGTGAGAGTCTCCGCGTCGGGCGCGTTCAGCCGCTTGGGCCGGAGCTCGGCGACCGCCGCGGTCCACGCCTCGCCGCCGGGCGGGAGTTCGGTGACGGCGGCGGTCCACTCGACGAGCCGGCCGCCCTTGTCCTTGCTGCGGACGGTCACCGAGGCGGTGCCGCCGTCGACGAGGCCGAGGCCGTCGAGCGGCTGCTCGCCGGGGCCGCCGACGACGTGGACCGCGCCCTCGTGCCAGACGTGCCAGAGGGCCCGGCTCGGCCCGTCCGGCCCCTGGACCCAGATCAGGCCCGACTTCTTGGCAGCCTCTTCGATCAGCGCCCGCGTCTCCGTCATGCGCCCAACTCTAGGGCCCCGCGCCGGTTCGTCCCTCCGTGCGCCGATGATTCCGGTTACCCTGCGCGATGTTGCGGCCTAGGCTTGGGCGCGTGAGCGATTCCTGTACCGAGCGGCCGGCAGTCGCCGCGCCTGCCGCACCGCACCCCGGCGCCGGACCGGCCCCCGCACGGGGGACAGCGTCCCTGGCATCCCTCGACCTCGTCCTCCTCCTGGTCGCGGTCTCCGGGCTGGCCCTGTCCGCGCCGCTGATCGCCCACATCACGGCCGTCCCCGCGCTCGCCATCGCGTTCTGGCGCAACGCCATGGCGGTGGGCGTGCTCACCCCGGTCGCGCTGCTGCGGCACCGGGCCGCGCTGCGCGCCATGAGCCGCCGGGCGGTGCTGCTGTCCGTCGCCGCGGGCGCCCTGCTGGCCCTGCACTTCGGCGTGTGGCTGCCGAGCCTCGGCATGACCTCGGTCGCCTCCTCGACCGCGCTGGTCACCACCACCCCGATATGGACGATGATCCTGCTCCGCATGCGCGGTCGGCGGCAGCCCGCCGTGGCCTGGGCGGGCACGGCCCTGGCCTTCCTCGGCGTCGTGATCCTCACCGGCGTGGACCTGTCCAGCTCCCCGCGCGCCCTGGCCGGGGACGGCCTCGCGCTGGCGGGCGGCATGGCGGCGGCGGGCTACGTCCTCCTGGGCGCGGAGGTGCGGCGGACGGTGGCCACCGTCCCGTACACCCTCGTCTGCTACGCGACGACGACCGTCGCCCTGCTCGCGGCCTGCCTCATATCCGGCGCCTCCCTCGGCCCGTACGACGGCGGGGCCTGGACGCAGCTGGTGCTGCTGACGGCCACCGCGCAGCTGCTCGGCCACTCGCTGGTCAACCGGGTGGTGAAGAGCCTCGGCCCGTCCGTCACCTCGACGGCGATCCTGCTGGAGACACCGGGTGCGGCGTTGATCGCGGCGCTCTGGCTGGGGCAGCTGCCGCCGGCCGCGTCCTACCCGGCGCTCGCGGTGATCCTGGCCGGACTGGCCCTGGTGATCGCCGCGGAGCGCTCGGGGCGGGGGGAGCGGCGGCCGGCTAGAGCCAGCCGTTCCGCTTGAAGCCGCGGTGGATCGTCACACAGATGGCGACGGTGACGATCATGACCATGGGATAGCCGTACTTCCACTTCAGCTCCGGCATGTGCGTGAAGTTCATGCCGTAGATGCCAGCGATCATCGTCGGCACCGCGAAGATCGCCGCCCAGGACGTGATCTTGCGCATGTCCTCGTTCTGCGCGACGGACGCCTGCGCGAGGTTGGCCTGGAGGATCGAGTTGAGCAGGTCGTCGAAGGCGACCACCTGCTCGTGCACCCGGGCGAGGTGGTCGGCGACGTCCCGGAAGTACTTCTGGATGTCCGGGTCGACCAGCCGCATCGGCCGCTCGCTCAGCAGCTGCATCGGCCGCATCAGCGGCGTCACCGCCCGCTTGAACTCCAGCACCTCCCGCTTCAGCTGGTAGATCCGCCCCGCGTCGCCACCCCGCGAGGAACCCTTGCTGGGGGCGGAGAAGACGTCGATCTCGACCTCGTCGATGTCGTCCTGCACCGCGTCGGCGACCGCTATGTAGCCGTCCACGACCTGGTCGGCGATGGCGTGCAGCACCGCCGACGGGCCCTTGGCCAGCAGCGGCGGGTCCTGCTCCAGCCGGTGCCGCAGGGCGCGCAGCGAGCCCTGGCCGCCGTGCCGGACGGTGATGATGAAGTCCTCGCCGGTGAAGCACATCACCTCACCGGTCTCCACCACCTCGCTGGTCGCGGTGAGTTCGGCGTGCTCGACGTAGTGGATCGTCTTGAAGACGGTGAACAGGGTGTCGTCGTACCGCTCCAGCTTGGGCCGCTGGTGGGCGTGGACGGCGTCCTCCACCGCGAGCGGGTGCAGGTTGAACTCGCGCGCGATGCCCGCGAACTCCTGCTCGGTCGGCTCGTGCAGGCCGATCCAGACGAAGCCGCCGTCGGCGCGCACGCGCCGCATGGCCTCGGCGGGGCCGCAGGGGGCGCTGGCCCGCATCCCCTCGCGGTAGACGGCGCAGTCCACCACTGCGGTGCTGGTGGACGCGTCGCGAGTGGCGTCGTACTCGTACGGGGTCCCGCCGCGGCGCAGGGCGGGACGGACGGCGGCGCGCAGGTCACGGATCATCGACATGGCTGGCTCCATTCACGGGCCGGCCGCCGGTCGGGGGGCGCGGGGCAACACGGCCAGGAACGGGGACGTGCGGGCCTGTGACGAACGGGGTACGGACACAGGCGTACGTCCACGAAGCGGGCCGCGCTTCGTGCGCCGAACGAGAACGGCGGCAGTTCGCGGAGAACTTCGCTGAAGGCTTGCGGGAGGGCGTAAAGGCAGCGTTCTTCCGCCAAGAGCCGCGGGCGCGAAGGGACTTCCGGAGCCGGCGTGGAGCCCGGCGGTGGAAGGCGTCAGATCACAGGGAATGCGGGACGCGCGTCCGGAGCGGAGAGACGGGAGAACTGTCGGTACTGCACGGTCGACTAGGATCCACCGCAGCCCCACCTCCTCCGGCCGGTCCCCGCTGAGGGACGGACGTAACTCCCTGACCAGAGGCCAAGGCTAGCAGCCGCCCGGGACGTCAAGCCCCCGCTTTGCCTGTTCGATACACGTTCTATGCTCGGCGCCATGTCAGACGTTCTCGCCCGGGTCGAGGCCGGACTCCGCTCCGCCTTCGGGGAACCGGACGCACGCGCCGCGGTGACCTTCCTCGGCACCGACCGCATCGAGGTCCTCCGCTTCCCCGTGTCCGGAACGTTCCCCGCGCCCGGAACGGGCGACTCCGAGGGGGACGCCGTCCGCTACGCCACCCTCGGCATGTCCGCGCACCCCATGGCCGACCCGACGTCCCCGCTGGCCGACCCGGTGCGCGGGCCGCGCGCCGAGCTGCTCCTCACCGTCCGCCCGGGCCGCGCCGACACAGACAAGGTGCTCAGGCCGCTCGCCGTGCTCGCCGCCTCCCCGCAGGTGGAGGGCCTGGTCGTGGCCCCGGGCGCGTCCCTGGACACCGGTGAGCCGCTGTGGCCGGGCGCGTCCTTCACCGCCGTCCTCGTCGGCGAGCCGGGCGGACTGGTCGCGGACCTGGCGCTCGACGCGCCGATGGACCCCGTCCGCTTCCTCCCGCTGCTGCCGATGACCCCCAACGAGGCCGCCTGGAAGCGCGTCCACGGCGCGGCGGCCCTCCAGGAGCGCTGGCTGCGGCACGGCACGGACCTGCGGGACCCGCTGCGGAAGGGCGTCCCGCTCGACTGACGCCGTCGACCGACACCGTCGACTGGCACCGGGGCCGGCGGTCGGCACTCCGGAAGGGTGATCGTCCTTGACGCGACGGCGCCCTCGGAGGACCGTTGGAACCTATGAGGGGCGAACCCAGTTGCCCGAAGTGCGGTGGCCGGGTCCGTGCGCCCGGTCTCTTCGCCGACTCCTGGCAGTGCGCCGTGCACGGGAGCGTGCACCCTCTGCAACCCGTGGTTCCGCCGAGCGTCGAGGCGCTGGCCGTCGTCGTCGGCCGGGCGCGGGTCCCCGTCTGGATGCCCTGGCCGCTGCCGGTGGGCTGGCTGTTCACCGGCGTCGTCTGCGCCGGTGACGACCGCAGCGGCGGCCGGGCCACCGCCGTCGCCTGCTCAGGGCCCGGACCGCTCGGCGGACCGGGGGAGCTGCTGCTGGTCGCCGAGGAACTGGGCGTCGGACTGGGCGCCCGGTACGCGGGCATCGACGGCCCCGACCCCGGCTCGCGGCTGGGCGTCGACGGCCCCCCGGACGCCAAGGTCCTCGCGGCGGGCCGCCCCACCCCGCTCTGGCACGTCTCCGGCGTCCCCGGTGACCGTGCCGTCTTCGCCGGCGAGGCGTGCGGCCTCTGGCTGTGGGCCATCGTCTGGCCCGAGCGGTCCGGGCTGCTGATGTACGACGAGCTGGTCCTCACCGACCTGCGGGACGCGGGCGCCGAGGTGGACCTGCTGCCCTGCGGGGCGCTCTCGCCCTGGATCGTCTCGCCCTGACCCCCCGTGACGACCCCTGCGCCGACCCCCGTGGCGCCGCGCAGGACGCCGCACTGTACAAACCGCCGCACCGCGGGTGCCGGATCGGACCGGCCGGGGAGCGGGCGGACGACCGTTATCCTGAACCGGTTCCGTCCGTAGCGTGATTCTGATCGGTTCCGTCCGTTCGGTTCCCGTCTGTTCGCCCCGTTCGCTTCGTTCGCTGGGAGGCCCGTGTCGTGCGCATCGACCTGCACACCCACTCCACGGCCTCCGACGGTACGGACACCCCCGCCGAGCTGGTCCGCAACGCCGCCGCGGCGGGCCTGGACGTCGTCGCGCTGACCGACCACGACGGCGTCGGCGGGCACGCGGAGGCCCTCGCGGCGCTCCCGCCCGGCCTCACCCTCGTCACCGGCGCGGAACTCTCCTGCCGGCTGGGCGGCGCCGACGGCGTCGGGGTGCACATGCTGGCGTACCTCTTCGACCCGGCGGAGCCGGAGTTCGCCCGCGCGCGCGAGCTCGTCCGCGACGGACGCGAGCCCCGGGCCCGCGCGATGGTGGCCCGGCTGAACGACCTCGGCGTCCCCGTCACCTGGGAGCGGGTCGCCGAACTGGCCCAGGGCGCCGTGGGCCGGCCGCACGTGGCCACGGCCATGGTCGAGCTCGGCGTGGTCGACACCGTCTCGGACGCGTTCACGCCCGAGTGGCTCGGCAACGGCGGCCGCGCCTACGCCGACAAGTACGAGCTCGACCCGTTCGAGGCCGTCCGGCTGGTCAAGGCCGCCGGCGGGGTCACCGTCCTCGCCCACCCGCTGGCCGTCAAGCGGGGCGTGTGCGTCCCCGAGGGCGCGATAGCCGAGCTGGCCGCGGCCGGACTGGACGGTGTCGAGGTCGACCACATGGACCACGACGCCTCCGCCCGGGCCCGGCTGCGCGGCCTCGCCGCCGACCTCTCCCTGCTGACCACGGGTTCCAGCGACTACCACGGCCGCAACAAGACCTGTGCGCTCGGCGAGTTCACCACCGATCCCGAGATCTACGGCGAGATCACGCGCCGCGCGACGGGCGCGTTCCCCGTCCCGGGCGCGGGCGGCTGAGCCCGCACCACCCCGGAAGGCCCCCAGCGCGGGCCGGATGCCGCCGACGGCGTCCGGGCTTCCGCGCGCGTCCGTGCGCCGTATGACGCCGGCGCGCGACCACTCCACTCTCCGGGCGCTCCCTTTTTCCTTCCGCGACGACCGTTCCACGCGACGTCGCTTCTCCCACTCCCCGCCCCGTCTTCCCCGTCCTCCGACCGGCACCACACCGCAAGGCCCTCACTGTGTTCGACTTCGCTGTCTTCGGCTCGCTCTTCCTCACCCTCTTCGTGATCATGGACCCGCCCGGGATCACGCCGATCTTCCTCGCCCTGTCCTCGGGCCGGCCCGCCAAGGTCCAGCGGCGCATGGCCTGGCAGGCGGCGACGGTGGCGTTCGGCGTCATCACCGTCTTCGGCATCTGCGGCCAGCAGATCCTGGACTACCTGCACATCACCACCCCGGCCCTGATGATCGCGGGCGGTCTGCTCCTGCTGCTCATCGCGCTGGACCTGCTCACCGGCAAGTCGGAGGAGCCCACGCAGACGAAGGACGTCAACGCCGCGCTGGTGCCGCTGGGCATGCCGCTGCTGGCCGGGCCGGGTGCGATCGTCTCGGTGATCCTCGCCGTGCAGCACGCGGACTCGTTCGCCTCCCAGGTCTCGGTGTGGACCGCCATCGCCGCCATGCACGTGGTGCTGTGGCTGGTGATGCGCTACTCGCTGCTGATCATCAAGGTGATCAAGGACGGCGGCGTGGTGCTGGTCACCCGGCTCGCGGGCATGATGCTGTCCGCGCTCGCCGTGCAGCAGATCATCAACGGCGTCTCCCAGGTGATCCACAACTGGTGATCCGGGAGGGGCGAACGACCGCGCGAGCGGCCGGAGTACGCCCCCGTGAACGCGAAGCGCCCCCGTACGGACGGTCCGTGCGGGGGCGTTCCGCGTCCGACGGCTGCCGGACGTGCGTACTCTTCAGCCTGTCACCGCGTCGCGGTGTCGGCCGGGCGGATGTAGATGCGCTGGCCGATGGAGGCGGCCTGCTGCACGATCCGGTTGACGGAGGCGGCGTCCACGACCGTGCTGTCGAGGGCGGTGCCGTCGACGTCGTCCAGTCGCATGATCTCGAAGCGCACAGGCTTCTCCCTTCGTCTGATCCTCCTGAGGAGAACTTCGGCAGAAACGGGAACCGGCGCCGCAGCGTTGCGGTGCGTTCCCATACGTGTCCAACGAGGTGTCGTCTGCAAACATTCCCTACGCTAAAGAAATTTTTATCATGACTAATTACTGACCGGTAGTGTTTTGAGTGAGCGAGCCCCCCACATGAACGAAGAACACCCCGGAGCACTCGACCTGGCCGACGTCGTGGCCGGCATCGAGCGCACCAACGAACTACTCACCCGCGTCCTCGCCGAGGTCGCGACCACCCCCGCCACCCACGCCGTCTTCGTCGACGCGGGCTACGCCTACGCCGCCGCCGGCCGCCTCGTCGTCGGCAGCGAGGACCGGCGGGCCATCGAGCTCGACGCCGAGGGCCTGATCGAGGCGTTCATCGACAAGGCGCGGACGATCTTCCCCGACAGCCGACTGCTGCGCGTCTACTGGTACGACGGCGCCCGCCGCCGCATCCACACCACCGAGCAGCAGGGCATCGCCGAGCTCCCCGACGTCAAGGTCCGGCTCGGCAACCTCAACGCCCACAACCAGCAGAAGGGCGTGGACTCCCTGATCCGCACCGACCTGGAGACGCTGGCCCGGCACCGGGCGATCAGCGACGCCGTGCTCGTCGGCGGCGACGAGGACCTGGTCTCCGCCGTCGAGGCGGCGCAGGGGTACGGCGCCCGGGTGCACCTCTGGGGCATCGAGGCCCCGGGCGGACGCAACCAGGCGGACCCGCTGCTGTGGGAGGTGGACAGCCGGCGCACCTTCGACCGCGACTTCTGCGAGCCCTACGTGACCCGGCGGGCCGCTCCCGAGCCGCCCCCCGAGGCGCCGGCGCACCGGGGGCCGGTCCCGGACCGCGAGGAGGTGCGGTTCGTCGGCGCCCGGGTGGCCTCCGAGTGGCTCGGTGCCCGGGGCCCGGACGCCCTGTCCGAGCTCCTCCCCGGCCACCCCTACCTGCCGGGCGCCGTCGACCAGGAGCTGCTGGTCGCCGCCGAGGCGCTGCTCGGCCTGTCCCTGCGCGGCCACGCGGACCTGCGCCGGGCGCTGCGCGACGGGTTCTGGGACCACCTGCGGATGCGGTTCTGAGGTGCTCCGGGATTTTCGGTGAGGCGCGAGGGGCTCCCGAGGTCTCGGGAGCCCCCGAAGCGGCCGGGGATGGAGTGACGGAACGGGGGCATACGCCCAGGGGAAGAACTGCGCGTGGGACGCGCGTGCCGGAATGCGTACCGGAGGACCGAGTGGAACCCTTGCTACGGGTGGGACGCGGCCCGACGCGCGCCGGCCACCCGTCACCGCTGGAGTACCGGACAAGAGAGACGAGGCGATCGGCCATGTCGGCTTCCGACCGTGCGGGGCCGGGGACGCCCTGCTGGGTGAGCCTGTTGACCGGCGACCTCGGCGCGGCGCAGCGTTTCTACGGCGCGGTGCTCGGCTGGACCTTCCGGCAGGGCTCGCTGGGCGAGGACTTCTGCGTCGCCCTCTCCGGCGGCCGGTCCGTCGCCGGGCTGGGCAACGTCGCCCGCCGGATGGGCGTGGCCGTCCACTGGAGCAGCTACTTCGCCGTCGCCGACGCGGACACCGCGGCGTCACGGGTCCGCGAGCGCGGCGGCACCGTCGCCGTCGGTCCGCTCGCCTTCGGCGGCGGCCGTGCCGTGCTGGCCGCCGACCCGGACGGCGCGGTCTTCGGGTTCTGGGAGGGGCGGGTGCTGCGCGACTGGAGCATCGGCAGCGGCGCCGCCCCCGCCTGGCTGGAACTGCGCACCCGCGACTGCTTCGACGCCGCCCTCTTCTACGGCGGCGTCTTCCAGTGGGACGGCCAGGACACGGACGTGCGCTACGAGGACGACGTGGTGATGGTGCGGGTCGCCGGCCAGACGGTGGCCTGTCTGCGTGGCGGCGCCGTCGAGGCGGCCCCCGACCCCAAGGTCCGGCCGCGCTGGCACGTCTACTTCCGCGTCGACAACGTGGAGAAGGCCGTCGAGGCGGCCGTCGCGGCCGGCGGCTCGGTGGTCGCCGAGCCGGGCGTCTCGCGGGTCGGCCAGGAGGCGACCCTCTGCGATCCCGAGGGCGGCATCTTCACGGTCACCGAGGCGGCGCGGGGCTGCTGACCGCCGGCCGGCAGGCCGTCGGGGCCCAGAAGTCGAGGAGCCGGGCGGCCGTGGCCGCCGGCTCCTCGGCGTTCGGCGAGTGCCCCGCGCCCTCGACCAGCACGCGCCGCGCGGACAGCTCCGCCGCCATGGCGTCCAGCTCGGGCACCGGCCAGGCGTAGTCCTCCGCGCCGGAGGCCACGCACAGCGGCAGCGGCAGCCGCGCCAGCTCCGCGACGCGGTCCGGCTCGGTCATCAACTGCCGGGCTGTGGTGGTGAGTTGGAGGGGGTGCGTGGTGAGCCACCGTCGGTGCAGGAACGCGCCGTGCTCCGTCGGCAGGATGCTCTCTTCCGGGTCGCCGCTCTGCTCAGCGTCGAGCCGGAGCATCTCCCGCCACACCTCCTCCATGCTCATCCCCAGCCCCTCCAGGGCGTGGATCAGCAACCGGGTGCGCTCCTGCTGCCCGGCCGAGACCGGCCCCCGCCCACTGCTCATCAGCGTCAGCGAGCGGAACGCGCCCGGTTCGCGCAGCGCGGCCGCCCGGGCGATCAGCCCGCCGAGCGAGTGGCCGAGCAGGTGCACCGGACCGTCGCCGAGCGCGGCGGCCTGCGCCAGGACGTCGAGCGCCAGCTCGTCCGGGGCGTAGGCCGCCGCGTCGTCGGGCCCGGGCGTCTCGAACTGCCCCCGCCCGTCCACCGCGACCGCCCGCAGACCGCCCTCCGCGAGGGGCTCCAGCAGCGCGATGAAGTCCTCCTTGCTGCCCGTGAACCCCGGCACCAGCAGCACCGTGCCCCGGTGCGCGCCGGCCGGCCGGGCGTCGTGGACGGCGAACTCCCCGCGCGCGGTGGCGAGCCGGTACGCACGGGCACAGGGGGGCAAGGTGAGGAACGGCGGCCTGCTCATGGTCCGAGGCTAACGCGACGTCCGATGGCCGCCAGCCCCGGGCGGCCCGGGCGAAGAAGATCGAAACATGCAGAACACAGTGAACAGCGCAGTAGTCCCCAACGAGTTCGACGGCAAGGCCGTCCTCGTCACCGGCGGCGGCCGGGGCATCGGCCGGGCCGTCGTCCTCCGCCTGGCGGCGGGCGGTGCCGACGTCGCTTTCACCTACCAGACGAACGAGGAGGCCGCGGCGGACGTCGTGGCCGAGGTGAAGGCCCTCGGCCGGCGCGCCCTGGCCCTACGCGCCGACGCGGCGGACGCGGCGGCGGTACGCGGCGCGGTGGACGCGGTCGTCGCGGAGTTCGGACGCCTCGACGTCCTCGTCAACAACGCGGGTGTCGGCGCTCTCGGCCCGATCGGCGAGCTGACCGAGGAGGACGTCGACCGCGTCCTCACCGTCAACGTCCGAGGGGTCTACCTGGCCACCCAGGCGGCGGTGCGGCACCTCGGCGCGGGTGGGCGCATCGTCATGATCGGCAGCTGCATGACGCAGTACGTGCCGTTCCCCGGCGGCACGCTCTACGCCACCAGCAAGGCGGCCCTCATCGGCCTGACCAAGTCCCTGGCCCGCGAGCTCGGCCCCGCCGGTGTCACCGTCAACATCGTCCACCCCGGTCCCGTCGACACCGACATGAACCCGGCGGACGGGCCCTTCGCCGAGGCTCAGGCGGGGGCGACGGCTCTTGGCCGGTACGCACGGCCGGAGGAGGTCGCGGCGACGGTCGCCCACCTCGCCTCGCCCTCCGCCGGGTATGTGACGGGGGCGTCGGTGGCCGTGGACGGGGGGCTCGCGGCGTAGGCGCGCCTGCGGCGGGCGGTGCCCCGGTCCCGCCCCTTCGCCGATTCCTGGGGGTCGGCCTCCAGCCCCCCTGAAACCGCGCTCCGCGCGGTTGTCCTCAAACGCCGGACGGGCTGAATCAGCCCGTCCGGCGTTTGAGGACGCGCGCCGCAGGTGCGCCCGGGGTGCGGGACCTCCCGCAAGAAACGGTGAAAGGGTGGGTCCGGGGCCCAATCCCCTTAGGCCACGACCTCCGCCTCGGCCACCGGCGCGGCAGCGGCCTTCTTGCGGGTCCGCTTCGGCTTCGCCTCCGCCTCACCCTCCACCGCGGGAGCGGCAGCGGCCTTCTTGGCCGTCCGCGTCCGCTTGGGCTTGACCTCGGCCTCGTCCTGGGCGACGGGAGCGGCGGCGGCCTTCTTGGCGGTGCGAGTGCGCTTGGGCTTGGCCTCACCCTCCGCCTCGGCGACGGGAGCGGCGGTGGCCTTCTTGGCCGTACGGGTGCGCTTCGGCTTCGCCTCGACCTCCGCCTCACCCTCTGCCACCGGCGCGGCAGCGGCCTGCTTCGGGGTGCGAGTGCGCTTCGGCTTGGGCTCGGCCTCACCCTCCGCCTCGGCGACGGGAGCGGCGGAGGCCTTCTTGGCCGTACGCGTGCGCTTCGGCTTCGCCTCGACCTCCGCCTCACCCTCAGCCACCGGCGCGGCAGCGGCCTTCTTCGTGGTGCGAGTGCGCTTCGGCTTGGCCTCGGCCTCACCCTCCGCCTCGGCGACGGGAGCGGCGGTGGCCTTCTTGGTCGTGCGGGTGCGCTTGGGCTTGACCTCCGCCTCGCCCTCGGCCACCGGCGCGGCGGTGGCCTTCTTGGCGGTACGCGTCCGCTTCGGCTTGACCTCGGCCTCCGCCTCGACGGCCGGCGCGGCGGCCTCGACGACCGGCTCAGGCGCCGTAGCGGCGTCCGAGCCGAGCGTGGTGACGGCCCGCGTCGCGACGCGCCGCGTGCGCTTCGCCGGGGCGGCCGGCGCGGTGGCG
>NZ_JAIQLH010000245.1 GCF_020037025.1 Streptomyces huiliensis | reverse complement strand
TGGCTGAGCGTCGACCTGCCGGAGGCCGCCGGACTGCGGCGCGCCCTGCTGCCGGAGCACCCGCGGGCGCGGGTGCTCGCCCGGTCCGCCGCCGACCTGAGCTGGCTCGACGAGATCGACGCCCCGGAACGGGGCACGATCGTGACCGCGCAGGCGCTGATGATGTACCTGCGGCCCCGCGAGGTGCGGGACATCATCGCCGCGTGCGCCGAACGGCTGCCGGGCGGGGCGCTGGTGCTGGACTCGATGCCCCGCTGGATCACCAGGCTGACACGCGAAGGGAAGATCCGGATCGGTGAGTTGGCCATCCCGCCGATGCACTGGTCGATGGCGCCGCGCGACCGCTCCCGGCTGTACGCGGTACACCCGCGGATCACGGACGTACGGGCGCTGACCATGCCGCGTGGCCGCGGGGTGACGGGCCGGCTCGTCCGCCACCAGCACCTGGTGCCGGTCTTCCGGTCCGTCTCCCCCGCGGTGACGCTGCTGCGGTTCGCCTGACCGCGTACAGGGATTCGGCCGGTCAGTCCGCGGCCCCGGCGCGCGCCACGATCCGGTACGCGTTGGAGAACCGCGTCCGGCGGAGGAGCG
>NZ_JAIQLH010000244.1 GCF_020037025.1 Streptomyces huiliensis | reverse complement strand
TACGCGTTGGAGAACCGCGT
Source organism: Streptomyces huiliensis (assembly GCF_020037025.1). Lineage (GTDB taxonomy): Bacteria > Actinomycetota > Actinomycetes > Streptomycetales > Streptomycetaceae > Streptomyces > Streptomyces huiliensis. Next base: position 18,518 of record NZ_JAIQLH010000244.1, on the reverse strand, counting down.
CCGGCGGAGGAGCGGAGCGAGCAGCTGTTCCGCGCCGTACACGCCGGCCAGCAGCGGCACGGCCGACCAGAACAGGGCCGCACGGGCCTTCCGCTGGAGGCCGCTGGGCGGGACGGGGTGCCAGGGTTCGTCGCCGGGCGGCAGGGCGTGCAGGAGGGCGAGGAGCACGGCGCCGGCGAAGTCGAACGGGATGTGCGGCTCGTGCCGTTCGACAGCAACGACGCCATAGCCGAGTGCCTCCAGTTCGCGGCGGAGGTTGGCGAGCGGCATGAGGTGCAGGTGCTGTGGCTGGAAGTACGGGAACCACCAGCGGCCCAGGACCGCGCTCGCCAGGCACTCCGGGTCCGGCACCTCGATGATGAGGTGCCCGCCGGGGGCGAGGACCGTGCGGGCGGCGGTCAGTTCCGCGCGCGGGTCGGTGGTGTGCTCCAGGTAGTGGAACATGCTCACCGTGTCGTACGCGCCCTCCAGCTTGGGGGCGAGGTCGGTGAGGAGGCCGCGGTGCGCCTCGGTGATCCGCCCCTGGCGCCGGGCCTCCTCAACCCCGTCGCCGACGTCGAGGCCGTCGAAGACGGTGGCCGGGTGGACCGTTCCGGCCGTCCCGGGGAAATGGCCGTGTCCGGTGCCGACGTCCAGCCACCGGCGGGCGGTGCCGAACGGGAGGAGTGCGCGGGCACTGGCGAGGTAGCGCTTGCGACTGCCCTTGCTGTCGAAGATCCACGCCGTCGTCTCGCTGCCCAGGCCGTCGTAGAAGTCCCGGTAGTAGAAGTCCAGTCCCTCAGGCGTGAGCCGGGGGTTCTGGAAGGAGTGGGAGCAGGCGCGGCACTGGTCGATCACGAAGGTGCCGGGCTTGTGCTGGATCAGGTCGACGGTGCGCAGCCGGGTACGCAGGCGGGAGGAGCCGCACCAGGGGCAGGCGGTGCGCCTCGGTTCGTGGAAGCGGTCGGTGCCGCGGGCGAGTTCGCGCTGGTAGTCGACACGGAGCCGGTCTACTTCCTGGGTCCGGTTCATGGTCTCCCCGGTTCTCCTCATCGGGTGGGGGCGGATGGGGGCGCGGCGTCGGCCCAACGTACGGCGGTCTCTTCGAGGTGCGCGGCGGCCGCGGCGGCGCCTCCCGCGGCGCGGAAGGAGTTTTGGACGCGGTGGGCTGCCGCGCGGTACCCGGGCTCGGTGAGCACGGCGTCCAGTGCGGCACCGACCGCCTCGCGGTCCGCGCGGCCGAACCGGATCCGGATCCCGGCACCGGCCGTGGTGACCTGTGCGGCGATCACGGGCTGGTCGTCCCGGATGGGGGCGACGACCAGCGGCACCCCGTGCAGCAGGGACTCCGCGACGGTGTTGTGCCCGGCGTGGCAGACCACGGCCGACGCCCGCCGCAGCAGGGCGAGTTGCGGCATGCTCGGCACGGCCAGCACGGTGTCGTCCGAGGTGCCGGCGAGCACCCCGCCCGGGTCGGCGACGACGGCCTGGAGGTGCGGTGACCGGTCCCGTACGGCCGCCGCGCACTCGGTGAGGAATCGGCCGCCGAGGTCGGTGTTGGCGGTGCCGAGGGACACCAGGACGGTGTGCCGTGCCGCGTCGAGCCACTCCCGGGGGAAGGGCGCGGTGTCGGGCCGCCGGGCGAGGGCGGGTCCTACGAAGCGGGTCTGCGGGGGCGCGGCGGACGCGTCCGCCAAGACGGTGGTGGTGAAGGCGAGGACGAGGTCGGGCGAGAAGCGGAGGTCGTGGGTGCGTGCCGGGTCGCCGAGCGTGGCGCGCAGTCCGGCCAGCAGCCCGTGGATCCATTCCGCCACCTTCGGCATGCCGGCGAGGGCTGCGGAGAACTCGGCGGAGGTGGTGGCGGAGGTCGCGTAGGGGATGCCGAGCCGCTCGGCCGTCAGGGCGCCGGCGAGTGCCTGCTGGTCGGCGACGATCACGTCCGGGTGGAAGGCGGCGGCGGCCCGTTCCACCCCGGGCGCCATCGCCGTGGCGAGCGGGACGAGGAAGTCCTGCCACAGGAAGCGCAGCGCCGCGGCCCCGCGCAAGTCGGGCGGCCGGTGGAGGTCGCGGGGCGCCTCGCAGGGGTGGATCTCGGCGCCGGGCCCCGCCAGTTCCCCGACGGGCCCGGGGAGCCCGGCCCAGGCGACCCGGTGTCCGCGCCGGGTGAGTTCGGCGGCCACCGCGGCGGCCGGGTTGATGTGTCCGACGAGCGGCGGCACGACGAAGAGGAACCGTCTCGGCCGCCTCATACGCGCACCGCCTCCGACCGGTGCCGGTGCCCGTCGCGGATCCAGTCGAGCAGGAGTGTCCCAATGGTCCGGGGGGCGTTCACGAGGACGGAGTGGCCATGGCCCGCGATCCGGTGGGTGCGGCAGTCGGGGAGCAGGGACTCCAGCCACGGTGCCGTGCCGGCGAGGTCGGAGGTGCTGCCGTACACCGCGAGGACGGGCAGGTCGAGCTCCCGCCAGCGTTCCTCGGCGGGGATCCGGCTGGCCGCGATGTCGGCGGCGATCGTCGTCTCCTGCAGCAGCGGGCGGGCCTGGCGGACCAGCCGGGCCGAGTGCCGGCCGTAGTTCCGCTCGATCCAGGGCAGGGCGCGCGCGTCGTGGAGGCTGCCCGCGGAGTCCGCGAGGATTCCGCTCATCTTCGCGGCCCAGGCCACGGTGGGCGGCTCGGACTCCACCACGACGAGGCCGGCGACGCGGTTGGGGTGGCGCAGGGCGTAGTCGAAGGCGACGGTGCCACCGAAGGAGTTCCCGACGAGGTGGACGGGACCGGTGGTGTCCAGGCCGTCGACGAGGGCGGCGAGGTCGCCCGTGAAGTCCTCCAGCCGGTAGCCACCGGCGGGGCGTTCGCTGCGGCCGTGGCCGCGCTGGTCGTACATCACCACGTCGTGGCCCGCCTCGGCGAGCGCCGCGGCCACGGTGAAGTAGTAGCTGGTCAGGTTGTCCGTGGCGATGCCGTGGACCAGGACGGCGGTGTTCCCGCCGGAGGGTCCGACGCGGACGACGTTGAGGCGGGGGCGGCGGGCCGTCGTCACCTCGTACGCCCCGCGATGTAGCGGACCAGCCGCCCGGCGGAGAGCTCGATGACCTCGGTGAGTTCGAGGGAGGCGAAGAAGGCCGGGAAGTCGACCCGGTCGCCGTAGCGGCGGCCGAGCTCGGCGGTGAGGGTGACCAGGTCGATGGACTCCAGGTCGAGGTCCTCGACGAAGCGGGTGTCCATGGTGACGGCCGTGCCCTCCAGCGCGAGTTCGGGGATGACGGCGTGCAGGGCCTCCGTGAGTGCGGCGAGGACGGCGCGCTCGTCGGTCCCGGGGAGGGGGGTGACGGCGTCGGGCGTGGGGGTGGTGGTCATGAGGGACTCTCCTCGTGGTGCTGCCGGTGGGCGTCCTCGGTCCAGGCGACGACGTAGCGGCGGGGCGGCAGGCCCGCCGGGTTGCCGGTCTCGGCGAGGGACACGGAGTGGGTGCGGCCGGAGGGCGTGCGGACCGTCATCCGGTCGCCGTCCGCGGCGGTGACGCGGAAGTCGCGCGGCCTGCCGTGCAGACCGGTGCCCTCGGCCTTGGCCGCGGCCTCCTTGGCCGTCCAGAAGCGGGTGAGGACGCGGGCGCCGCCGCCGAGGCGGTCGTGGAGCGGGAGTTCCCCGGGGGCCAGGACCGCGTCGCGGGTGGCCTCCGGCCGCTCGGTGATCTCCTCGATGTCGATGCCGACGCCGACGCCGACGCCGATGCCTGCGCCTGTGCCGACGCCGGTGCCTGTGCCGGTGCCGGTGCCCGCGGGCGTGCTGCGCGCCGGGCGTACCAGGGCGACCGCCGCTTCCGCGCAGTGGGCGAGGGACAGGGCCAGGGGCGGCAGTTCGCGGCCGTGTACCCCTTCCGGGTACGGCCGGCCGGTGTCGTCGTTGCGCACCCGGATCTCGGCGGGGAACACGGGACCCGCGCCGTGCCGCCACAGGTGGTGGCGTACGGCGTCCTTGGCGGCGATCCGGCCGAGCAGCCACTGCGCTCTGCCGCGCGCCGGTCGGGCCGCGTAGGCGTCGCGTTCGGCGCCGCCCAGCACGTTGCGCATCGCCAGGTCGCGGGAGGCCGAGTCGCGCCAGTGCTCGAAGACCAGGTGCCAGCCGCCGGGCTGGATCCGGGCGAGGGCGCTCTCCCCGGGCCTGCGCCGGATCGCGTCGGCCGCGGGCGGCGAGTCGAACCGACGGTCCTCCCAGCCGGTGATCTCGCACCAGACGGTTCCGCGGTGGCTTTCGCGGTGGCTTCCGCGGTGGCTTTCGCGGTGACTGAGCTGGACGTCCGCCGCCAGCCGGGTATCGGTGAGGTCGGTGATGCGGACGTGGCAGTCGAGGCGCTCGCCCGCGGTGGGTTCCGGGCCGTGGAACCGGATCTCGCGGATCCCGACCGGCAGGACCACCGTGCGGTCGGCACGGGTGGCCATCAGCCAGTAGCCGAGGAGCTGTCCGGCACTGTCGAGTAGCGCCCCGGGCGCGGGCGGTGCCGTGAGCACACCCCGGACGTGCCGCGCGCCGATCCCCGTCACCGCGGTGACACCCTGGAACAGCGGGCCATGGAACATCCACCGCTCCTCGTACATGCGCCGGGCGGACACGGTGGGCGCCTCCTCACCGCCCGGCACGCTCCAGCGGGCGGGCGGCGCCGGGTGGCGGGGCGCCGTCTCGGTCTCGGCGCGCGCGTACGTACCGAAGTCCACGGAGTGGCTGCCCGGCCGCCCGGGGACGCTCCGGACGGTCGTGGTCACGTCGACGGCGGGCTCGGCGACCAGCCAGGAGAGGAAGCGGGCGCCGCGGACGGCGACCGTGACACCGACGCTGCCGGACGCGGCCACCGCGTCGGTCATGTGCCGGATCATGGTTGTCGCGGGGACGACGGGCCAACGGTCACCGACATCGGGCCAGTCCGGCCGCTGGTGGTAGAAGCAGTGGTCGACGAGGTAGGGCATGGTGTCGAGGGCCACGCGGAGCGTGGTGTCCTGTACGGACTCCGCCGCACGGGACGACAGCCCCGGCCCGGAGCCGCCCCCGGCCTCCACGACCGCCTCCGGCCGGCGGGGAGCCGCTGCGACCGGGCGGGGGACGACCGGTCCCCCGGCCACGTCCTCGGACGCCGGACGGGGCGTCGGCGCGAGCGCGCCGGGAGTCGAGGACGCGACGTCCGGGACCGCGCCCGCCCACCGAGGAGCCCCCGAGGCCGGACGGGAAGCGGGGCCTCCGGCCGCGTCCTCGGCCTCCGCGCGGGCCGCCGGCGCAAGCGTGCCGGAGGCGGAGGAGGTGGCGCCCGGGACCGCGTCCGACCGCCGGGCAGCCGCCGGGTCCGGGCGCAGGACGGGACCTCCGGCCGCATCCCCGGACGTCGAACGGGCCGCCGGCGCAGGCGTACCGGGGACGGAGGACACGGCATCCGCACCGGGAGCGGAATGCGCGACCCCCGCGCCGGGGGCGGAGGACTCGGCAGCCACCCCGGTAGCCGGGTGCGCGGCGGCCGCGGCGGCAGCCGAGTGTGCCGCGAAGAGGGCCGCGGCCGTGTCGGCCGTCTCGGTCAGCAGGGCGCGCAGCTCGGCCGCCTCCGGGAATCGCCGCGCTGCGGCGTCGAGTCGGCCGCTGCCGGGCGTCTCCGCGCCGGTGAGCGCGGCGCGCAGGTCCGTGCGCAGCCGGTCCCTGGTGGCCGGGTCGAGGTGGACCGGGCCGGCGTCCAGGCCGAGGCGTACGCCCGGGTGGGCAGGTGCCGCGGGTGGCAGCGGGACGGTGCCGGCGGAGCGGCTTCCGCCGGGGGCCAGGGCGGTGAAGTCGGGTTCCGCTCCGTACGCCCACAGGCCGGCCGCCGCCCGGCGCAGATGGCCGAGGCCGTCGCCGCCGGCGCCCCCGACCGTGACCGCCAGGTGCTCGCGGTCGGCGAGGATGTCGTCGACGAGGGCGGGCAACTGGCCCTGCCCCACCTGGATGAAGGCCCGGAACCCGGCCGCATGGAGGGATGCCACGAGGCCGCGGAAGCGGACGGGCTCGAGGAGGTGACGGATCGTCAGGTCACGGACGTCCGCCTCTCCCTCCGGGAACGGCGCGCAGGTGGTGCCCGACCAGACCGGCACCGAAGGGCGGTGCAGGGTGAAGCGCCCCATCGCCTCCCGGATCGGCCCGAGGTAGGGCGCCAGCATGGGCGTGTGGAAGCCGGACGCGAAGGGCAGCGTACGGCCGAGGACACCCGCGCGGCGCAGCCGTTCCGCGACCTTCTCCACCTGGGCCGCGGGGCCGCAGGCCACGGACTGGTGCGGGGCGTTGTCGTGGGAGAGGACCACGCCGCCGATCCCGGCCATGGCCGCCTCCACCTGCCCCGCGGGCGCTCCGAAGGTCACGAAGACCAGGTCGGGGACCCGCAGGGACAGGGGATCGAAGTCCCGCAGGAAGGCGTCCACTTCCTTGTCGGCGAAGATCCCGCCGACGGCCATGGCGGTCCACTCCCCCACGCTGTGCCCGGCCAGCGCGTCGGGGGCGATGCCGCAGCGGCGGAGCGCGGCGGCCAGGAGCCGGCCGAGGTCGACGACGGCGGCGCCGTGTTCGCCGACGGCGCCGACGCGGGCCTGCTGCCAGGCGGGGAGTGGCAGCCCAAAGTGCCGGGCGACGTCCTCGCCTTGGGGTGTGAATCCGGCCTCCAGGCCGGGGAAGAGGAAGGCGGTACGGCCGCCGGCCGGCCCGAGCGGCGGCCGGGGCGCGAACCACACCTCGCGGCGGCCTCCCCAGGCCGTGCCGCGGGCGACCACCTTGCGGGCCAGGGCGAGACGGCCGGCGCCGGGCCCGGCCACGGCCAGCCGGACGCCTCCGGCGCCGACTTCCGGGGCGGCACGCAGCCGGGCGTCCTCGCCGTCGAGAAGCGCGCGCAGTTCCTCCGTCGTGTCCGCCGCGATCCGCAGGACCGGCTCGGGCTCGTCGACCCGGAGCACCGCGGACGCGGACGCGGGCCGTCTCTTCGCCGCTGCGGGGCGGAACTCCTCCAGCACCACGTGGGCGTTGATGCCGCCGAAGCCGAAGGCGTTGACTCCGGCCCGGCGCACCTCGGTCCTGGCGTCGGCCTCCCAGGGGCGTGCCACCGGCGACGGGCGGAAGCGGGTGGCGAGCAGCTCGGGGTGGGGGTCGTCGCAGTGCAGGGTGGGCGGCAGTACGCGGTGGTGGAGGGCCAGGGCGGCCTTGACCAGTCCGGCGGCGCCCGCCGCGGGCATGGTGTGCCCGATCATCGACTTGACCGACCCGATGACCGCGTCCGGTTCACGCGATGAGCCGAACACCCGCCGCAGCGTGGTGATTTCTGCGGTGTCACCGTTGGGCGTTCCGGTGCCGTGCGCTTCCAGCAGACCGATCGCGCCGGGCGCGGCGGGGTCGAGGCCGGCCGCCTCCCAGGCGAGTCGGACCGCCCGCGTCTGGCCGTCCGGGTCCGGGTTCACCAGGGCCGCGGCGCGCCCGTCGCCGGCCACGCCGGTGCCCCGGACCACCGCGTACACCCGGTCGCCGGCGCGGACGGCGTCGGCCAGCCGCTTGAGGACGAGCACGGCGGTGCCCTCGCCCATCAGCACACCGTCCGCGTCCCGGTGGAAGGGGCGGATCCGTTGGCTCGGGGAGAGGGCGCCGAGCCGGGCGAACACCGACCACAGGGTCACGTCGTGGCAGTGGTGCACGCCGCCGGCGAGCATCACGTCGCAGCGCCCCGCGGCCAGCTCGCCCACGGCCTGCGCGACCGCCAGCAGGGACGAGGCGCAGGCCGCGTCGACCGTGTAGGCGGGGCCGCGCAGGTCGAGCCGGTTGGCGATGCGGGACGCGGCGAAGTTGGGGACCAGGCCGATGACGGCCTCGGGGCTGTCCGGCCCGAGGGCCTCCTCGAAGGCGGTACGGACCCGGGCCAGCCGCTCGGCGCCGAGCTCGGGCAGCAGCTCCCCCAGGGTGCGCGTCAACTGACCGGCGGTACGCACGCGTTGGTCGAGCCGCGCCAGCCCAGGAGTCAGGTAGCCGCCGCGCCCCAGCACCACTCCCACTCGTGCGGGGTCCACCGCGGCGAGGCCGCCCGCGTCGGCGATGGCGGCGGCGGCCGTCCGCAGGGCGATCAGCTGGTCGGGCTCGGTGGCCGGGACGGAGTCCGGCATGATGCCGAAGGCGGCGGGGTCGAAGCCGGCGAGCCGGTCGTCGACGAAGCCGCCGCGCCGGCAGTAGATGGCGCCGGAGCGGTACTCGTCCTCGTCCCAGCGCCCCGGCGGCACCTCGGTGACGGCGTCCACGCCGGTGCGGAGATTGTGCCAGTAGCGGTCCAGGCCGTCCGCGCCCGGCAGCACGACCGCCATGCCGGTGACGGCCACCGGTTCCTGTACCGGGTTCCCGGATCGGCCGCGGTCCACCCTCACCACCCCGGAGCGGCGTGGACGACCTCGCACGTGTCGTCGTCGCCGTGGGCCAGCTCGCGCAGCAGGGCGAGCGTCCCCTCCCTGGGGTCGATCAGGCCGATGCCGCGCCGGGCGTACTCCCGGGCGAGTTCCGGGCCGACCATCCCGCCGTGCGTGTCGTCCGGGGCCCACGGCCCCCAGTGGACGGTCACCGTCCGCGAGCCCGTGGCGCGGTGCCACGCCCGGCCCTGGGCGGCGAGGGCGTCGTTGGCGGCGGCGTAGTCCGCCTGGCCCCGGTTGCCGTGCACGGCCGCGACGGAGCCGAACAGCACGGTGAAGCGCGGCGGTTCGGGGAGCCGGCGCAGCGCGGCGAAGAGCGTGCGGGCGCTCTCCGCCTTGGTGTCGTGGACGCGGGTGAAGGAGGCCGGGTCCTTGTCGGCGATGAGTCTGTCCTCGATGACGCCGGCGGCGTGCACGAGGCCGTCGACGCGTCCGTGCCGGGCGTGGATCTCCTTGACCGTCTGCCCGACGGCCTCCGCGTCCCGCAAATCGACGGAGCGGTATCCGGCCTGGCCGCCGGCCGCGCGGACCGCGGTGAGGGTCGCCTCGATCTCGCGGCGGGCCAGGACGAGGCCGGCCTGCCGGTCGATCTCGGCGGGGCTGAGCCCGCCGCGTCCGCCGTGCCCGCCGTTTCCGCCGTGCCCGCCTCGCCCGGCGAGCGCGGACCGCAGCGCCGCGCGCCCGGTGACGCCCGCGAGGTCCGGCGGCTCGGGAGTGTCGGACAGGCGCGTACGGCCGAGCAGTTCGACCCGGCAGCGGGCGGCCGACGCGAAGGCGACGGCGACGCGCGCCGCGATGCCGCGCGCCCCGCCCGCGAACAGCAGGACGGACTCCGGGCCGAGCCCGAACGCCGTGGCGGCGCGCTCCGCCGTGGACTCGTCATCGGTGAGCAGCGGGCCCAGCGGGGCCTCCCGCGGCTCGACGCCGAACCGCCGGCCGTCGTCGGTGCGGACGACGACGGGTTCCCGGTCGGGGGCGAAAAGTTCCGCGACGATCGCGGCCGCCGCGCCACCGGCGTCCGGCCCGCCGGGCAGGGTCACCAGGCGGGCGGCCGTGTCCGGGTACTCGCGGGCGGCGGTACGGAGGAAACCGCCCAGTCCGTCGGCCCGTTCGCCGTCCTCGGCCCACCGTACGCACAGCAGGTGGCGCGGTCCGCGTCCCAGCAGGTCCTTGAGGAGGGGGAAGGCTCCCGGCAGTACGGGCCCGGCGCGCTCCCCGGCGGGCCCGTCCAGCAGGATCACCGCGCCCGGCGGCCGGGACGGGTCGTCGGAACGGGTGGCGCGCGCTCCCAGCTCCCCGAGCCGGGCGAGGAGCGCCCCGACGGTGGCGTCGCCGCCGCCCAGCACGAGGACGCGCGTGTCCCGCAGGTCCGGGAAGCCGTTCGGCGGCGCGGTCTCGTCCAGGGCCACGTTCCTCAGCACGTACCGCCGGGGCGCGACGCCGGCCGGTTCCGTCGCCGCCGTGTCGTCCGGCTCCCGCCCCGTGTGCGCGGTGACGGTCTCCGCCGCTGCCGGACTGCCCGTGTGGGCGTCCATCCACTCCACGATCGACGCCGCGGTCCGGGCCCGGGTCAGGGCCTCCAGGTCCGCATCGTCCGGGATCCGCGCACCCGTGCCGGCAAGCCGTCTCGCCAGTTCGCCCGCGATCTCCGTCCGCTTGATCGAGTCCACGCTCAGGTCCGCTTCGAGGTCGAGCTGGGGGTCGAGCATCTCGACGGGGTAGCCGGTCCGTTCGCTGATGACCGACAGCACCGTGTGCAGGATGTCGCGCTCGGCGGCTGCCGCGGGAAGGGCCGCCGCTGTCGGCTCGGCCGCCGGCTCGGCCGCTCTCGCCGCCGGGACGGCGGCCGGTTCCGGCAGCGGCTCCAGGACCCGCGGCGGCTCCGGGGCCGGCGGCGGGACGGCCGCCGTCCCGCCGAAGTACGTCAGCAGGACGTCGCGCTGCGCCGCGATCAGCTCCCGGCCGCCCCGCAGGAAGTCCTGGAGGAGAGCCGTCCGGTCCACCCCTCCGGTCCCGTTCGCTCCGGCGCCGCTCGGGGCCGGTGCCGGCGGCGCGATCGGGCGGGCGGGCCGCATCCCTCCCGGGAGCGGCTCGCCGTCCGCGGTGCGGACCAGGTGCCCGTCCACGATCCAGCCGGGCCGCTCCGGCGCCCGCCCGGGCTCGGCCTCCACCGCGTCCCGGCCCGCGAACAGCGCTTCCGCGTCGACGTGGACGCCCCCCGAGACCGCCAGCCGGGCCAGCGCCTCCAGGTGGCCGCGCAGCCCGGCCTCGGGGTGCGGCTCGAAGGGGACGGCGAGGTGCGGCCGGTCGCCGAGGGTGGCGCGTACCAGGCCGGTGAGTACGGTGCCCGGGCCTGCTTCGACGAAGACCCGCGCCCCGGCCTCGTACATCGCCTCGATCTGCTCGGCGAAGCGCACCGGCGCGGTGATCTGCCCGGCGAGGCGGGACCGCAGCTCCGCGGGGTCCGCCGGGTGGCGGGTGGCCGTCAGCCCGGACCACACCGGGATCTCCGGCGCCCGCAGCGGGCGGGAGGCGAGCGCCTCGGCGAAGGTCTCGGCCGCGCCGGCCATCATCGGGCTGTGGAAGGCACACGCCACGTCGAGCGGCCGTACGCCGAATCCGGCGCCCTCCAGGGCCGCCGCTCCCTGGCCCACCGCCCGGCTGGGCCCCGAGATCGTGGTCTGGGACGGGGAGTTGCGCCCCGCTACCACCACATCACCGAGAAGCCCGGCCCCGGCCAGTACGGCCTCGACCGCGTCCGCCCCCGCCGTGACGGCGGCCATCGTGCCCGGCTCGTCCCCGGCCGCGCTCTGCATCGCCTCGGCGCGCAGCTCGCTCAGCTCCGGCAGGTCGGCGGCGGGGAACGCGTCGGCCACGCACAGCGCCACGAGTTCCCCGTAGGAGTGGCCCGCCACCATGTCGGGCCGGACGCCGAGCCGCGACAGCACGTCGTGAACGGCCAGTCCGGCGGCGCCCAGGGCGGGCTGGGCCCGCCGGGTGTCGGCGAGCCGGGCCCGCTGCGCGTCCCGCTCGGCCGGCTCGAACGCGGCCGGCGGGAACATCGCGGCGACCGGGGCGCAGCGCAGGTGCTCGTGCGTCTCCGGGAAGGCCGTGAACAGGTCGGCCAGCATGCCGGGCCGCTGGCTGCCCTGCCCCGGGAAGAGGAAGGCGAGCTTGCCGACCGGGGGTCCGGTGATGGGCTTGGGGGTGCACGCCTCGGCTCGGGAGGTGAGGGTGCCGCGCTCGGCTCTGGGAGGGTGGCCGTTCCCCTCGGCCCTGGAGGTAGGGACGTTGTGCTCGGCCTCGGGAGTGAGGGCATTCCCCTCGGCCTTGGAATCGCGGTCGTCTCCCTCGGCCTCGGGAGCAAGGGCATGGCGCTCGACTTCGGGAGGGCGGCTGTTCTCCTCGGCCCCGGATGTGAAGGCGTTGCGCTCGGCCTTGGAAGGGTGGCCGTTCCCCTGGGCCTCGGAGGTAGAGACGTCGCGCTCGGCCTCGGGAGCGCGGCCGTCCCCTTCGGCACCAGGACTGAGGGCGTCGCGCTCGCCCCCGGAAGCACGGTCGCCCCCCTCGACCCCCGGAACGAAAGCGCTTCCCCCGGCCTCGGAAGCGAGCGCTTCGCGCTCCTCCCCGGCGGTGAAGACGCCCGGCGCCGCGCGGCCCGCCAGCGCGGCCCTGAGCAGGCCGGGGAGTTCGGCGAGGTCGGCGGCGACCACGGCCGCGGTGACCGGCCCGGCGGCCGGGTCCGCGGCCCGGCGCGCCGCCGCGCGCGCCAGGTCGCGAAGGCGCCAGGGCCGCCACCGGGCCGCGCCCGATCCGTCCGCTCCAGCCTCCGCCCCCGCCTCCAACCCCGTCTCCGCCAGCTTCAGCAGCTCCTCGACGGCCGCCTCGCCCCGGAACAGGAACAGCTCGGCCGGCCAGGCATCGGCGGTCTGACGTGGCGGCACATTCTCATCACACCCACGCAGCACCACATGAAAGTTGGTACCGCCGAAACCGAAGGCGCTCACGCCGCCCACCCGTTCCCCGGACGGCACGGCCCAGGGCAGGGCCCGCCGGTGGAAGGCGAACGGGCTGCTCTCCGGCCGCCACGCCGGGTTGGGCCGCCGGATGTGCAGGGTGGGCGGGCGCACCCCGGTGTACAGCGCCAGGGCCGTCTTGATGAGGCCGGCGAGACCGGCCGCGCACTTCGTGTGGCCGATCTGCGACTTCACCGAGCCGATCACGCACCCGCCGGGTTCGGCCCCGGATTCCCTGAACACTTCGGTGAGGACGTCGAGTTCGGTACGGTCGCCAACCACCGTACCGGTGCCGTGCGCCTCGACGAGGCCGACCCGGGCCGGTGCGATCCGGGCTTGGGCGTAGGCCCGCTCCAACGCCGTGCGCTGGCCCTCCGGCCGCGGCGCGGTCAGGCCGCGCGAGCGCCCGTCGCTGGCGGAACCGACGCCCTTGACGACGGCGTAGACCCGGTCACCGTCCCGCCGCGCGTCGGCCAGCCGTTTGAGCACGACGCACGCGACGCCCTCGCCCAGGGCGATGCCGTCGGCCCCGACGTCGAAGGTCCGGCAGCGGCCGGTGGGGGACAGCGCGTGCACGGACGAGAAGAGGACGTAGTCGTTGATGCCGTTGTGCAGGTCGGCGCCGCCACACAGGACGAGGTCCGCCGCGCCCGACGTCAGCTCCTTGCAGGCGGCGTCGAGGGCGGCCAGCGAGGAGGCGCAGGCGGCGTCCACGGTGTAGTTGGCCCCGCCGAGGTCCAGGCGGTTGGCGATGCGGCCGGAGATGACGTTGGCGAGCATGCCGGGGAAGGAGTCCTCGGTGAGGGTGGGTAGTTGCTCGGCCAGGTCCTCCGGGAGCCGTCCGCCCAGGTAGGACGGCAGGACGGTGCGCAGCGCGGTCGCGTTGGAGAGGTCGCTGCCCGCCTCGGCCCCGAAGATCACGGCGGTGCGGGCGCGCGGGAAGTCGCGCCGCTCGTAGCCCGCGTCGGCGAGGGCGCGCCGGGCCGCTTCCAGGGCGAGCAGCTGCACGGGTTCGACGGAGGCGAGCGAGGCCGGCGGAATGCCGAAACGCAGCGGGTCGAAGGGGATCCCCGGCAGGAAGCCGCCCCACCGGGAGGCCGAGGTGTCGTGCGCGGGCGCTTCCGGGCCGTGGTGGAGGGCCGGGTCCCAGCGGCTCGCGGGCACTTCGGTCACGGCGTCCGCGCCGGCGAGGATCTGGGCCCAGAAGGCGGGCAGGTCGGGGGCGCCGGGGAACATGCCGGCCATGCCGACGATCGCGACGTCGAGCGGCGGCGCGGGGTCCCGGGTGGCGCGGGGCGGCGCGGCGCCGGCCAGCTCCGCGGCGCGCCGCTCGTGGAAGGCGACCGCCCGGTCCGTCACGGCTCGGTGCAGCTCGGCCACGGTCGTGGTGGCGTCGCGGAGCACCGCGACCTCCCCGGCCATGAACATGCCCTCGTCGAGCTGCCGTTCCTCCCCCACCGGGCGGAGTCCGTCGTCGCCGCGCTCGACGCCCTTGGCGGCGATGCGCAGCCGTCCCAGGTTGAGCCGTTCCAGCCGCTCCCATGCCTCCCGTCCGCGGATGCCCTGCCGGCGCAGGTCTTCCTGGCGCCTGCGGTAGGTGTCGGTGAACGGGCTGGGTACGCAGCGGGTGACGTGGCCGGGGGCGGTGTCCAGCAGGACGGTGCTCTCCGCGGCGAGCACCGTGTGCTGGAAGCCCGGCCGGACGGCGCCGCACTCCACCGCCTCGCGGGTGAAGAGGTACGCGGTGCCCATGAGGACGCCGACGGCGGCACCGCGCCGGGTGATCCCGGCGGACAGGGCCGCGACCATGGCCGCCGAGCGCTCGTCATGGATCCCGCCGGCGAACAGCACTTCGATTCCCGGTGGTTCGTCCGGCTCCCGCCGGTGGCGGTCGTCGAGAAACCGTTCCAAGACGTCGAGTTGCGCCTCCCAGAGCGGGAAGGAGTTGCTGGGGCCGACATGGCCGCCGCACTCGGCGCCCTCGAAGACGAAGCGCCGGGCCCCCGCGTCGAGGAACTGCCCGAGCAGCCCGGGCGTCGGGGTCTGCAGGAAGGTGCGGACGCCATGGGCTTCCAGGGCGGCGGCCTGCGCGGGGCGGCCGCCGGCGAGGACGGCGTGGGTGGGCCGGAGTTCGCGGACGGCGTCGAGCTGGGCGCGGCGCACCTCCTCCGGCGCGAAGCCCAGGATGCCGACACCCCAGGGCCGCCCGGCGAGCGCGTCCCTGGTCTCCTCCAGGAGGGACCTGGTCCGCTCGGGGCCGGAGAGGGCAAGCGCGAGGAACGGGAGGCCGCCGCTCTCCGCGACGGCCGCGGCGAAGCGGGCCTGGTCACTGACCCGGGTCATCGGTCCCTGGGCGACGGGGAGTTCGGTGCCGAACGAGCGGCTCAGGGCGGATCCGGGACGGAGCGCGTCGGCGGCGCCGGGGGCCCGGAATACCTGCTCGACGCCCTCGCGGACGGCCCGTACCGCGTCGCCCACCGTGCGGTGGTCCCGGGCGAAACGACGGGCGAGGAAGGCGTCCTGCCCGAGCGGGACGGGACGTTCCCGTAGCTCCGCGGAGAGACCCGGCCGGTCGCGGTCCAGCAGGCGCCGCCCACCGCTCAGGACCGTGCCGGTGCCGTCCGCCGTGCGCAGCAGGCGGGCGAGCGCGGGCGGGGTGGCCGCTTCGGCCAGCAGCGCGAGCTGGACGTCGAGGACGACGCCGGCGGCACCGGCGAACACGGCCGCCGCAGCGGTGTTCGGCCCGACGCCGCCGCACGCCCAGACAGGAACGTCGGTCTCTGTGTCGGCGAGCAACTGCTGCAGCAGAACGAAGGTGGACAGTTCGCCGGCCGGCCCCCCGCACTCGCTGCCGCGCGCGACGAGGCCGGCCGCCCCCGCCCGTACCGCGGCCCGTGCCTCCGCGCGGGAGCGGACCTCGGCCAGGACGGTGACGCCGGTCCCCCGGTCCGCGGGCGGGCGGGCGCCGGGGGCGAGCAGGACGGTGTGCGGCCCTGGGGCGTGCCGGTCGTGGAGCCCGTCCGGCAGGAGCGCACAGCCTCCCTCGACTCGCACCCCGAAGTCACCGCCGGTCCAGCGGCGGACGAGTACGAGGGCTTCGCGGGCGCGCCGGCCCCCGTCGCCGAGGTCGAGGACCCCGAGCCCGCCGGCTCTGCGGACGGCCGCGACGAGTCGCGGGTCGGCCTCCCCGAAAGGACTGACACCGATCACGGTTGTCTGCACCACGAAGGCGGCTCCCCACAAGGGACACTGAACCTGGACCCTGCCGGAGGAGCCGGAGGCGCGACGCTCACTCACGCCCCCGCAGTCGCTTGCGCCTCCGCAGCAAACGTTCCGGATCAACCTTCCACGCTCGCGACGGTGGGACAAGTCAGGTCGCAGGGCGCACAGTTGCACACACGAGAATCCGTCAGCGCTCGCGCATCATATTCCGCTTGACAACGGACCTCAATACCGCATCCCCAACGGGCAGTTGCTCACCTCCCGCACTCACACCCCCACCCCCGCCCGGTCACCGAAACACAGCCGGCACCGGAGGGGTCTCCCCTGTCCTCAGGTTGACGGAACGACACGGGGCACCCCCGCGCAGCCGGGGCCGCCGGCACCCCGGGGAGGCCCGGCGGAACCGGGCCCGCTCCCCTTGGTCCACGGGTGGACGGAGCACCCGTGGCAGGGTGGTCGTGACGTGACCGGCGAGGACCTGGAGGAACGGATGAGCGGCACGGCACGGTCGGTAGTGGTCAGCGGCGGCGGTACGGGTATCGGACGGGCCATCGCCGCCCGTTTCGCGCGGCGGGGCGACCGCGTCACCATCCTGGGGCGGCGCGCCGAGGTGCTGCGCGCGGCGGCCGATGAGATCCAGGGGACGCATCCGGTCCGCGCGGTGACCGTCGACCTGTCCTAGCCCGAGGACATCGAGTCCCGGTTGCCCGAACTGCCCGAGCGGGTCGACGTGCTGGTGAACAACGCCGGCGGACGCGGCACACCGGTGGCCGAGGGCAGCCTGAAGGAGGTCGCCGAGCGGTGGCGGAAGGACTTCGACACCAACGTCCTGCCGGCGGTCCTGCTCACCGAGGCGCTGCTGCCCCGGCTCGCCTCGCCGGGCGGCCGCGTGATCACGATCAGCTCCGTCGCCGCACTGCGCGGCAACGGAGCCTACGGAGCCATGAAGGCGGCTCTGCAGGCATGGAACCACACGCTGGCAGGGCAGTTGGGGCCCCGGGGAGCCACCGCCAACGTGGTCGTGCCCGGTTATGTCGCGGGGACCGAGCTCTTCGGCGGCCCCGCGACCGAGGAGGAACTCGCCCGGAGGCGGGCGCAGACCCTGGTCGGCAGGGTCGGCGAGCCCGAGGACGTGGCCGCGGCCGTCGCCTTTCTGGCCGGGCCGGACGCGGGCTACGTCACTGGCGAGTTCCTCAATGTCAACGGAGGCACGCTGCTGGGGCGTTGAGACCGTGCCCGTTACCGCACGGAGCGCCGTCCGCGACCCGAGCCGGCGCCCCTGGTGGCCGTCGGAGAACTGGCGCGGCCGGCGTCGGCCCATGCCCGCGCCTGTCTGTGACACGACCCGGCCACGGTTCGGGTCGACCATGACGGAAGGAGTCGGATCCAGATGACAGCCAGGTTCAGCCACACGCATCCCACGGAAGGACCGCACCTGAGACCCCGGTTCGGGCTGACGGCCGCCGACTACGCCAAGCACCGGGCGGGCTTTCCCGCGGAGCTGGTACGGCGGCTGCACGGCCACGGCATCGGCCTGCCCGGTCAGCGCGTCGTCGACCTCGGTACCGGAACCGGGTCGCTGGCCCGGCTGTTCGCGCGGGCCGGCGCCGATGTCACCGGAGTGGACCGCGCCGAACAACTACTGACTCAGGCCGCGGAGCTGGACGGCCGGGAAGGGCTGCGCGTCGCCTACCGGGTGGCGGCGGCCGAGGACACCGGACTGCCGGGCGCCTCCTACGACGTGGTGACGGCCGGGCAGTGCTGGCACTGGTTCGACGCCCCCCGCGCGGTCCGGGAAGTCGGAAGGCTGCTTCGGCCGGGCGGACGTGCCGTCATCGCGCACTTCGACATGCTTCCGCTGCCGGGCAATGTGGTGGAGGCGACGGAGCAGCTGATCCGGACCCTCAATCCGGAGTGGACGCTGTACGGGAGCACCGGGCTGTACCCGCGCTGGCTGACCGATCTGGCCATCGGCGGCTTCACCGGGATCGAGACCTTCTCCTTCGATGTGGAGGTGTCCTACACGCATGAGGCGTGGCGGGGCCGCATGCGGGCCAGTGCCGGGGTGGGAGCCAGTCTGCCCCCGGACGGGGTGGCCGCGTTCGACGCCGAACTCGGGCGCATCCTGCGCGACCGCTTCCCGGACGACGTGCTCCGGGTGCCCCACCGCACCTGGGCCGTCCTGGCCACCGCCCCCGGCTCGGCGGGGGGCTGACCCGTGCCGATGCCCTTTCACCTGTCCGCGGGATACAAGGACGAGGTGGTGGCCAAGCGGCTCGGCACCGCCCTGCGTACCTGCCGCGAGCACATCGCCGAGATCTTCGACGATGTGGGTGCCCAGAGCGGATTCCAGGCGGGCTGGTCGGCCCGCGAACGCGCGGTCGGCGCCGCCGGCTCCTGATGGCCCCTGCCAGGGCCCCGCCGGTCGATGTGGCCCGCATTTCCCCACTGGTTCACTACGGTGGCCGTGGCGGGTCGGCATCGGGTACCGACGCAGCCCACAGCCGACCGCCGGAACCCACGGAGATCAATTCCGCCCGTCACCGAAGGAGCCCCCGTGAAAATGCTCATCAACGTCTTGGACCCCAGCGTTCCCGCAGGTCACAGGCGCAATGGGAGTCAGTAGGTCAGCAAAAGGTCAGCAAGGGTACCGGTGACGACCACGAACCAGTCCAACGAGGCCGACCTTTGCCGGGGACAGCCCATGACGCATGGTAATCACCGACCAGTGACCGCTGGATGCAGTTGGCGAAGTCGGCCACTGACCCGCGACCTGCACAGCGTGGCCCGGGCTCCCCGAGGCCAGCCTTCCCTCATCGTGCCAGGTTCCAGCGGTTGTCAGTGAGCTCTTTCAGTGTTGCCA
>NZ_JAIQLH010000243.1 GCF_020037025.1 Streptomyces huiliensis | reverse complement strand
CACCGGCGCGTCCCCGCCCACCGCCACCGACCCGACCCGGATCCGCCGGCTGGGCCGGCGGACGGCGATCCGAGCGGGGACGGCGGGCGTTCCCAGCGACACCGTGGTCACGGCGTCAGTCCCGGTTGCCCGAGACGGTCTCGCGGACGGCGCGCAGCGACTCCTTGAGCGAACCCATGGTCGCCAGCACGGCGGTGGGCTCGTAGCCGCAGTGCGCCATGCAGTTGGCGCACCGCGGGTCCTTGCCTCGGCCGTACTTGTCCCAGTCGGTCTCCTCGACCAACTGCCGGTAGGTGGGCACGTATCCGTCGCTCATCAGGTAGCAGGGGCGCTGCCAGCCGAAGAGCGAGTAGTTGGGGATGGCCCAGGCGGTGCAGGGGAAGTCGGCCTTGCCCTCCAGGAAGTCCAGGAAGAGGGGGCTGTGGTTGAGCCGCCACCGCTTCCGGTTGCCGCCGGAGAACGCCTTGGAGAACAGCTCGCGGGTCTGCTCGACGCCCAAGAAGTGGTCCTGGTCCGGGGCCTTCTCGTAGGCGTAGGCGGGCGAGATCATCATCTCGTCCACCTTCAGGTCGTCGTTGAGGTAGTTGAGCACCTCGACGATGGTCTGGGGGGTGTCGGTGTTGAAGAAGGTCGAGTTGGTGGTGACCCGGAAGCCGCGCCGCTTGGCCTCCTTCATGGCCGCCACCGCCTCGTCGAAGACGCCCTCCTTCGCCACGGACTCGTCGTGCCGCTCGCGCAGCCCGTCGATGTGCACCGCGAAGGCGAAGTACGGGGAGGGCGTGAACTTGTCGAGCTTCTTGCGCAGCAGCATCGCGTTGGTGCAGAGGAAGACGTATTTCCTCTTCGCCACCAACTGCCGGACGATCTCGTCGATCTGAGGATGCATCAGCGGTTCGCCGCCCGCGATGGAGACCATCGGCGCGCCGGACTCCAGCACCGCGCCGACCGCCTGCGCCACCGGCATGCGCTGCTTCAGGATCCCCGCCGGATGCTGGATCTTCCCGCAGCCCTCGCACTTCAGGTTGCAGGCGAAAAGGGGTTCCAGTTCCACGATCAACGGGAACTTCTCCCGCCTGCGCAGCTTCTGTTCAGCGAGATAGGTACCGACGCGGATGGACTGACGAAGCGGCATTGCCATCTGGCTCACCTCCTGGGGAGCAGCAAAGAACGGTGCCATGCAAAAAAGGCCGGCAGGACGGTGCGCAGCACGCGGAATGCCGATATTCCACCGCGCAGGGTCCCGATGCGGACAAGCTCGTGTTCGGGAGCGTCCACGACCACTCGGACGGCCGCAACCGGGCGCGGACCGGCCCGGACGGCGCTTCTGAGTGTGGCGGCGGACTCCATGTCCACCGCGAGCGCCCCCGAGGCGTGCAGGGCGGATCGTTCCGCCCCGCGCACCACATGGTCGGAACCTACCAGTGGACCGGTGTGGATGGTCCGCCTGGGTACCACCCGGGCGAGCTCCTTGGCGAGGAGCTCCACCCCCGTGCACTCGGTACGCCCCTCGGCGTCCCGGGTCTCGTCGGCGACGACCAGGTCACCGGGGTGCATCCCGGGGGCCAGGCCGGCGCAGAACCCGGTGGCGATGACGGCGGCGTCGGCGAGCGCGGCGTACCTGCCGTCGCCGCCGAGCGCCCTGGCCACGGCACGGTCCGCCGCCTGCGGGCCCATGCCCGTGCGCAGGATGGTGGCGGAGCCCGCCGCGCCATGCCGGCCGCCGCGCAGGGCGAGGCGCTCGATGCCCAGGGCGCAGGCGACCAGCAGGGGCGCTACGGGTGGTTCCGTGCCGGGATCCATCAGACCTCCCGGGCCGCGAAGGGCTCGCCGTGCAGGTAGCGGCCGAGGGCCGTGAGGGGGAACACCTGCCGGTACAGGTGGTAGTTGATGGAGAAGTCCCAGGGGAAGCCGGTGCCGGTGAAGTACGGCTCGTCCCAGGACCCGTCGGGGAGCTGGGTGTCGGCCAGCCAGACCACCCCTCGCTCGACGGCCGGGCTGTCCCGCTCCCCCGCCGCCAGCAGGGCGAGCAGGGCCCAGGCGGTCTGGGAGGCGGTGGAGGCCCCGCGGCCCCTCCAGTCGGTGTCGCGGTAGGAGCGCAGGTCCTCGCCCCAGCCGCCGTCGGCGTTCTGGACGCTCTCCAGCCAGGCGACGGCCCGCCGGAGGGCGGGGTGGGAGCCGGGCAGGCCCGCGGCGACGAGCGCGGGGACCACCGCGCCGGTCCCGTAGACGTAGTTGACGCCCCAGCGGCCGAACCAGGCGCCGCACTCCTCCTGTTCGGCGAGCAGCCACTCGATGCCCCCGCGGGCCCGCGGGTCGTGCTGTTTGCCGAGCACGGCCAGCGCCTCCACCACGTGGGCGGTCACGTCCGCGGAGGGCGGGTCGATGACCTCGCCGAAGTCGCAGAACGGGAGCCGGTTGGGGAAGGGGCTGGTGTTGTCGACGTCGAACGCGGCCCACGCCCCGTTCCGCGACCGCATGCCCACCGTCCACCGCATGGCCCGCCGGACGGCCTCCTGGACGCGCGCCGGGTCCGGGTGCCGGACGCGCAGCAGCGCGAGCACCACCTCGGCGGTGTCGTCGACGTCCGGGTAGTTGTCGTTGTGGAACTCGAACGCCCAGGCGCCGGGCTCCAGTCGGGGGCGCCGCACGGACCAGTCGCCGGGCCGCAGCACCTGCTCGTCCAGCATCCAGTCGGCGGCCTTCACCAGCGCCGG
>NZ_JAIQLH010000242.1 GCF_020037025.1 Streptomyces huiliensis | reverse complement strand
CGTCCAGCATCCAGTCGGCGGCCTTCACCAGCGCCGGGTGGTCGGGGGCGAGCCCGGCGTCGGCGAGGGCGATGGTGGCCAGGCAGGTGTCCCAGACCGGGGACTGGCACGCCTCGATCATCCGGACCGGCTCGCCGTCGGCGTCCTCGTGCCAGACGGCGAAGCGGTCCAGCGACTTCAGTCCGGCCCGCAGCACGGGGTGGTCGAGGTCGTAGCCGAGGAGGTGCAGGGCGATGACGGAGTAGACCGCCGGGGGCTGGATACCGCCCCAGCAGCCGTCGTTCTCCTGGCGTTCAACGATCCAGCGGGCGGCGGCGTTGAGCGCCGCGCGGCGCAGCGGGCGGACGGCGACCCTGCGGTAGGCGTGCAGCGCCTTGTCCAGGCGCTGGAAGAAGCCGTCCCAGCTCGCGGCCGGCGCGGGCGGGCGCGGCGGGTTGGGGCGACGGGGGTCGGTGTGCAGCTCGTCGAGGGCGAACGGCGCGGACCGGACGGGCCGGTGGGCGCCGACGACGGTGAGCGGCACGATGGTCTGCCGGGCCCAGCAGGCGAAGTCGTAGATGTTCAGCGGCACCCACTTGGGGAGGAACATGATCTCCGGAGGCATCTCCGGGAGGTCCTCCCACTTCCACCAGCCGAAGAGGGCCAGCCAGATCCGGGTGAAGACGCGGGTGGCGGCGATGCCGCCGCGCTCGCGGACCCAGGCGGAGGCGGCGGCCATGTGGGGGTCCTCGGGGGCGTCCCCGGCGAGCCGGAGGGCGACGTACGCCTCGACGGTGGCGGAGAGCTCCCCGGGGCCGCCGTGGAAGGTGGCCCAGGTGCCGTCGGGCCGCTGCTGGGAGCGGATCCAGCGGGCGGCGGCGCTGGTGGTGCGGTCGTCCCTGATCCCCAGGAACTCGCGGAGCAAGAGGTCCTCGGCGTCCATGGTGACGTTCGTCTCCAGGTCGCCCTTCCACCATCCCTGCTCGTCCTGGCGGGACAGGAGGTACTCGGTCGCCCGGGCGGTGGCCCGCTCCGCGGCGGCGCGGGCGGCGGCCGGTGCTCCGCCGGCCGCCTCCTCCTTCACTTCTGTCACAGCGGTGGCGCTGTGACCGGCCTCGGCGGCACGGGGCAGGAGGGCCCCGGCGCCGTCGGTCGTCGCTGTCATGGTTTCCCCTAATGCAGTGAGTTGCTTCTCTGCCGTACTGCCGTACCTGGGGTTTCCGTCGACCGACGCGAGCAGCGCGCCGGCCGGCGACCGCGATGGCTAGTTCGGGTGAATACTCATCATCTCTTTCGTACTACAACGAAGTCCGACAACGCGACGAGACGGGCCCGGATCTCTGACGGGATGTCAACTCCGTCCAGCGCCTCGATGGCCGTCGCGTGCTGCCGGCGGGCCTCCTGCGAGGTCCACTCCCGGCCGCCCGCCTCCTCGATCAACGCCGCGCGGCTGGCGAATTCTTCCTCGTCGAAGTCGGCGAGCTGGGAGTCCGTCAGCTTGGCGTCCTCGGCCAGGATGCGCGCCAGCTGCTCGGAGGCCGGCCCGCCCGCCGCCAGGGCGGCGACGACCGGCAGCGACTTCTTGCGCTGCCGCAGGTCGCTCCAGGTCTGCTTGCCGGTGGCCTCCGGGTCGCCCCAGATGCCGAGCAGGTCGTCGACCGCCTGGAAGGCGAGGCCCATGTGGTAGCCGTACGCCTCCAGGACGTCGGCCGTGCGGTCGTCGGCGCCGCCGAGCACCGCGCCGATGGAGGCGGCGCAGGCCAGCAGGGCCCCGGTCTTGTTGCCCTCCATCTCCAGGCACTCCGCCACGGTGACCCGCTCGCGGTGTTCGTAGGAGATGTCCTGGGCCTGACCGTCGATGAGCTTGCGGGTCGCGGTGGTCAGCCGGCGGGTGGCCCGGCCGGCCTCGGCCGTGCCCAGCTCCAGCAGCACCTCGTTCGCGAGCGCGAAGAGCGCGTCGCCGACGAGGATGGCCTGCGCCGGGCCGTGCACCTTCCACACGGTGTCGCGGTGCCGGCGCTGCTCGTCGCCGTCCATCAGGTCGTCGTGCAGCAGCGAGAAGTTGTGCACGAGCTCCACGGCCACCGCCCCCGGCACGCCCGTCTCCGGGGCGGCGCCGGCGGCCTCGGCCGAGAGCAGGGCCAGGGCGGGGCGGACGGCCTTGCCGCTGTCGCCGTCCGTCGGCCGCCCGTCGACGTCGATCCAGCCGAAGTGGTAGGCGGCCACGGTGTCCATCGGTGCCGCGAGCCGGCTGACGGCGGCACGCAACACCGGCGCGGCGAGCGCCCGTCCGCGCTCCAACAGGGCGCTGACGTCGCCGGTATCGCAGGCTGGGATCGCCGAAGTCACGGTCTCTCCTCTGGTGATCGTGCTCACGCGCGCCCCGTTCGGGGGGCGGGCGCCATGGGGGTGCCCCCTCCGGGGGAGGCTCGCTGGGTCATACCGCCTCCCGCACGGGGCTGCGATAGGTCCGGCCGAGCCCGGAGAGGGCCGCGTCCGCGGCGCTGAGGCCACTGCGCACGGCACCCTCCATGGTCGCGGGCCAGCCGGTCGCGGTCCACGCGCCGGCCAGGAAGAGGCCGGGCGCGTCGGTCCGGGCGCCCGGCCGCAGCCGGCCGACGCCCGGTGTGGGGGCGAACGTCGCTGTCCGCTCCCGGGTCACGAAGAAGTCCCGCACTCCGGCGCCGCGGGCGGCCGGCAGCAGCCGCTCCAGCTCGGGCAGGTACCGCGCCCGCAGCTCCGCGACCGGCCGGTCGATGTCGTCCTGCGCGGCCGACTGGGAGACCGCCAGGTACTGCCCGGTCGCGGTGCGGGCGGCCAGCCCCGAGGAGTGCGTGCGGTCGAAGACCCACTGCACGGGAGACCCGAGCGCCGTGAAGAACGGCTGCCGCAGGACTTTGCGATCATAAATCACATGCAGGTTGAGGATCGGCGCGGTGCCGATCTCCAGCAGCCGCCCGGCGTCGGGCAGCGCGCCGTCCGGCAGCAGGGCGTGCGTCTCGCGCTGCGGGACGGCGAGCACCACGGCGTCGGCCGCCAGCCGCTCGCCGGTGCCGGGACCGCTCTCGGTCTCCACCAGCCAGCCGCCCTCGTCGCCCCGGGCGATCCCGGTGGCGCGGGTGCGCAGCGCGACCCGCACCCCGGCCTTGTCCAGCGCGGCCCGGGCCCGGGTGTCGTGCAGCTCGCCCAGCGGCACACCGGCCCAGCCGATGTCGGCGGCGCCCGGTTCGGAGAGCAGCCCGGTCTTGAAGACCTTGGCGGCCAGCCCGAGCGACGCCTGGTCGGCGGTGGCGTTCAGCGTGGCGACGCCCACCAGGTCCCACAGCGCCTCGACGGTACGGGCCGACTGCCCGTGGCGGTGCAGCCAGGTGGCGAAGTCGACCTCGTCCAGGGCGGGGTCGGCGGGGTCGAGCCCGCGCAGCGCCAGCGCCGCGCGGCCGACGCTCATCCGCTCGGCGAACGACAGGTGCGGGTACGTGGCCAGGCTCGCGGCCAGGTGCAGCGGCACCGGCAGCGCGGCCCGGCGCAGCCGGCCCAGCCGCGGGCGGCCCGAGCGGTGGCCGACGTCCAGGACGGGGACGTCGAGGCGGTCCTGCACGGTGGCGAGGTGGCCGGCGTCGACCCGGTCGAGGAACCAGCGGTAGGCGGTGCAGCAGCGCAGGAAGACGTGCTGCCCGTTGTCGACGGTCAGCTCCCCGCGCCGGAACGAGAAGGCGAGGCCGCCCAGCCGGGGGCGGCCCTCCAGCAACGTGACCCGGATTCCGGCGTCCGCGAGTTCGAGCGCCGCGGTGACGCCGGCGAGCCCGCCGCCGACCACCACGGCGGCCGACCCGTCGGGGCGTCCCGACCGGCCGGCGGGTACGGCGGGTGCGTCCGTCTCCGTCATGCTCCCACCCTTCTGGCTGCTGTCAGGGACGCGTCCGCGCCCTCGGAGGTTGCGCCCGCCGGGAGCGTCCGCGCGTCCGGCCCGCCGGTGCGGGCGGGGGCCATCAAGCGCGCCCCCTGGCGGTCTGCCGGTGGACGCTGCGCGCGTCGTAACCGGACAGCCCGCGGACGGCCACCAGGGCCTTCTCCCGGCCGGGGAGCGAGACCCGGCCGCGCAGCACGGCCTGCGGGGTCTCGGCGATGCGGTCGAGCAGCCGGCGGTAGATGCCGGACATCGCGGCGACGCAGGCGCCGCTGCGCCGGTCGAGCATCGGCAGCAGCCGCATGCCCTCGGCGAACAGCGCGCGGGCGCGCCGCACCTCGAAGGCGACCAGGCCGGTGAAGTCGGCGCCCTCCGGCGGGACGGCGGAGCCGAACCCGGCCGAGCAGCCGAACTTGGCGAGGTCGTCGGAGGGCAGGTAGGTGCGGCCGTTGGCCGCGTCCTCCCGGACGTCGCGCAGGATGTTGGTGAGCTGGAGCGCGAGCCCCAGCGTGTTGGCGTACTCGGAGGCGCGTTCCGTGTCCCGTGCGCCGGGCACGGTGCCGAACACGCCCAGCGAGAGCCGTCCGATCGACCCCGCGACGCAGCGGCAGTACACCGCCAGGTCGTCCCAGGTCTCGTAGGTCTCGCCGCGAACGTCCATCTGAACGCCGTCGATCAGTTCGTCGAGCGCGCCGAGCGGAATGGGAAAGCGGCGGGCGGCGTGCGCCAGGGCGACGGCCACCGGGTCGGTGTCGTCCTCCTCGACGTCGCCGTCCCTTATCCTGCCGAGCACGGCGCGCGTCTCCTCCAGCCGGAGCCGCTTGGACTCGATGTCCAGCGGTCCGTCCCCGATGTCGTCGACCCGCCGGGAGAAGGCGTAGAGCGCCGACATGGCCCGCCGCTTGGCGGTGGGCAGCAGCCTGATCCCGTAGCTGAAGTTGCCGGCCTGCTGTCCGGTGACGGCCTCGCAGTAGCTGTACGCGGCGAGTACCGGTGCGGACGCGTGTGGCGTTCCGATCACGGTCCCGCTCACCCCTCTCTTCGCAGTGTCGCCCCCACCTCGCGCAGCAGGCTGAGCTTGGTGGGCTTGGGCGGTCCGGGGAGTACGTCGTGTCCCGCGGCGGCGACCGCCCGGAGCGCGGCCCTCCCCCCGCCCACGAACCCCGCGAGCAACAGCTTCAGCCTGCCGTGGACGCTACCCACCAGGGGGGTCCCTTCATTCAGCAGGCACCGGGCGCGTTCCGCCTCGAACGCGACCAGGGCGCGCACCGACGCGCCCGCGCTGGGCCGCTTGAGGTCGGCCTCGCTCACCCGGAAACGTTCCATGTCCTCGGCCGGGAGGTAGATCCTGTCACGTGCCAGGTCCTCCGCGACGTCCTGGAGGTGCTCGACGATCTGGAGCGCCGTGCAGACCGCGTCCGAGCGGCGGATCCGCTCCGGGCTGGCCGTTCCGGTGACCCCGAGCACGAGCCGTCCGACGGGGTTCGCCGACAGCTCGCAGTAGGCGACCAGGTCGTCGTACGTGGCGTAGCGGCGCACCCGCTGGTCCATCCGGTTGGCCTCGATCAGGCCCAGGAAGGGCTCCGGGGTGAGGCCGTGGCGCCGGACCATCGGCCGGATCCGTTGCAGCAGCGGATGACGCGGCCCCGTGCCGTGGTCGGCGAAGACCCGCCGCAGGTCGGCCTCGAAGGCGTCCAGCATGGCGAGCCGGTCGTCCGCCTGCTCGCGGTCCAGGCCCAGCAGCTCGGCGTCGCGCCCGCCGGGGGCCACGTCGCCGTCGCCGATGTCGTCGACCAGCCGGGCGTAACCGTAGATCGCCATCAGGTCGTCACGCCGGGCGCGCGGCAGGAAGAACGGCGCGACCGGGAAGTTCTCGTGCGCGGCCTTGTCGAGCACGGCACGCGCGTGCGCGTCCGTCCCCGCGGTCATCGCGGGCTGCCCGGACCACAGACGGCGTATGCGCCTCTGATCTGGAGAGGCCCCGCAGCCATCACAGCCATCGCCGTCACATCTCCCGTTCTACACTGCCGACCCAGAACATCCTATTTCGGACACGCCGCAGTGCGGCCTCCTGCCCTGCTCCCCCGTGAGCCGTCCCTGAAACGCCCCCGGCACCCGGCACCGCCGGGCACCTCCTCGGCACAGCACGCTACAGCGTACGCCGTACAAGCACGCGGTCTTCGCCGAGGTCCGTGCTTGATCCATACAATGCCACGCCCCGCCGCGACCAACCCAGCGAATATGCGGGTCCGTGTCATTTCGTACCGCGCCAACGCATCGGGCCTCCCGCCGCGCGGTGCGGCGGGAGGCCCGAATCCGCCGTCAGCGGGCGGTCTCCTTCTCGTAGGCCCGGACGACCTCGTCCGTGGGCCCGTCCATCAGCAGCTGCCCGTGTTCCAGCCACAGGACCCGGTCGCAGGTGTCCCGGATCGAGCGGTTGTTGTGGCTGACGAGGAAGACGGTGCCGGCCTCCTGGCGGAGCTCGCGGACCCGGGCCTCCGAGCGCTTCTGGAAGGACCGGTCACCGGTGGCCAGCGCCTCGTCGATCATCAGCACGTCGTGCTTCTTGGCCGCCGCGATGGAGAAGCGGAGCCGGGCCGCCATGCCGGACGAGTACGTCCGCATGGGCAGCGTGATGAAGTCGCCCTTCTCGTTGATGCCCGAGAAGTCGACGATGTGCTGGTACCGCTCGCGGATCTCCTCGCGGGTCATGCCCATCGCCAGCCCGCCGAGGATGACGTTCCGCTCGCCGGTCAGGTCGTTCATCATCGCGGCGTTGACGCCCAGCAGGGACGGCTGGCCGTCGGTGTAGACCTTGCCGCGCTCGGTGGGCAGCAGCCCGGCGATGGCCTTCAGCAGCGTGGACTTGCCCGAGCCGTTGGAGCCGATCAGGCCGATCGCCTGCCCTCGGTATGCGGTGAAGCTCACGCCCTTGACCGCGTGCACCTCGCGCACGCCCGCGCTCGGGGCGCGCTTGACGATCCGGTTGAGGGCGGCGGTGGCGCTGCCCCGGCCGCTGTTGCCGCCGTAGACGCGGTAGACGATGTGCACGTCGTCCGCGATCACGGTGGGGATGCGGGCCCCGTCGGGGGCGGTGTTCCGTTCAGCCACGGCCGTACTGCTCCTCAGCCTTCCAGAAGTACACGAAGCCCCCGAGCCCGACGAGCACCGCCCAGCCGACCGCCAGCAGCCACACGTGCGGCGGCAGGTGGCTGGATCCGTAGCCGTCGATCAGCGCGTAGCGCATCAGGTCGATGTAGACGGCGGCCGGGTTGGCGCCCAGCACGTCGATGACCCAGCCCGGCGCGTGCGTCTTCTTCAGCGCCTCGACCATGTTGTACATCACACCGGACGCGTACATCCACGTCCGGAGGATGAACGGCAGGAGCTGCGCGAGGTCCGGGGTCTTGCTGCCCAGCCGGGCCAGG
This sequence comes from Streptomyces huiliensis, assembly GCF_020037025.1. Classification (GTDB taxonomy): domain Bacteria; phylum Actinomycetota; class Actinomycetes; order Streptomycetales; family Streptomycetaceae; genus Streptomyces; species Streptomyces huiliensis. The sequence continues at coordinate 9,445 of NZ_JAIQLH010000242.1, read as the reverse complement.
ACCAGCGACAGGCCGGTGTTGAAGACGAACTGCAGCACCAGTACCGGCAGGATCATCAGCCACGACAGCGCCGGCATGTGCCCGAAGCCGACCAGGAAGACGAAGACCACGCACATCGAGAACAGCAGCTGCTGGAGCTGCTGGAGGGCGAAGGAGATCGGCAGCGCCGCCCGCGGGAAGTGCAGGGCGCGCACCAGCCCGAGGTTGCCCGCGATGGCCCGGACCCCGGAGAGGGCCGAGCTCTGGGTGAAGGTGAAGACGAACACACCCGTCACCAGGAAGGGGATGTAGGTGCCCATCCCCATGCCCTTGCTCTGCTGCATCAGCACGCCGAAGATCAGCAGGTAGACCATGGCGTTCAGCAGGGGCGTGGCCACGTGCCAGAGCTGTCCCAGCTTGGCCTTGCTGTACTGGGCCGTCATCTTGGCCCGGGAGAAGGCAAGGATGAAGTGCCGCCGGTCCCACAGCTGCCGGGCGTACTCCGGCAGCGACGGGCGGGCGCCGCTGACCGACAGGCCGTACTTCCTGGCCAGCTCGGCGGCCGACAGCCCGTCGTCGGGTGATGGTGCAGCACTCATGGCGACCGCACTGCCGTGCGTTGTCTCGCTCACTGTTGACACTTTCGTCCTCAAGGTGCGCTGCCGGGGACGGTCCCCCGGCAGCGCCCGATGCTCTCAGACAAGAGCTTGTCAGATCACCGGCGGGCGACCCAGCCGGGTCAGGCGCCACACGGTACGCCACTTCATGGGCCGGCGCGGGCCGCACGGCGTCGTCCAGCCCTCCTTGAAGCCGCCGAACCAGGCGCGGAGCGCCGGCATCGAGGGCTTCCTGGCCAGGGTGAGCAGCATCCACACCCCGAGGTAGACCGGGACGAGGAGGGCCGGCAGGTTGCGGCGGGCCAGCCACACCCGGTTGCGGGCCACCATGCGGTGGTAGACCGCGTGCCGGCTGGGGGCGGTGGTCGGGTGGTGCAGGACCATGTCCGCCCGGTAGTCGATCATCCAGCCCGCGTCGAGGGCCCGCCAGGCGAGGTCGGTCTCCTCGTGCGCGTAGAAGAACTCGTCCGGCAGGCCGCCCGCGTCGGCGAACACCCGGGTGCGGGCCGCGTTGGCGCCGCCCAGGAAGGTGGTCACCCGCGAGGAGCGCATCGGGTCCGAGGCGCGCAGCCGGGGGACGTGCCGGCGCTGGGTGACGCCGGTGTCCGGGTCGGCGATGCGGAAGCTGATGATGCCCAGCTTCGGGTCGGCCTCGAACGCGCGGCGGCAGAGCTCGGCGGTGTCCTGGTTCGGCAGGAGTCCGTCGTCGTCCAGGAAGAGGAGGACGTCGACGTCGCGTCCTGCCGGGCCGAACGCCTCGATGCCGACGTTGCGGCCGGCCGGGATGCCCACGTTCTCGGGCAGCTCGACCGTCCGCACCGACAGCCCGGGGACGTGCACCTCGGGCAGCGGCGCGCCGTTGCCCACGATGACGACCTCGATCGGGTCGCCGTCCTGCTTGGCGACCGACTCCAGCAGCGCGCGCAGCTCGGCGGGGCGGTTGCCCATGGTGAGGACGACCGCGCCGACCTTCAGGCCCCGGGCGTTCATCGCAGCCTGCTGGAGGCGAGGATGGACACGAGGTGCAGCAGCGTCTGCAGCAGGGCGATGCCGGCGAGGACGGCGGTGCCGAGGCGGGTGAAGAAGAGGTCGCCCCGGGCCTGGTCCAGGATCGCGAGGAGCACGATCAGCAGGGACGCCTCGATGCCGAGGATCAGGCGGTGGAACTGCAGGGCCGCGGCGGCCTTGCGGGCCAGGGCCATGCCGGAGGAACGCGGCTCGGCCGCGGCCTCCTTGACCGGCGGCATGCCGTTCTGGTGCCGGGCGACACCGACGAGGTCGGTCTCCGCCTTGATCAGGACGGCGCCGAGCGCGGCGAGCGTGCCGAGGAAGGCCCACAGCCAGTCGGCGCCGCCGTCGCCCCAGAGGTCGGCGGCGCGCAGGCCGAGGCCGACGAGGACCGCGGCGTCGCACAGGTAGGCGCCGACCCGGTCCAGGTAGACCCCGGACATCGAGTACTGCTTCTTCCAGCGGGCGATCTCGCCGTCGACGCAGTCCAGCAGCAGGTAGAGCTGGACGGCGATCGCGCCGAGCACGGCGCCCGCGATCCCGGGCACCAGCAGGGCCGGGGCCGCGAGGACGCCCGCGACGGTCATCAGGTAGGTGAGCTGGTTGGGCGTGACGCGGGTGTTCACCAGGTGGCGGTCGACCCGCAGCGAGATCTCCCGCATGTACAGGCGGCCGGCCCAGTGCTCACCGCTGCGCCGGTCCTTCACCCCCGCGGGGTGGACGACCGGCCGGAGTTCAGCGACTGACGGTTTCTGCATAGTCGGCGTAGGCGTCCCTGATCTGGTCGGTGGTGAGGGCGAGGTGCTCCAGGATGGTGTACCGCCCGGGCCGGGTCTGCGGAGCGAACTCCACGGCGCGGACGAACTCGTCCTCGGTGAACCCGATGTCTCCGGGGAGCACGGGCAGGTCGTGCCGGCGCAGGGCCTCGACCATCAGCGCGGACTCCTCGCGGGCACCGCGGAGGTGCATGGCGAAGGCGGCGCCGAGGCCGCACTGCTCGCCGTGCGGGGCGGCGCGCTTGGGGTAGAGCAGGTCGAAGGCGTGGTTGATCTCGTGGCAGGCGCCGGAGGCCGGGCGGCTGTCGCCGGCCACGGACATCGAGATGCCGGTGAGCACGAGGCCCTCGGCGAGCACCTGGAGGAACCCGTCGTCGTCGACGTTGCCGGGGTGGCGCAGCACGGCCTCGCCGGCCTGCCGGGCCAGCGCGGCGGCCAGGCCGTCGATGTCCTCGCCGCGCACCCGGTTGGCCAGCTCCCAGTCCGCGACGGCGGAGATGTTGGAGATGGCGTCGCCGATGCCCGAGCGGACGTAGCGGCCGGGGGCCTGGCGGATGACGTCGAGGTCGATGACGACGGCGATGGGGTTGGGCACGCCGTACGAGCCGCGGCCCGCGTCGTTGTCGAGGGTGGCGACCGGCGAGCAGAGACCGTCGTGGGAGAGGTTCGTGGCCACGGCGACCAGCGGCAGGCCGATGCGCGCGGCGGCGAACTTCGCACAGTCGATGATCTTGCCGCCGCCCAGGCCCACGACCGCGTCGTAGTGGCCCGACTTCATGGCGTCGGCCAGCTTGATGGCGTCGTCGAGGGTGCCGCCGCCGACCTCGTACCAGGTGGCGCCGGGCAGCGCCGGGGCGAGCCGCTTGCGCAGCGCCGCCCCGGAGCCGCCGCTGATCGCGACGGCGAGCTTGCCGGAGCTGGAGATCCGCTGGTCCGCGAGGACGCTGGCGAGATCGTCCAGGGCCCCGGCCCGGATGTCGACGACGACCGGCGAGGGGATGAGCCTCGTCAGTACTGGCACGCGATCTCCCGGCCCTTGGCGAGGTCGTCGTGGTTGTCGATCTCGACCCACTTGACGTCACCGATCGGCGCGGTGTCGATCTTGAAGCCGCGGTTGACGAGCTCCTGGTAGCCGTCCTCGTAGTAGAGGTCGGGGTCCTTCTCGAAGGTGGTCTTGAGGGCGTCGGCGAGCTCGGCGCCGGCCTCGGCCTCGATCAGGGTGACGCCGATGTACTCGCCGGTCGCGGTGGCCGGGTCCATCAGCTTGGTGATGCGCTGGACGCCCTTCTCACCGTCGACGATGACCTTCATCTCCTCGTCGGCGAGGTTCTTCACCGTGTCGAGGGCGAGGATGATCTTCTGGCCGTTGCCGCGGGCGTCGAGCAGGGTCTTCTCGACGGAGACCGGGTGGACGGTGTCGCCGTTGGCCAGGATCACGCCGCGGCCGAGGACCTCACGGGCGCACCACAGGGAGTAGGCGTTGTTCCACTCCTCGGCCTTGTCGTTGTCGATCAGGGTGAGCTTGAGGCCGTACTTCTCCTCCAGCGCCGCCTGCCGCGCGTACACGGCCTCCTTGCGGTAACCGACGACGATCGCGACCTCGGTCAGACCGACCTCCGCGAAGTTGGCCAGGGTGAGGTCGAGGACGGTGATGTCACCGTCGACGGGCACCAGGGCCTTCGGGAGGGTGTCGGTGTAGGGGCGCAGACGGCGTCCGGCGCCGGCTGCCAGCACGAGGCCGATCATGCGGGTTCTCCTGTTTCGTCGTGTACTGCGGGCGCCCCGGAGGACACCCAGAAGCGGATGCTCTCGATGAGCACCGCGAGGGCGATGCCGGCCGCGAGGGCCGTCAGCGCGATCGTGAAGCCTTGGCCCTGCCACAGGACGGCGGCGACGGTGACCGCCAGGGCCCGTCCCTCGTGGCCGCCGATCATCCGGACCAGCCAGTGCGGGGGCGCGCCGGTGCCGCCGCGGATGCGGTACACCGTGTCGTAGTGATGGTAGGCGACCGCGGCGACCAGTCCGAACGCCGCGGGAAGCGCCCCGGCGACGTCCGAGCGGGCGGCCAGGATGAGGATCGCCAGGTATTCGGCGGCCCGGAGGACGGGCGGGAGCAGCCAGTCGAGGGCCCCCTTGAGGGGGCTGGAGACCGCGAGGCCGGTGAGGATCGCGTAGACCGCGGCGCCGGCGACGCCCAGGGGGCTGCCGAAGGGCTTGACCAGCAGCGGGACCAGCAGCGCGGCGGTGCCCAGCAGGCCCAGCAGCGGGACGGTCACGGCGCCCTTGACGCGGGCGAACCGGGCGACGGTCTCGGCGATCGGGCCGGAGTCGGTGAGTTCGTACAGCGCGCGGGCGGCGCGGTCGGTGCGGCGGGCCTTGCGGGTCACCGAGCGCAGGACGCGGCCCGCGGTGGTGTAGCAGGCGGCGAAGGCGCAGCCGATCAGGAGCACGACGAAGACGACGCGCGGGGTGGTGAGCGCGGTGAGGACGGCTATCAGCGCCCAGCGCTCGCCGATCGGCAGGATGATCATGCGGCGGGCCCAGACCGTCCAGCCGACGCTGTCCAGCTTCCCGGAGAGCGCCGCGGTCGGACTGGTGTTCGCCGTGGCGTCGTGGTTGGCCTCGTTGAACGCGAAGTCGACGACGTGCCGGCAGGTCTGGAGGACCATCGCGCCGAGCGCCAGCGCCCACACGTCCTCACCGCCGCGGGCGGCGCCCAGCGCCAGGCCCGCGTAGTAGGCGTACTCCTTGGCCCGGTCGAAGGTGGCGTCGAGCCACGCGCCGAGGGTGGAGTACTGGAGCGAGTAGCGGGCGAGCTGCCCGTCGGTGCAGTCCAGGACGAACGAGAAGATCAGCAGCAGGCCGGCGGCGACGAACCCGGGGCGGGTGCCGGTCGCCGCGCAGCCCGCCGCGATCAGCGCCGTCAGCAGCGAGGCGGTCGTCACCTGATTGGGGGTGAATCCGCGCCGGGCGCACCAGCGGGCGATGTAACGGGAGTACGGGCTGATGCAGAAGGTGGTGAAGAACCCGTCGCGGGACTTCACGGCGTTCCGCAGCCGTACGGCCTCGTCGTCGGTGGCCGCGACGGCCGCCTGGGCGTGCGCCCGGGCCGGGGCGTCCGGCGGGACGTCGGCGACGAGCACGCCCAGCTCGGGGCGGTGCACGGCGACGCCGTGCGCCTCCAGGCCGGCGGCCGCGGCGTCCGGCAGGACGTCCCGCGGGGAGGCCGGCGCGGCCGGGACGCCGGCGTAGGCGCTCACCCGGTGCTGGCCGTCGATGAGCGAGACGACGTCCCGCAGCACCGCCCGGGCCTCCGGCTGCGCGGTGAGCGCGCCGTGCACCGCGGCGGCGGGGAAGCGGGGGTCGGTCAGCGCGAGCCGGAGGCTGTGGGTGTGCCCGACGAACCGGGGGTCGACGAGGGCGACCCGGGCGTTCGCCGGGGCGGCCGCCAGCTCGGCGGCCACCGCGGCGGCGTCGGCCGCCACGCGCACGTCGAAGCCCAGGGACCGCAGGTCGCCCTCCAGGGAGGAGCCGACGGGCGGCAAACCGGTGAGGATGGCGGTCGACAGACGAACTCACTCCTTGGAAGCGTGCCTGGCCGCCTCGGGACCGCGGGTGTCCGGGCAGCGGTGGTGCCGCGCATGGCCCCGGCGTCGGTGGCGAGCGGCACGTCGGCAGAGGCTATCGGATCACTGGAAGCCGCCGTTCACCGCCGGGTGCGGCCAAGCCTCACGAGGGAGACGTCCGGGGGCCGCGGTTGGTTCCCGGCCCGTCCGGGCCCGGCCCGGCACGGGGCGGCGGGGTGCGCGGACTGGTCTAGGGTGCCGTCATGACGTGGCTGATCACAGGTGGGGCCGGGTACATCGGGGCCCATGTGGCACGGGCGATGACGGAGGCCGGGGAACGGGTGGCCGTCCTGGACGACCTGTCCAGCGGTGACGCGGCGCGGCTGCCCGAGGGCGTCCCCCTGGTCCGCGGCTCGGTCCTGGACCGGGAGGCCGTCGACCGGGCGCTCAAGGAGCACGGGGTGACCGGTGTGGTGCATCTCGCGGCCAAGAAGCAGGTCGGGGAGTCGGTCGAGCGGCCGCTGCTGTACTACCGGCAGAACGTGCACGGGCTGACCGTGCTGCTGGAGGCCGTCGTCGCGGCGGGCGTGCGGAGCTTCGTCTTCTCCTCCTCCGCGGCCGTCTACGGGATGCCGGACGTGGACCTCGTCACCGAGGCGACGCCGTGCCTGCCGATCAACCCCTACGGGGAGACCAAGCTGGCCGGCGAGTGGCTGGTCCGGGCGGTGGGCACCGCGCACGGCCTGTCGACCGCCTGCCTGCGCTACTTCAACGTGGCGGGCGCGGCCCGGCCCGAGCTGGCGGACACCGGTGTGTTCAACATCATCCCGATGATGTTCGACCGGATCACCCGCGGCGAGCGGCCGCGGATCTTCGGCGACGACTACGCCACCCCGGACGGCACCTGCGTCCGCGACTACATCCACATCGAGGACCTGGCCACCGCGCACCTCGCCGCCGCCCGCCGGCTGGCGGAGCGGCCGGAGGCGGGCGACCTGACGCTGAACGTGGGCACCGGCCACGGGGTGTCCGTCCGGGAGATGGCGGACCTGATCGGCGAGATCACCGGCCGCCCGGAGCTCACGCCCGAGGTGGAGCCGCGCCGTCCGGGGGACCCGGCCCGGGTGGTCGCCGGCAACGACCTGATCACCCGGACGCTCGGCTGGAGCCCGCGCCACGACGTGCGGAGCATGGTCGTCTCGGCCTGGGAGGGCTGGCGGCTGCGCCATCCGGACGCGTCCGCCGGATGAGCCCGGCCGTCCCTCGATCCGGTGGAATTCCCGCAGGTCAGCGGGGATGACAACGGTGTTCGGTGTCGCGTTGCCCAGGGTGCCCCGCCCGTAGTTCACTGAGGAACCGGGCGGCACCCGCCGCCGGGGACCGGCACGGGGAAGGCGGCGTTCATGGGTGCAGGGCACGACCACGGCCACACGCACGGCGGGCCCCCGCCGACCGGCACCGCCGCGGCGGCCTACCGGGGGCGGCTGCGGATCGCCCTGGGCATCACGCTCTCGGTGCTGGTGGCGGAGGTCGTCGGCACGGTGCTGACCGGTTCGCTGGCGCTGCTCGCCGACGCGGGGCACATGGCGACGGACGCGGTGGGCGTGGGCATGGCGCTGGTCGCGATCCACTTCGCCAACCGGCCGAGCGGCGGCCGGCGCACCTACGGCTACGCGCGCGCCGAGATCCTGGCGGCGATGCTGAACTGCCTGCTGCTGCTCGGCGTCGGCGGCTACATCCTCTTCGAGGCCGTGCAGCGGCTGGCCGCGCCGGCGGAGGTGCCGGGCGGGACGACGGTGGTGTTCGGCCTGGTGGGCCTGGTCGCCAACCTGGTCTCGCTGTCCCTGCTGATGCGCGGGCAGAAGGAGAGCCTGAACGTGCGCGGGGCGTTCCTGGAGGTCCTCTCGGACGCGCTGGGCTCGCTGGCCGTCGTGGTCGCCGCCCTGGTGATCATGGCCACGGGCTGGACGCGGGCCGACCCGGTGGCCTCGCTGGTGATCGGGCTGATGATCGTGCCCCGGACGTTGAAGCTGCTGCGCGAGGCGCTGGACGTGCTGCTGGAGGCGGCGCCCCGGGACGTGGACATGGACGAGGTCCGGGCGCACATCACCGCGCTGCCGGGGGTCACGGGCCTGCACGACCTGCACGTCTGGACGATCACCTCGGGGATGCCGGTGCTGTCGGCGCACGTGGTGGTGGACCGGGAGGCGCTGGACGCTGCCGGGCACGAGCGGATGCTGCTCGACCTCCAGGGGTGCCTGGGGCAGCACTTCGCCGTCGAGCACTGCACCTTCCAGCTGGAGCCGGGCGGGTACGCGGAGCGCGAGGCGCGGCTCTGCCACTGACCACGATGCGCCCGGGCCCTCGTACTCCCTCTGGTCCCCGCGTTCCGGCCGGACCGCCGTGGGGCAGACTTGAGGGTCAAGACCGACACCCGAGGATGGTCAATGCCGATCACATCAGCCGAGGGCTCCGCCGACTCCGCCGCGGCCCCCGCCTCCCCCGAAGCCGCTGAACCGATCATGCTGGAGCTGGTCGACGAGGACGGCAGAACCATCGGGACCGCAGAGAAGGTCTCCGCGCACCTCGCCCCGGGCCGGCTGCACCGGGCCTTCTCGGTCTTCCTCTTCGACGAGCGGGGGCGGCTGCTGCTGCAGCGCCGGGCGCTGGGCAAGTACCACTCCCCCGGCGTGTGGTCCAACACCTGCTGCGGGCATCCGTACCCCGGCGAGCTGCCGTTCGTGGCCGCGACCCGGCGCACGGCCGAGGAGCTGGGCCTGGCCCCCGAGCTGCTGCGGGAGGCGGGCACGGTGCGCTACAACCACCCGGACCCGCTGTCGGGGCTGGTGGAGCAGGAGTACAACCACCTCTTCGTCGGCACCGTGCGGGCCACCCCGGATCCGGACCCCGAGGAGGTGGAGGAGTACGTCTACGTCACCCCCGCCGAGCTGGAGAAGCTGATGGCCGAGGTGACGTTCTCCGCGTGGTTCACGACGGTGCTGGACACGGCGCGGCCGGCCGTCCGCGAGGTCATCGGGACCGCGGCGGGCTGGTAGGCGCGGGCGCGTCGGCGAGCGGCAGGACGGCCCAGACGACCTTGCCGCCGCTGGGGGTGTGCTCGACGTCGTAGCTGCCGCCGGCCTCGTCCACCACGGCCTGTACCAGCAGCAGCCCCCGGCCGCCGATCCGCTCCTCGTCGGGCAGCAGCGGGCGCGGCCGGTAGGGGTGGCCGTCCTCGACGGCCACCCGCACCTCCGTCGGGCCGACGGAGACCTCGACGGTGAGCTCCGGGGAGAGCAGCGCGGCGTGCTGGACGGCGTTGGTGACCAGCTCGGAGACGATCAGCAGCAGGCCGTCCAGCCGGTCGCCGGGCAACGGCACGTTCTGACGGCGCATCAGGTCGCGCACGCCGTGCCGGGCGCGGGGCACCGAGGTGGGGAGCGCGGGGGCGGTGAACCGCCAGCTGCCGTGCCGGGCGGGGCGGCCCGCCGGCGCGGCC
>NZ_JAIQLH010000241.1 GCF_020037025.1 Streptomyces huiliensis | reverse complement strand
TTGGTAGATAAAGAACAAGCTCAGGAGATCCGGGCCTCGATCCGGGCCAGGTGGTCGGCCAGGATCTCCTCGAACGCGGCGCGGCGGTCGGCTCCCAGGGGGCGGATGTCGCGGGCGAAGTGGGCCAGGGCGGGGAAGCGTTCGGGGTCGGCGCCGAGGACCGCGACGCGGAACTGCTCCATGCCCTGCTCGTACTCCTTGGGGGTGATGGTGCCGAAACCGGCCTCGGAGGTGATCAGCGAGGCGATGAGGATCACGGTGCGGTGGTAGCGCGCCGGAATCTCCTCGTCGGGCAGGCCGGACGCGCGCAGGGCCTGGAGCAGCTCCTCCATGATCAGGCGGGAGCCGGCGCCCCCGGACCCGTACCGCCCCCACACGGTGGCGAGTTGGGGCTGCTCGCCGAACGCCTCGCGCAGACGCAGGGCCAGGGCGGTGATGCGCTGCTTCCAGTCGCCCTCGGCGCGGTGGCCGTCCATGGCAGCCAGCAGGATGCGGTCGGCGACCGCGCGCAGCAGTTCGGTCTTGTTGCGGAAGTGGCGGTAGAGGCTGGAGGAGTCGGTCCCGAGCGCTGCGCCCAGCTTGCGCACGCTGAACGACTCGGCGTCGTCGCTCGTGCGCAGCAGCTCCACCGCCGTGTCCAGGATCTCCTCGGTCGACCATCGCCTGCGGCCTGTCATCTCGCCCCTTTTCGTCCGGGTAGCTCAGCCTACCGGTGCACTTGGTGTTGCACGCACTGCGTGCATAATGAGGGCGACGCATTGTCCGACTGGGAGGGGAGAAGGGGACATGAGCGAGACCGCCACCGCGACACGGCCGCCGGAGCCGGACTTCTCGACGATCACGACCGAGGAACTGTTCGCCTACCGCGCCGCGGAGAACCGCTTCCGGGCTTCCGCCGCGGCGCGGACGCTCCTCGGCGAGCCGCACGCCGGCGCCGTCATCGACTGGCAGGAGGTCGCGCTGCCCGGCCGCGACCTGCCGGTCCGCGTCCACCGCCCGGCACCGACGGGAGGCGGCGGCGCGGCGTTCCGAACGGGCCTGCCCCTCGTCGTCCACGTCCACGGAGGCGGCTTCGTCGGCACGGCGGCGCAGTGCGACTGGGCCGCCGGCCACTTCGCCGCGGAACTGCCCGCCGTCGTCGTCTCGGTCGAGCACCGCCTCCTCGCCCCCGGCAGCCCGCTCGCGCACGCCGTCGACGACGGCTGGGACGTGCTCCGGCACGTGGTGCGGCACGCGGCCCGGTGGGGCGTCGACCCGGCCCGCGCGGCCGTGGTCGGCGAGAGCTGCGGCGCGCTGATCAGCGCGCTGACGGCCGTCCGGGCCAGGGAGGCCGGCCTGGCGCTCAGGGCGCAGGTGCTGGTCAACCCGCTGGCCGACGTGACCGGGACGATGTCCGACCACCCCTCGTTCGCCGCGTACGCGGGTCCGACCGGGGCCCTGCCGCAACTGCGGCTCATCCAGCGGCTCGCCGTCCCGCCGGAAGCCGGGGAGGACGTCCGGCGGGCCGTCTCACCGCTGTACGCGGACGACGTGAGCGGGCTCGCCCCGGCGCTCGTCGTCGTGCCCACCCGGGACGCGCTCGCCGACCACGGCCGCCGCTACGCCGAGCGGCTCCGGGCGGCCGGGACCTCCGTGCGGCTCACCGAATACCCGGGAGCCCGGCACGCGTTCCTCACCCTGCCCGGCGTGGAACCGCAGGCGGGGGCGGCCCGGGCGGAGATCCTCGCGTTCCTCCGCGCGGCCCTGGTGGAGTGAGGCGGGCCGGAGGCGCCTTCAGTCCACCCACACGCGGGCCAGGCAGCGCCGGGCGCGCGGGTCGGGCGAGTCGGTGAAGGAGGTGCGGCCGTGCAGCACCACGGTGTTGTCCGTCCAGAGGAGATCACCCGCGCGCAGGGAGACGCGCAGGACGGCGCGCGGATCGGACAGGATCCGGTCGACGGCGTCGAGGGCCGCCCGCTCGTCGGGGGTCAGGGGCGCGTCCGCCCCCCGCTGGGCGCGTTCGATCCCGCGCCGGTTGTAGTGGACGCGCAGGGTGGTGCCGTGCCGCCGGAAGACCGGTCGGAGCCGGTCGAAGCCGGCTCCCCGGCCGAAGTGGAAGTCCCGGTAGAGGCGGGGGAGGGCCCAGGGGTTCTCGGCGAGCAGCCTGTTGTGCACGGTGTGGCCGCTGGCCAGCAGGGTCTCCCCGCCTTGTGTCGCCGGCCGTACGCACAACAGGCCCAGTACGGGCGGGGGATGGGGTGCCGGGGTCCGGTCGGTGTGCGGGGACAGGGCGAGGTCGGTCTTGCCCAGTCCGGCGTCGTCGGTCACGGTGACGAGGTCGCCGGGGTCCGCCGCCCTGGGCGTGCCCAGCGAGGCGGCGAGCCGCCGGCCCATCGCGGCGCACTCCCGGTCGGTGCGGCCGGCCACCGGCAGGCCGCGGGCCACGGCGAACCCGCGGCCGTCCCGCAGGCGTCGCGTCACCCGCGCGGCCAGGCCGGCCAGTGCCGCCGTCTCGCGAGGCGCTCCGGTGGGGTCCAGCAGCGCGCGCGAGCAGTCTGACGGCAGCGGGAGCAGCCAGTCCGCCTCGCTGAGGGCGGGGGCGTCCCACGCCGTGGGTGCTTCGACGGGTGCTTCGACGGGTGCTTCGACGGGTGCTTCGACGGGTGCTTCGACGGGTGCTTCGACGGGTGCTTCGACGGGCGCTTCGTCGGGTGCGGGCTGGGTCATCTGCTCACCTTTCCGCAGCGTGGCCCCTCAGCTTAGGACGGAGGGGCCTCGCCGCGGAACGGCGCTCGGCGGACGGGGGTCAGGCCACGGTGAGTGCCTTGACGCCCGACAGGATAGGAACGA
>NZ_JAIQLH010000240.1 GCF_020037025.1 Streptomyces huiliensis | reverse complement strand
TCGCCGCGGAACGGCGCTCGGCGGACGGGGGTCAGGCCACGGTGAGTGCCTTGACGCCCGACAGGATAGGAACGAGTTGGTAGTTGCCGTCGCCCGCGCCGCAGGAGACCTGCGAGTCCGCGGTGTTGGAGATGTTCGTTCCGGCCGCGAAGCGTCCGTCGCTGCTCGGCACCACCGTGCTGAAGTGGTTCGTAGCCGAGGACGAGTAGTACATGCACTGGTGCAGGTTCACGCGGCTGCCCGAGCTCAGGTCCAGCGCCTTGACGCCGGACAGGATCGGGACGAGCTGGTAGTTGCCGTCCCCCGAGCCGCAGGAGACCTGCGAATCCGCGGTGTTGGAGACGTTCGTGCCCGCCGCGAACCGC
>NZ_JAIQLH010000024.1 GCF_020037025.1 Streptomyces huiliensis | reverse complement strand
AACTGCCCGAGCCCCACACCGACTTCATCTTCGCGATCACCGGCGAGGAGCTGGGCCTGGCGGGGACGCTGTCGGTCCTCGCCCTCTTCGCGGCTCTAGGCTATGCGGGTATCCGCGTGGCCGGACGCACGGAGGACCCCTTCGTGAGGTACGCCGCGGGAGCGGTGACCACCTGGATCACGGCCCAGGCCGTGGTCAACATCGGTGCGGTGCTCGGCCTGCTGCCGATCGCCGGTGTGCCGCTCCCGCTGTTCTCCTACGGAGGGTCCGCCCTGCTGCCGACCATGTTCGCCATCGGGCTCCTGATCGCCTTCGCGCGCGACGAACCCGGTGCACGGGCGGCGCTGGCCATGCGGCAGCCTGGGGTGAGATGGAAGACGATGAGACGGCGCGTCAAGAAGCGGCCGTCCGGAGAGCGGTGAATTTCGGTGCATGTCGTACTCGCCGGCGGGGGGACCGCCGGCCACATCGAGCCCGCGCTCGCCCTCGCGGACGCCCTGCGCAGGCAGGACCCGACCGTGGGGATCACGGCGCTCGGCACGGAGCGCGGGCTGGAGACCCGGCTCGTGCCCGAGCGGGGCTATGAGCTGGGCCTGATCCCGGCGGTGCCGCTGCCCCGCAAGCCCACGCCCGAGCTGATCACCGTGCCCGGGCGGCTGCGCGGCACCATCAAGGCCGCCGAGCAGATCCTGGAGCGCACCAAGGCCGACTGCGTGGTCGGCTTCGGCGGTTACGTGGCGCTCCCCGGCTACCTGGCCGCCAAGCGGCTCGGCGTGCCGATCATCGTCCACGAGGCCAACGCCCGCCCCGGCCTGGCCAACAAGATCGGCTCGCGCTACGCGGCCGGCGTCGCGGTGTCCACCCCGGACAGCAAGCTGCGCAACGCCCGCTACGTGGGCATTCCGCTGCGCCGCACGATCGCCACCCTGGACCGGGCGGCCCTGCGCTACGAGGCGCGCGCCGCGTTCGGCCTGGAGCCGAACATGCCGACCCTGCTGGTCTCGGGCGGCTCCCAGGGCGCCCGCCGGCTGAACGAGGTCGTCCAGGCCGTGGCCCCGACGCTGCAGCGCTCCGGCATCCAGATCCTGCACGCGGTCGGCCCGAAGAACGACGTGCCGCATGTGGACAACATGCCCGGAATGCCGCCTTACATCCCGGTATCGTATGTGGACCGCATGGACCTCGCGTACGCCGCGGCCGACATGATGCTCTGCCGCGCGGGCGCGATGACCGTCGCCGAACTCTCCGCCGTCGGGCTCCCGGCCGCCTACGTCCCGCTGCCCATCGGCAACGGCGAACAGCGGCTCAACGCCCAGCCGGTGGTCAAGGCCGGCGGCGGACTGCTGGTCGACGACGCCGAGCTGAGCCCCGAGTGGATCCACCACAACGTGCTCCCGGTGCTCACCGACCCGCACCGGCTGTACGACATGTCCCGCGCCGCCGCCGAGTTCGGCCGCCGGGACGCCGACGAACTGCTCGTCGGCATGGTCTACGAGGCGATCGCCGCCCGCAGGGGCTGACGTCGCGGCAGGAGGCTGGGAAGCGTGGCCGGACCGACGACCGCCCGGCGCGGTGACGAACGGAACCGTAAGCCGGAGCGCAAGTCCCCGGCCTCCCGGCCCCCCAAGGGCGGCAAGGGCGGGAAAAAGGGCGGCAAGCCCAAGTCCGCCGGGAAGGCGGGGGCCCGCACGGGCCTCCGCCGCCTCCTGCCCCGCCGCCCCCGCCGGACCCGCCTGATCCTCTGGGCCCTCGCGCTCGCCCTCGCCGGGGCCGGCGCCGGCTGGGTGCTCTACGGCTCCGGATGGCTCCGCGCCACCCGCGTGGACGTGGACGGCGTCGAAGTGCTCACCGCCGCCGAGGTCCGCGAGGCCGCCGCCGTCCCGCTCGGCGACCCGCTGGTCTCCGTCGACACCGACGCCATCGAGGAGCGGCTGCGCGAACGGCTGCCCCGGATCGAGTCCGTCGACGTCTCCCGGGACTGGCCGCACGGCGTCGCCGTCGAGGTGACGGAGCGCCAGCCGCGCGCGATCGTCGAGAAGGACGGGAAGTTCGTCGAGATCGACGGCTCCGGAGTGCGGTTCGCCACAGTCGACCGGCCGCCCGCCAAGGTGCCGCGGCTGGCGATGGAGGCCCCGGCGGACGCCCCGAGCACCCGCCGCTTCGGGCGCCCCCGCCTCGAACGCGAGGGCGTGCGCGCCGCCGCCGCGCTCCCGGCCGACGTCCGCCGCGACACCCGCGTGATCCGGGTACGCTCATACGATTCGATCATCATGGAGCTGACGGGTGGTCGGACCGTCGTCTGGGGCAGCGGTGAACGGGGCGAGGCGAAGGCCCGTTCGCTCACCGCGCTGATGAAGGCGGCGCGCGGGGCGGACCACTTCGACGTGAGCGCTCCGGGCGCCCCGGCGGCGTCGGGGAGTTGACGGCGGCCGGACCGTGGCAGCACCCTGGTTGGCTACGCCTATGGGTGATCACATAGGGTGAAAAGAAAAACGGGAGGTTCGGCGTGTTCGTTGAACACGCGCCACTTGTCGACTTAGTGTCCTGTTCCGAGAACCCAGGGAACAGTGGCACGGGTAACCCTAAACTTCAACGTTAGGGTTCGGGTTGGCATTGCGAACCGTCCCCCAGGCATACGTAACTCGAGGCGAGAGGCCTTCGACGTGGCAGCACCGCAGAACTACCTCGCAGTCATCAAGGTCGTCGGTATCGGCGGCGGTGGCGTCAACGCCATCAACCGGATGATCGAGGTCGGTCTCAAGGGCGTCGAGTTCATCGCGATCAACACCGATGCACAGGCCCTGCTGATGAGCGACGCCGACGTCAAGCTCGACGTCGGCCGGGAGCTCACCCGGGGTCTCGGCGCCGGCGCGAACCCGGACGTCGGCCGCAAGGCCGCCGAAGACCACCGCGAGGAGATCGAGGAGGTCCTCAAGGGGGCCGACATGGTCTTCGTGACCGCGGGCGAGGGCGGCGGCACCGGCACCGGCGGCGCCCCCGTCGTGGCCAACATCGCCCGCTCGCTGGGCGCCCTGACGATCGGTGTGGTGACCCGGCCGTTCACCTTCGAGGGCCGCCGCCGGGCCAACCAGGCGGAGGACGGCATCGCCAGCCTCCGCGACGAGGTCGACACCCTCATCGTCATCCCGAACGACCGGCTGCTGTCCATCTCGGACCGCCAGGTGAGCGTGCTCGACGCGTTCAAGTCGGCGGACCAGGTGCTCCTGTCGGGTGTTCAGGGCATCACCGACCTCATCACCACCCCGGGCCTCATCAACCTGGACTTCGCGGACGTCAAGTCCGTGATGTCCGAGGCCGGTTCCGCGCTGATGGGCATCGGCTCGGCACGCGGCGACGACCGCGCGGTGGCCGCCGCCGAGATGGCCATCTCCTCGCCGCTGCTGGAGGCGTCCATCGACGGCGCCCGCGGCGTCCTGCTCTCCATCTCCGGCGGCTCCGACCTCGGCCTCTTCGAGATCAACGAGGCGGCCCAGCTGGTCAGCGAGGCGGCCCACCCCGAGGCGAACATCATCTTCGGTGCCGTCATCGACGACGCCCTCGGCGACGAGGTCCGCGTCACCGTCATCGCCGCCGGCTTCGACGGCGGCCAGCCGCCGGCCAAGGGCAGCCGCGACAAGGTGCTCGGCTCGTCCTACGGCCGCGAGGAGACCCCCGCCGCCCCGGCGCCGGCCGTGAGCCGGACCGAGCGGCCGGCCGAGCCGGTCCGTCCCTCGTTCGGCGGTCTCGGCAACGTGACCCCGCGGACCGAGGAGCCGGTCCCGGACCCGGTGCCGGTCGCCGAGGTCCCGCCGCCCCCGGTCGCCTCCCCGCAGGTGCCCCCGGCCCGCCCGTACCAGGACTCGACCGCCGAGGAACTGGACGTTCCCGACTTCCTGAAGTGACCCGGCAGGACGTGACCCCGGTGATAGGAAACCCGGCCCCGGACACCCGGGGACGGCCCCACGTGGCACACGCGAGCGGCGCCCACTTCGCCTTCACCGACCGGTGGGGCGGGGTGAGCGCCGCTCCGTATGCGGAGCTCAACCTGGGCGGCGCGGTCGGCGACGACCCCGCCGCGGTCCGGGCCAACCGGGAGCGGGCGGCCCGCTCGCTCGGCATCGACCCGGCGGCGGTCGTCTGGATGAACCAGGTGCACGGCAGGGACGTGGCCGTGGTCGACGGGCCGTGGCGCGCCGGGGACGAGATCCCCGCGGTCGACGCGGTGGTGACGGACCGCCGGGGGCTCGCCCTCGCGGTGCTGACCGCCGACTGCACCCCCGTCCTGCTGGCCGACCCGGTCGCCGGGATCGCGGGGGCGGCCCACGCCGGCCGCCCCGGCCTGGTCGCCGGGGTGGTGCCCGCGGTGGTCGAGGCGATGACCGCGCTCGGCGCCGACCCGGCCCGGACGGTCGCGTACCTCGGCCCGTCGGTCTGCGGTGGCTGCTACGAGGTGCCGGAGGACATGCGGGCCGACGTCGCCGCGGTCGTCCCCGAGGCATGGGCCACCACCCGGTGGGGCACCCCGGCCGTGGACGTGGCCGCCGGGGTCCGGGCGCAGCTCGGCCGAATGGGCGTCAGCCTCGCGGGGCAGTCGGACGTTTGCACGATGGAATCGGCGGACCACTTCTCCTACCGGCGCGACCGCGTCACCGGACGGCTCGCCAGTTATGTGTGGCTCGGCGACGACCGTGCCGGGGAAGGGGTGACCGGTTGATGACGGACCGCAGGACGCAGTTGGCCGACAACCTCGCCCGGGTGGAGGAACGTATCGCCGACGCCTGTGCGGCGGTGGGCCGAAAGCGTGACGAGGTGACCCTGATCGTGGTCACCAAGACCTATCCCGCGAGCGACGTCCGGCTGCTCGCGGAACTGGGAGTCCGTCACGTCGCCGAGAACCGCGACCAGGACGCGGCGCCGAAAGCCGCGGAATGCGCGGACTTGCCGCTCACCTGGCACTTTGTCGGTCAACTCCAGACAAACAAAGTGAAAAGCGTGGTGAATTATGCCGACGTGGTGCACTCCATTGACCGGATGAGGCTGGTCACTGCGCTTTCCACCGCCGCGGTACGGAAAGGCCGGGGACCCGGACGGGAAATCGGCTGTCTGATCCAGGTGGCGCTGGACGTGGAGACGGGAGACGCCGGCGGCCGCGGCGGCGTCGGGCCGGACGGGGTGGCGGCCCTCGCCGACGCCCTGGCCGAGGCCGAGGGGCTGCGCCCGGCGGGGCTGATGACGGTCGCTCCGCTGGCCGGGCCCTACGCGGGCCGCCCCCGGGCGGCCTTCGAGCGGCTGCGGGAAATCGCAACGGACCTGCGCGCGGCGCATCCGGCTGCGAACATGGTGTCCGCGGGAATGAGCGCGGATCTGGAGGACGCCGTGGCGGCGGGTGCGACACATGTACGCGTCGGTACGGCGGTACTCGGAGACCGACCCGGCCTCGGGTAACGTCGCCAAGAGTCGGACCACAGCACAAAATATGGTCATTCCCGTCAAAAGGCGGGCGGACCAAGTGGATCCAGCGCCGTTGAGGAGCCGATCCACCACAGAGCGGAGGACGCAGAGAATGGCCGGCGCGATGCGCAAGATGGCGGTCTACCTCGGCCTCGTGGAGGACGATGGTTACGACGGCCGGGGATTCGATCCCGATGACGAGTTCGAGCCCGAGCCGGAGCCCGACCGGCGCCGGCAGCAGCACCAGCAACACCAGGCTCAGCAGACGCAAGCGGACGAACCGGTACGAGTCGCTCAGCCTCCGGCGCAGCGCGAACCGGCTCCGCTGACAGCGGAAACGGGACGACCCGCCCGAATCGCCCCCGTGTCGTCCATCACACCCGAACGCCAATCCCTGGAGAAGAACGCACCGGTGATCATGCCCAAAGTCGTGTCCGAGCGGGAGCCTTACCGCATCACGACATTGCACCCTCGGACCTACAACGAGGCCCGTACCATCGGGGAACACTTCCGTGAAGGCACCCCGGTGATCATGAATCTGACCGAGATGGACGACACCGACGCGAAGCGACTTGTCGACTTCGCCGCGGGTCTGGTCTTCGGCCTCCACGGCAGCATCGAACGGGTGACGCAGAAGGTGTTCCTGCTGTCTCCTGCTAACGTCGATGTCACGGCGGAGGACAAGGCCCGCATCGCAGAGGGCGGGTTCTTCAACCAGAGCTAGAGACGCACAATCAGGCAATGCCGGTGAGAGACGGTCAATAGGCCGGGCACAAGGGGAGAGGGAAGCGCGAGGATGGACATCGCACGGCAGGTGGTCTACATCGCGCTGTACGTCTTCCTCATCGTGCTCATCTTCCGATTGGTGATGGATTACGTCTTCCAGTTCGCCCGCTCGTGGCAACCCGGTAAGGCGATGGTGGTCGTCCTTGAGGCCACCTACACTGTCACCGATCCGCCACTCAAGCTTCTGCGGCGGTTCATCCCGCCGCTGCGTCTCGGGGGCGTGGCGCTCGACCTGTCCTTCTTCGTACTGATGATCATCGTCTACATCCTGATCACCGTCGTGGAGCGGCTGTGAACGCGGCTGTGAACGATACGGTCTTGCCGATTGCCGACGACTACGTTGAGGTGAAGAAGAGATGCCGCTGAGCCCCGAGGACGTGCGGAACAAGCAGTTCACGACCGTCCGTCTGCGAGAAGGCTACGACGAGGACGAGGTCGACGCCTTTCTCGACGAGGTCGAGGCAGAACTGACCCGCCTGCTCCGGGAGAACGAGGACCTGCGCGCCAAGCTGGCGGCAGCGACCCGAGCCGCGGCGCAGAACCAGCAGCAGCAGAACATGCGCAAGCCCGAGCCGCAGGACCAGCGACCAGGTCCCGGGGCGCCGGTGCCCGCCGCCATATCCGGCCCGCAGCCGGTGCCGCCGAACCAGCAGCAGATGGGCGGCCCGCCGCAGCTTCCGGGCGGTGCCCCGCAGCTGCCGGCCGGGCCGGGCGGACACGGCCACGGTCCCCAGGGCCCGCACGGTGCGGGTCCGATGGGACAGAACCCCATGGGCCAGGGCGGTCCGATGGGTGGCCCCATGGGCGGTCCCATGGGTCAGGGCGGTCCCGGCCCCATGGGCCAGGGCGGTCCGATGGGTGGCCCCATGGGCGGTCCCATGGGTCAGGGCGGTCCCGGCCCCATGGGCCAGGGCGGTCCGATGGGTGGCCCCATGGGCGGTCCCATGGGTCAGGGCGGTCCCGGCCCCATGGGCCAGGGCGGTCCGATGGGCCAGGGTGGTCCCGGCCCGATGGGTCAGGGCGGCCCGATGGGCGGCCCCGGTCCCCAGATGCAGCAGCAGGGGCAGGGCCCGGGTGGCGACAGCGCCGCTCGTGTGCTCTCGCTCGCGCAGCAGACGGCCGATCAGGCGATCGCGGAGGCCCGCTCCGAGGCCAACAAGATCGTCGGCGAGGCCCGCAGCCGCGCCGAGGGCCTGGAGCGGGACGCCCGCGCCAAGGCCGACGCGCTGGAGCGGGACGCGCAGGAGAAGCACCGCGTGGCCATGGGCTCCCTGGAGTCCGCCCGCGCCACGCTGGAGCGCAAGGTCGAGGACCTGCGCGGCTTCGAACGCGAGTACCGCACGCGGCTGAAGTCCTACCTGGAGAGCCAGCTGCGCCAGCTGGAGAACCAGGCGGACGACTCGCTCGCCCCGCCGCGCGCCACCAACGCCCCGTCGCTGCCGCCGGCCCCCTCGATGAGCGGGTCGATGGCCTCGGCCGGTGCGGGCATGGGCGGTCACAGCATGGGCGGCAACTCGTCCATGGGCGGCGGCCACGGCCAGTCGTCGGGCAACCCGTCGTACGGCGGGCAGCAGCAGATGTCGCCCGCGATGACCCAGCCGATGGCTCCGGTGCGGCCGCAGGGGCCGCAGCCGATGCAGGCTCCCTCGCCGATGCGTGGGTTCCTCATCGACGAGGACGACAACTGACGGCGGCGGCCGTTCCGCTGCCGCTGAGCGGTAGTCGTTCGCAATCACCAACGGGCCGGGCCCCGGGGATATCCCCGGGGCCCGGCCCGTTGGTCATACCGCTATGCTGATCGGCAGCGCCGGGGTGTGTAGTTCAGTAGGTAGAACGCCTCGATGGCATCTAGGAGGACGGCGGTTCGATTCCGTCCCGCTCCGGCGCGTTGGTTTGGAGAGAGGGTGGGGCCCCGGTCCCTCCCCCAGAGGGGGCACCCCCATTCGCCGTTTCCTGGGGCTGCGCCCCAGACCCCCCTTTCGCGGCTTCGCCGCTCGTCCTCAAACGCCGGACGGGCTGGAGAGTGCGCCCCGGGGGTGCGGGGGCGGAGCCCCTGCAAGAAACGGGAAGGGGCGGGGCTGGGGAGGAAACCCCCAGCCCCGCCCCTTTGCAGGTGGCTACGCCTTGCGCAGACGGAACGTCAAGGAGAGACCCTCGTCTTCGAACGGCTCGCCGTACGAGGCGTCGGCTTCACCCGTCGCGAAGTCCGTCGCCAGGACCTCGTCCGCGATGAGGGAGGCGTGGTCGGTGAGGGCCGTCCGGACCTCCTCGTCGGTGGAGGACCAGCGCAGAGCGATCCGGTCGGCCACGTCGAGGCCGGAGTTCTTGCGGGCCTCCTGGATGAGGCGGATCGCGTCGCGGGCGAGGCCCGCGCGCCGCAGCTCCGGGGTGATCTCCAGGTCGAGGGCGACCGTGGCGCCGGAGTCGGAGGCCACGGACCAGCCCTCGCGCGGCGTCTCGGTGACGATGACCTCGTCGGGGGTGAGGGCGACGGTCTCGCCGTCGACCTCGACGGAGGCGTTGCCCTCGCGCAGGGCCAGGGACAGGGCCGCCGCGTCCGCCGCGGCGATGGCCTTGGCCACGGCCTGGACGCCCTTGCCGAACCGCTTGCCGAGGGCACGGAAGTTGGCCTTGGCGGTGGTGTCGACGAGGGAGCCGCCCACCTCGGAGAGGGAGGCGAGGGAGGAGACGTTGAGCTCCTCGGTGATCTGGGCGCGCAGCTCCTCGCCGAGCGTCTCGAAGCCGGCCGCCGCGACCAGCGCGCGGGACAGCGGCTGGCGCGTCTTGACGCCGGACTCGGCGCGGGTGGCGCGGCCCAGCTCGACCAGCCGGCGGACCAGGAGCATCTGGCGCGACAGCTCCGGGTCGGTCAGGGCCGCGTCCGCCACCGGCCAGGTGGCCAGGTGCACCGACTCCGGGGCCTCCGGGTCGACCGGGACGACCAGGTCCTGCCAGACGCGCTCGGTGATGAAGGGGACCAGCGGGGCCATCAGGCGGGTGACCGTCTCGACGACCTCGTGCAGCGTACGGAGCGCGGCCGCGTCGCCCTGCCAGAAGCGGCGGCGGGAGCGGCGGACGTACCAGTTGGACAGGTCGTCGACGAACGCGGACAGCAGCTTGCCGGCGCGCTGGGTGTCGTACGCCTCCAGGGCCTGCGTGACCTGGTCGGTGAGCGTGTTGAGCTCGCCGAGCAGCCAGCGGTCCAGCAGCGGGCGGTCGGCCGGGGCCGGGTCGGCGGCCGAGGGGGCCCAGCCGGCGGTGCGGGCGTAGAGGGCCTGGAAGGCGACCGTGTTCCAGTAGGTGAGGAGGGTCTTCCTCACCACCTCCTGGATCGTGCCGTGGCCGACGCGGCGCGCCGCCCACGGGGAGCCGCCGGCCGCCATGAACCAGCGGACCGCGTCCGCGCCGTGCTGGTCCATCAGCGGGATCGGCTGGAGGATGTTGCCCAGGTGCTTGGACATCTTCCGGCCGTCCTCGGCGAGGATGTGGCCCAGGCAGACGACGTTCTCGTACGACGACTTGTCGAAGACGAGGGTGCCGACGGCCATCAGGGTGTAGAACCAGCCGCGCGTCTGGTCGATGGCCTCCGAGATGAACTGCGCCGGGTAGCGCTTCTCGAAGAGCTCCTTGTTCTTGTACGGGTAGCCCCACTGGGCGAACGGCATGGAGCCCGAGTCGTACCAGGCGTCGATCACCTCGGGGACGCGCGTCGCCGTCCCGGCGCACGTCGGGCACGGGAACGTGACGTCGTCGATGTACGGGCGGTGCGGGTCGAGGCCGCTCTGGTCGGTGCCGGTGAGCTCGGAGAGCTCGGCGAGGGAGCCGACGCAGGTGAGGTGGTCGTCCTGGCAGCGCCAGATGGGGAGCGGGGTGCCCCAGTAGCGGTTGCGGGAGAGCGCCCAGTCGATGTTGTTGTTCAGCCAGTCGCCGAAGCGGCCGTGCTTGACCGAGTCCGGGAACCAGTTGGTCTTCTCGTTCTCCGCGAGGAGCCTGTCCTTGACCGCCGTGGTGCGGATGTACCAGGACGGCTGCGCGTAGTAGAGGAGCGCGGTGTGGCAGCGCCAGCAGTGCGGGTAGCTGTGCTCGTACGCGATGTGCTTGAAGAGCAGGCCGCGCGCGTCCAGGTCGGCGACGAGCTTCTCGTCGGCCTTCTTGAAGAACTCGCCGCCGACCATGGCGACGCTCTCGTCGAAGGTGCCGTCCGTGCGGACCGGGTTGACGACCGGCAGGCCGTAGGCGCGGCAGGTGCGGAGGTCGTCCTCACCGAAGGCCGGGGC
Organism: Streptomyces huiliensis; assembly: GCF_020037025.1. Taxonomy (GTDB): domain Bacteria; phylum Actinomycetota; class Actinomycetes; order Streptomycetales; family Streptomycetaceae; genus Streptomyces; species Streptomyces huiliensis. Next base: position 8,870 of record NZ_JAIQLH010000024.1, on the reverse strand, counting down.
CTGGTGGACGATGCCGGTGCCGTCCTCCGTCGTCACGTAGTCGGCGTTGACGACGTAGTGGGCGGCCTCGGGGAACTCGACGAGGTCGAACGGGCGGCGGTACGTCCAGCGTTCCATCTCGCGGCCGGTGAAGCGCTGGTCCGTGGCCGTCCAGCCCTCACCGAGGGCCTTCTCGAGGAGCGGCTCGGCGACGACCAGCTTCTCGGTGCCGTCCGTCGCCACGACGTAGGTGACGTCCGGGTGCGCGGCGGCGGCCGTGTTGGAGACCAGCGTCCACGGCGTCGTCGTCCAGACGAGGAGGGCGGCCTCGCCGGCGAGCGGGCCGGAGGTGAGCGGGAAGCGGACGAAGACGGACGGGTCGACGACCGTCTCGTAGCCCTGCGCCAGCTCGTGGTCGGACAGGCCGGTGCCGCAGCGGGGGCACCAGGGGGCCACGCGGTGGTCCTGGACCAGCAGGCCCTTGTTGAAGATCTCCTTCAGCGACCACCAGACGGACTGGACGTAGTCCGGGTCCATGGTGCGGTAGGCGTCGTCAAGGTCCACCCAGTAGCCCATGCGGGTGGTGAGCTCGGTGAACGCGTCGGTGTGGCGGGTCACGGACTCGCGGCACTTGGCGTTGAACTCGGCGATGCCGTACGCCTCGATGTCCTGCTTGCCGGAGAAGCCCAGCTCCTTCTCGACGGCGAGCTCGACGGGCAGGCCGTGGCAGTCCCAGCCGGCCTTGCGGCCGACGTGGTAGCCCTGCATCGTGCGGAAGCGGGGGAAGACGTCCTTGAAGACGCGGGCCTCGATGTGGTGCGCGCCCGGCATGCCGTTGGCGGTCGGCGGGCCCTCGTAGAAGACCCACTCGGGCCGGCCCTCGGACTGGGCCAGGGTGCGGGCGAAGATCTTCTGCTCCTGCCAGAAGTCGAGCACGGCGCGTTCGAGCGCGGGCAGGTCGACCTGGGCGGGGACGGAGCGGTACTGGGGCGCGTCGCTCGTGGGACTCGCGGAACTCATCGGTGGCTACCTCCGGCTGGACGGTTGTGCGCTGTCCGTCGGAGGGACGAGAGCCGTTGTCCGTACTCCCGCGGTACCACCCTCCTTGGCCGCGGGCGTGTGCCCGTGGCCCCCTCATTGGGGTCGCGATGCCGGTTCTACTCGCCCGGGGCGCTGTCGTTCCGTCCCTGGCTTTCCTCCGGCGGCTCCGGGGTGATCTTCACACCGCGCACGCCTCCGGGCTCGCACCGTCCCCGGATCGCTGATGGCTGCGTGCGGCGCTACTCGTCCCATCCACGCCTTTCGCTGCGCCCCAGTGTACGGGGCGTGGGCGGGCCGGGCCGACCGGATATTCGGCTCCGGCGTCCGGCCGGTCGTCCGCCCGGTCACGGGGCCGGGAGCTTCTCGGTTACGGGGCCGGGAGCGGGGCACACGGGTGGGCACCGGCGTGCCCCGTTGCCGCGTGCTCCGAGCCGATTTATCGTTCCCGCACGATTCGCGCGCAAGATCATAAAATGTGAAGGGGTCGCGGTCATGGCGGTCATGGCGGAGATGTCCTCGACAAGGGCCGCGGCACCTGCGGGGTCGCTGCCGCGGCGGGGGCCCGTCGGCCGGGCGGGCCGCGCGGAACCGGCGCTTCGGGGCCGTGGGGCTCGCCGGGGGCGGCTCGTCCGGCGCAGTGGGCTGCTGTGATGGCGGGGACGGCCGGCACGAAGACGGCGAAAGCGGCGAAGAAGGCTCCGGCGAAGCGGGCTTCGGCCGGGAAGGTTACGGCCGGGAAGGCTACGGCCAAGGTTCCGGCGAAGACGGCCCCGGCCGCCGGGAAGACGGCTGTGAAGAAGACGGCGTCGAAGGCCGCCGCGAAGCGCGCGCCGGGACCCGAGCAGGCGGCGGCCCGGGGCGCGGCGGGGAAGGCGGCGTCTTCGCCCGCGAAGGGGACGGCCGGGAAGACGGCCGGGAAGGCGGCCGAGAAGGCGGTGGCGAGGAAGGCACCCGCGAAGGGGACGGCTGCGAAGAAGGCTGCGAAGAAGACTGTCGCGAAGGTGACCACGGCCAAGTCCGCCGCTGGGAAGACGGCCGAGGCCGGGGCGGCGACGGGTGCCTCTACTGAGAAGGCACCGGCGAAGAAGGCCGCCTCCAAGGCGGCGCCGACCGGGAAGCCCGCGGCGAAGAAGGCCCCAGCGAAGAAGGCCCCAGCGAAGAAGGCTCCGGCCAAGGCCCAGAAGGCGGCGTCTTCGACGAAGGAAGCGGCCGCGAAGAAGGCGGCGAAAGCGGCGGCGCCCCCGGCGAAGAAGGCTCCGGCCGGGAAAGCCGCGCCCTCGGCCGGCAAGGCGGCTGCGAAGAAGGCGGCCTCCGCCACGGGAGCGGCCGGGAAGACGGCGGCCGGGAAGGGCGCGGCAAAGAAGCCCGCGCCGTCGGCCGAGCGGGCGTCCGCCGGCAAGGCGGGGACTGCCACGGCGGCCGGGACGACGGCCGGCGGGCCGGAGGAGGGAGCCGGGAAGGCCGTGCCCGCGAAGAGTGTCGCGTCGCCGCATCGGACGCGGCTGGCGGGGAAGCCCGCGCCGGCCGTGGCGCGAAAGGCTCCTCCGGTGAAGACGGGGGCCGTGGGTGAGGGCATCGTCATCGCGGGAGACGCGTCGGCGGGTACCACCGAGGAGACGGGAGACGGAACCGTGGCTGTGAAGAAGACCGTGGGCGAGGTGCCGGGAGCGAGGGCGGACGGGGCCGCCGAGCCCGGCGAGCTGGCCGTGCGGCCGGGGGAGGAGCCCTGGTCGCGGGGCGAGGTGGACGAGGCGCGGGCCGTGCTGGAGAGCGAGGTGGCGCGGCTGCGGGGCGAGATCCGGGCGGCGGAGGAGGCGGTCAGCGGGCTGATGCGGGATTCGGGGGACGGGGCGGGGGACGACCAGGCCGATACCGGGACCAAGAACATCGCCCGGGAGCACGAGCTCGCCCTCGCCGCCAACGCCCGCGAGATGCTGGACCAGACCGAGCGGGCGCTCGTCCGGCTGGACGCCGGCACGTACGGCCTCTGCGAGAGCTGTGGCAGGCCGATCGGCAAGGCCAGGATGCAGGCGTTCCCCCGAGCCACGCTGTGTGTCGAGTGCAAGCAGCGCCAGGAACGTCGCTGACCTCGCGCGGGTGGCGTGCCGTACCCTCGTCCTCATCCGGGCAGTGCACCCGGAGCCCACCAGACACGGCAGCGCGCGGCGCCGCCATGACCGGTGGTGGGTGACGCGCGGAACCGAAGGACTCACGTGACAGAGGCGGAGCAGGCCGGACGGCCCACCGGTACCCCGGAGGGCACCGACGCGACCGGGGGGACGACGGACGGCGACGGCGTGGTCAGGGGCAAGCGCCGGATCCTGGTGCTGTTCCTGGTCGCGGCCTTCGCCTACCTCCTCGACCTGTCCAGCAAGATGCTCGTGGTGGCGAAGCTGGAGCACCACGACCCGATCGAGGTCATCGGCACATGGCTCCAGCTGGACGTGATCCGCAACCGCGGGGCGGCCTTCAGCATCGGCGAGACGATGACCATCGTCTTCACCTGCATCGCCTCCGCCGTGATCGTCGTGATCGCCCGGATCGCGCGCAAGCTCTACAGCCTGCCCTGGGCGATCGCGCTCGGCCTGCTGCTGGGCGGTGCCTTCGGCAACCTCACCGACCGGCTGTTCCGGACGCCGGGCGGCCTGGAGGGCGGGGTGGTGGACTTCATCGCCCCCGCCCACTTCGCGGTCTTCAACTTCGCCGACTCGGCGATCGTCTGCGGCGGTTTCCTGATCGTGATCCTGTCCTTCCGGGGGCTGGATCCGGACGGGACCGTCCACCAGGACTGACCCCGTCGGTCACGCCCGAGTCAGGGCTGTCGTACGGCGGCGGCTCACCCGTCCGGCATACTCGACGGGTGAGCACGATTCCCGAGATCCGCGCCCTGCCCGTACCCGACGGCCTGGAGGGCGAGCGCGTCGACGCCGCCATCGCACGCATGTTCGGGTTCTCTCGTACGAAGGCGGCCGAGCTCGCCGCCGCGGGCAAGGTCCAGGTGGACGGGGCCGAGGCCGGGAAGTCCGACCGCGTCAGCGGCGGTGCCTGGCTGGAGGTCGAGATGCCGGCGCCGCCCGCGCCGGTGCAGATCGTCGCCGAGCCCGTGGAGGGCATGGAGATCGTCCACGACGACGAGGACATCGTCGTCATCGTGAAGCCGGTCGGCGTCGCCGCGCACCCCAGCCCCGGCTGGACCGGCCCCACGGTCATCGGCGGCCTGGCCGCCGCCGGCTACCGGATCTCCACCTCGGGCGCGGCCGAGCGCCAGGGCATCGTGCACCGGCTGGACGTCGGCACCTCGGGGCTGATGGTCGTCGCCAAGTCCGAGCGCGCGTACACGCTGCTCAAGCAGCAGTTCCGCGAGCGCACGGTCGACAAGCGGTACCACACGCTCGTCCAGGGCCACCCGGACCCGATGAGCGGCACCATCGACGCGCCCATCGGCCGGCACCCGAACCACGACTACAAGTGGGCCGTCACCGCCGAGGGCAAGCCCTCGGTGACCCACTACGACCTCATCGAGGCGTTCCGCGCCGCCAGCCTCCTCGACGTGAAGCTGGAGACCGGCCGCACCCACCAGATCCGCGTGCACATGTCCGCGCACCGCCACCCCTGCGTCGGCGACCTGACGTACGGCGCCGATCCGACGCTCGCCAAGCGGCTGAAGCTCACCCGCCAGTGGCTGCACGCCGTCCGGCTCGGCTTCGAGCACCCGTCGGACGGGCGCTGGGTCGAGTTCGCCAGCGAGTACCCCGAGGACCTGCGGCGCGCCCTGGAGATCGTGCGCGCCGAGAGCGCGTGAGCGGGACCCCCGCCCGGATCCCCGCCCAAGTGCGGGTCGTCGCCGGGCCGGGAGAGCTGGAGGGCTGCTTCGCGGTGCGCCGCGAGGTGTTCGTGGGGGAGCAGAACATCCCCGAGGCGGAGGAGCTGGACGCCTACGACGTCCACGCCGTCCACCTGCTCGCCACCGGCCCGTCCGGACCCGTCGGCACCGTCCGCTTCCTGCACGGCGCGCCCGCCCGTCGGAAGTACGCCCACGCGGGCGTCGCCGACGACCTCACGGCCGTGCTCGGCCGGCTGGCCGTGGGCCGGGCCGCGCGCGGCACCGGCCTGGGCGCCGCCCTGGTCCGGGCGGTGGAGGACGAGGCGCGGCGGCTGGGCCTCGCCCGCGTCTATCTGGAGGCGCAGACGCACGCGCTGGGCTTCTACGAGCGGTTGGGGTACGCGGCGTTCGGTCCGGAGTTCGACGAGGGCAGCGGGATCCCGCACCGGGCGATGACCAAGGCGCTCTGACGCCTGACCGCCGGGACGCCCGCCCGCTCTGACGCCCGCCCGCCTGGGCGTCCATCCGCTCTGAGGCCCGCCCGCCTGCGCGTCCGGTGGGCGCGCATGGCACGCTGGGGTGAACGACTGTTCCCCCACGCGCCCCGGAGGGCACTCGTGGACCAGCTGGCCCTGCTGTTCGTGCTGCTGCTCGGGGCGCTCGTCACGGTGCCGCTGGGCGACCGGCTCGGCCTGCCCTCCCCGGTGCTGATGACGCTGGGCGGGATCGTCCTCGCCCTGCTGCCGTTCGTGCCGAACATCGACGTCCCCCCGGAGTTCATCCTCCCGCTGGTCCTGCCGCCCCTGCTCTACGCGTCCGCGCAGCGCACCTCCTGGCGGCAGTTCGCGGCCAACAAACGGCCGATCTTCCTGCTGGCCGTGGCGCTGGTCTTCGTCACCACCTCGGCGGTCGCGGCCGTCGCGCACGCCGTCGTACCGGGCATCTCCCTCGCCGCGGCCGTCGCGCTGGGCGCGCTCGTCGCCCCGCCCGACCCCGTCGCCGCCACCGCCGTCGCGGGCTCGATCGGGCTGCCGCGCCGCCTGGTGTCGATCCTGGAGGGCGAGGGGCTCTTCAACGACGTGACAGCCATCGTGCTCTACCACGTGGCGGTCGCCGCGGCCGTCAGCGGGAGCTTCTCGCTGCCGAAGGCCGTCGGCGAGCTGGTGTTCTCCGCCGTGGTGGCGCTCGCGGTCGGCCTGGCGCTGGGCTGGGGGGCCAAGCGGCTGATGGAGGTCCTCGGCGACGCGACGCTCCAGATCGGGCTGACGTTGCTGGTGCCGTTCGTCTCCTACGTGCTCGCCGAGGAGTTCCGCGGCTCCGGGGTGCTCGCGGTGCTGACCACCGCGCTCTTCCTCGCCGAGTTCGCCAGCGACGCGGACGACGTCCTGGGGCGGCTGGCCGGGCACACGTTCTGGGAGGTCGTCGACACCCTCGTCACCGGCGTCGCCTTCGGCCTCGTCGGCCTCGAACTGCACAACGCCGTCGCCACCGCCTCGGGCCGCTGGGGCGAGATGCTCGGCATCGGCGGCATCGTCGTCGCCGTCGTGATCGGCGTCCGGCTGGCGTGGCTGCTGCCCGCCGCCTGGCTGGCCAAGCGGCTGCACAAGGGACGCGATGTCGACGAGGAGATCCTCACGAGCTGGCGCGAGACGCTCGTGATGTGGTGGTCCGGGATGCGCGGCGTGGCCTCCGCGGCGCTCGCCCTGGCCATCCCGCTGACCACGCACGACAAGTCGGCCTTCCCGGCCCGGGACGAGATCCTCTTCATCGCCTTCGCCGTCATCATCGGCACCCTCGTCGTCCAGGGGCTGACGCTGCCCTGGCTGGTCGAGCTGCTCGGGGTGCGCGCCGACACGGACTGGACCCGCGAGCTGGAGCGGCAGCTGGCCATCCGCGCCGCGAAGGCGGCCCGGCACCGGCTGCTGGAGATCGAGCAGGAGGAGGAGCTCTCGGAGGACCTGCGGGAGATGCTGCACCGGCGCGCCTACGACGTCGGCGCCCGCATCAGCCCCGAGATGGTCGACGAGGAGCGGCGGGAGGCGCACTCCCAGCGCGTCCAGCGGCTGCACACCATCCAGCGGATCCAGGCCGAGCTGCTGTCGGCGGCGCGGCACGCGGTGCTCGACGCGCGGAGCGAGCCGTGGATGGATCCGGAGGTGGTGGACCGGGTGCTGCGGCAGTTGGATATGAGGTCATTGCGGGGGATGTGACCCGGTCCCGCGGTCGGCGGGACCTCAGACCGGGCCCGGGCCCGGGCCGATGTCGCCCGAGGTGGGCGGGGTCTGCCGGCGGTCCGGGGTCTCGGCCGGGCCCGGCGCGGGCGCGGTGCTGAGGCGCGGGAGCGCGTACGGGTGCTTCCTGCGCAGCCACTCGACCAGCTGCTCGCGGACGACGCAGCGGAGCGTCCAGATGTCGTCGGCGTCCTTGGCGGTCACCAGGGCCCGGACCAGGATGGTGGTCGGGGTGGTGTCCGTGACGACGAGGCTCCAGGCCCGGCCGTCCCACTCGCGGGCCCCCTTCACCACCTCGTGCAGCCGCTCCCGCATGAGGTCGATGGGGGCGGAGTGGTCCAGGTGGAAGAAGACCGTGCCGGTCATGCGGGGGTTGCCGCGCGACCAGTTCTCGAAGGGCCTGCTGGTGAAGTACGAGACGGGCATGGTGATGCGGCGCTCGTCCCAGGTCGTCACCACCAGGTAGGTGAGGGTGATCTCCTCGACCGTGCCCCACTCGCCGCCCACCACCACGGTGTCGCCTATGCGCACCATGTCGCCGAACGCTATCTGCAGGCCCGCGAAGAGGTTGCCGAGCGTGGACTGGGCGGCCACACCGGCCACGATGCCGATCAGACCGGCGGAGGCCAGCACGGACGTCCCCACCGTCCGCATGCCGGGGAAGGTCAGCAGCATCGCGGCCACGGCGACGACGCAGACGGCCGCCGTCACGATGCGGCGGATCAGCGTCACCTGGGTGCGGACGCGGCGCATCCGGGCCGGGTCGCGGCTGGACGCGGCGTAGCGGGCGTACGCCGCCTCGACGACGGCCGTGGCCACGCGCGTCGCGAGCCAGGCGCAGGCCCCGATGAGCACCAGGGTGAGCAGCCTGGTCAGCAGGGTCTCGTGCTTCTCGGACAGCTCGGCCGACTCGTACCCTCCGCGCAGCAGCGCCGTGCCGAGGACCAGCCGCAGGGGCATCCGGCAGCGGCGCAGCAACCCCCACAAGGGGGCTTCCGGATGCCGTTCGGCGATCCGGCGAACCGTTTTGTCGGCGGCCCAGCCCACCACGACGGTGATGACCAAGGCCGCGCCGAGGACCGCGAGAGGCCGCAGCACGTCCTCCATGAGCACCAGCTCCTTCCGGCGTCCTGCCGGGCGCGCGCTCCTCCTTCGACCGTAGCTGGCACGATGGAGGCCACGCGATCTCAGCCCTGCAAGGAAGTGACTCCGGTGCCGTCTCCTACCACGATCGTCCTGTTCCATTCGGCCTACGGACTGCGAGCTGCCGTCCACGCTGCCGCCGAGCGGCTGCGCGGCGCGGGGTACGAGGTGCACGTCCCCGACCTCTACGACGGGCGGACGGCCGACACCGTCGAGGCCGGCATGGCCATCAAGGACGAGATCGGGCGGGAGGAGCTGCTGCGGCGCGCGATCACGGCCGTGTCGCCGCTTTCCGAGCGGGGGCTCGTGTACGCCGGGTTCTCACTGGGCGGGGCGATCGCGCAGAACCTCGCCCTGGGGGATGAGAAGGCCCGGGGGCTGCTGCTCTTCCACGGCACGTCCGACCTGGCGGAGGACGCGGTGGTGGACGAGCTGCCGGTGCAGCTGCATGTGGCGGATCCGGATCCGTTCGAGCCGCATGACTGGCTGAACGCTTGGTATCTGCGGATGGGGCGGGCGGGGGCGGATGTGGAGGTGCACCGGTATCAGGGGGCGGGGCACATTTTCACGGATCCTGAGCTCGACGATTTTGACGCGGAGGCTTCGGAAGCGGCTTGGCGGGCCGCGCTTGCGTTCCTGGCGGAGGTGTAGGG
>NZ_JAIQLH010000239.1 GCF_020037025.1 Streptomyces huiliensis | reverse complement strand
CCGAGCCGCAGGAGACCTGCGAATCCGCGGTGTTGGAGACGTTCGTGCCCGCCGCGAACCGCCCGTCGCTGCTCGGCACCACCGTCGTGAAGTGGTTCGTCGCCGAGGACGAGTAGTACACGCACTGGTGGATGTTCAGGTAGCGCCCGGAGGCGAGGTTCAGCGGCTTGACGCCGGAGAGGATGGGGACGAGCTGGTAGTTGCCGTCGCCTGAGCCGCAGGAGACCTGCGAGTCCGCGGTGCCGGAGACGTTCGTGCCTGCCGCGAAGCGTCCGTCGCTGCTCGGCACCACCGTGCTGAAGTGGTTGCTCGCCGAGGACGAGTAATACATGCACTGGTGCAGGTTCAGATAGCCCGAAGCGGCGGCCCCGGCCGGGGCGGCGGGAGCGGGCGCCGTCGTTCCAGCGAAGGCGCACACGCCCAACGCGGCGGCGACCGCCGGCCTCCACGCGCGTCTGATCAACGATCGCATCATTCCCGTCCCTCCTCAAAGTCCGTGCGGTGCGGGTGACTTGACGGGCGCCGGTCCGGCGGCAGCAAGGACAGGAGACCACCGACATCTGTCACGGGTAATGGAGTGAACACAACAACCACTCCATCAGGCGACGACTCGACCGGCCTTGCGCCCGGCTGCGGCGTCGTCACCCACGCCCGGGGCTCCGGGGGCGTCGAAGGCCACTCGTGCGGATCGCGGTCCGGGGCGACCCGCCCTCACCGCCTCCCGCGTAGGTCCTCGATCTCGACGGCCAGGACGGCCATGTCGCGTACGTGCGCGTAGTACACGGCCGCGTACTCGTCCTCGATCGCGGGGAGGACCTTGTCGCAGACCGCCGCCAGCCGCGCGAGGTTCGCACGGTGCCGGTCGGTGAGGGTGCCGTCGAGGACGGACATGGCGGAGCCGTACGCGTCCGCGTCGAGCAGCACCATGTCCTGGCCCTCGACGGACAGGCCGCGAAAGCCCGGTGGGAACGGCCGCGCCATGTGCTCGGCCGTCATCCGCGACAGGGCGTCCCGCTTCTCTTCGTCCATGCCGACGATCATGTCATCCGGCTCCGCCGCGTGGCGGGTACGGGTGCGACCTCCGGCTGACGCCCGCGGGAACGGATACTGACGACGATCAGGGGGTATCCCGACGCCCTCCGATCGGAGTCCCGCATGCCGAACAGGACCCTGCGCGCCACCGCCCTCTCGCCGTGGTGGCCGCCGTCGCCGCACCCGTCGCCGTCGCCGTCGCCGCGCCCGACCGGTCCGAGCCGCCCGCGCGGCAGGCCGTCGCCGTCTCCTCGCTCAAGGGCGACGCGCGCATGGACTATCCCGTCCGGGACCAGGAGGTACGGGTGTCCGTCGACGCCCGCTCCACGTACGCCGCGGGCAGCGTCTCGCGGCGCTCTTGGGGCACCTTCCGCATCTCGCACGCCCAGGACGGGAAGCTCTACTGGGGTGAGTTCAAGGTCGACTGCCTCACCACCGGCGGCCCCACCGCAACCGTCACCGGCCGCCTGGTCCGCACCAGCCCCGGCCACCCCTGGCGCACCGAGCTGGAGCCGCACACCCGCATGGGCGTGAGCTTCTTCGTCCCGGAGAAGGGCTCGGGGAAGGGCTTGGAGAAGGACCAGACGAAAGGCGAGGCCCGCATCGGGCTCTCCGGGGCCACCAAGAAGGGCGAGCCGCTCCTCACACAGTGCATGGCGCCCGCCGCCGACGCGAAGGTCGTCGACGGCGGGTACACCCTGCGCGACCGCGGCTAGCCTGATCTTCAGGCCTTGCCCGGGCGGGGCGGTGAGCAGAGGGCCTGGTCCACGAGCTGCTCCAGGTGCTTCTGCGTCGCCTCTCCCGGTTGCGTGGTGACGGCCACGTTGACGGCGCGGCCGTCCTCGGTCACGCCGCCGCGGGTCTCGTAGCCGGTCATGCTGCCGCCGTGGCCCCAGTAGACGCCGCCGCAGGAGAGCGGGGTGCTGACCAGGCCGAGGCCGTAGCGGGCGCCGGTGGCGAAGGGGTGGCCGGCGGGGACCGTGGTGCGCATCTCGTCGAGCTGGGGCTTCGGAACGAGGTCACCGCGCAGGAGCGCGGAGGAGAAGCGGTTGAGGTCGGAGTTGGTGGACACCAGCTGCCCCGCCGCCCAGGCCCAGGAGGGGTCCCACTCGGTGGCGTCGGCGAAGGGGGCGTCCGGGGACGCCTGGTAGTAGCCCTTCGGGTGGCGTTCGCGGATGCGCAGTTCGCCGGGGGCCGGGAAGTAGGTGTGCCGCAGGCCCGCGCGGCGGATGACGCGGCGGTCGATCTCGGCGGCGAGGGGGCGTCCGGTCACCTCCTGCACGAGGAGCCCGGCGACCAGGTAGTTGGTGTTGCTGTACTTCCAGCCCTCGCCTGGTGCGAAGTCGGCCTTCTGGCGGAGGGCGAGGTCGAGGAGGTCGCGGGGTTCGTAGTAACGGATGTCGTCGCTGAGGGAGTTGGTGTAGTTCGGCAGCCCGCTGGTGTGCTGGAGGAGGTGGCGGACGGTGATACTGCCGCCGTCGATGCCGTCGCCGTGGACGAGTCCGGGGAGGTACGTGTCGACGTGTTCGTCGAGCCTCACCTTGCCCTCGGCGACGAGCTGGAGCACGACCACGGCCGTGAACGTCTTGGTGTTGCTGCCGATGCGGACCTGGCCGTCGCGGGGCACCGGGGCGCGGGTGGCGATGTCGCCGACACCCGCGGTGTACGTGCGGGTGTGCCCCTTGGCGTCCGTGACGCTCGCCAGGGCGGAAGGCATGCCGTCGGAGTGCACGAGGGCGTTCAGGCCCTGCTGGACGGCGTCGGGTCTGGTGGGGGACGGTGCTGCCGTGGCGGATCCTGCTGCGAGTACGCCCGCGGCCACCGCGACCGCTCCCGCCACTACCCCGCGTCGTCTTCTCGTCTGTTCGCGCACGCGCCGACTCCCTTGACCGGAACTGCGGCAGGGAGGGTTCCCCTGCCGGTCCCAGCATTTCCGTCGGAAGCGGGCCGCGACGATCCGGTTGACCGCCCGATGCGGAGTAGGGCAATCCCCCGGGTGTGCGGGGCAGGGGCGGCGAGCCGGGTCAGCCTTCGACCAGCGCGCCGTCGAAAATGCCGCCGACGCAGACCCGCACGGTGGGCGAGATCGGAACGACCCGCCCGCCGCCCAGCATGCATTGGTTGGCCGTGACGCTCGTGGGCGCGGATGTGGCTGCGGCTGTGGGCGCGGCCGTGGCCGTGTCCGTGAGTCCCGCGAGGGAGGCGGTGAGGAGAGCCGCGAAAACAGCGGCGGTGATACGACGCATGTCGACTCCTGTTCAGCCGGGGAGTGAGGGGGGCTCAGCTCCCGCAGGGACTGTGAAGTCGTTGTCTCACTCCCGTCGTTCGCGGTCTACATCCGTTGACGGTCCACCCTCGTGTGAGTGACGACATTCGCCCGGTCGGAGGCCCGGGACTGGCGGCACCGGACTGGACTTGCCGGTCCATTTCCTGCGGCGCAGGGTTGTCCGCACAGCGCCGGACGAGAAGGCAGGGGAGAGCGCGTCATGAGTGAACGGCTGGGGCACAAAGAGGCGTTGATCACGGGATCGACCGGCAACATCGGGCAGGCTATCGCCGAAGCGTTCGCCGCCGAAGGCGGAGTCCCGCGGCGGGGCGGTCGTCAACCTCGGCTCGTGGATCGCCCGCCTCGGCGTCGTGCGCGCCGCCTTCTCGTTCCACGTCGCGGGCGAAGCGGCCGCCGAGGACTGGGCCGCCACCCACGCCCTGGCCCTGCTTGGTGCGGATGGAGACCTCATTGACTTGCTGGGGCACGTCAGGAAGGCTCCGGTGCCCGACGTGCCCCTCAAGTTCTACGAGCTTGAGGCCAAGGCCATCGCCATGCACAAGTACTTGGCACACCACGTCCCGGGGCTGTTGCAAACGGCAACATACGCTCGGGAGGTCATCGCGTGCGCCCAGCCTTGGCTGTCGGTGAAGGAAGTCGAGGCGATGGTCGCGAAGCGAGTCAGCCGACGACACCTCCTCGCCAAGCCCGACCCGCCGCTCCTGTGGTCAGTGCTGGACGAGTCGGTGATCCGCCGCCCGGTGGGGGGACCGGCTGTCATGCGCGACCAACTCGTCCACGTCTTGGAAGCAGTCAAGGCGCCCAACGTGGAGGTGCAGGTCTTGCCCTTCGCCGCAGGGTGCCACCCGCTCATGGGCGGTTCGCTGACCATGATGTCGTTCGCGTCCGAACCGGACCTGGCCTACTTCGAAGCCGATTTGTACGGTCAAGTTGTGAAGGACAGGGCCGCTGTGGCACAGCACGCTCATCGCTATGACCTCGTTCATGCGGCGGCCCTGCCTCCCGGACCATCGATCGCCCTGATCGAGCAACTGGTGGAGGAGTACGACGCATGTGTGCACTAGGTAATGCCGAATGGTGGAAGTCCACCTATAGCGGCGGGCAGGTTGACTGCATAGAGGCGTCGGGCGTTTCGCCCGGCCTCGTCTCGATAAGAGACAGCAAATACCCGTACGCCTCCCGCCTGTACTTCCCCACCCCCGCCTGGCGGGCGTTCACCCAAGCCCTCCGCTCCGGAGCGCTCGCGCGCCCCGGAGCGGAGGCGGAACTCACGGCCGTACGTGGATGAGCGTAGACGGTGACGTCTGGTCGCCCACCTGGAAGGTGAGGGTCACGTCCGCCGGCACCGGAGCGTCCGGGAGCGCCTTGACCGCGACCCAAGCCGCGGAGGTCGAGCCCTTGCCGTGGAGGGCGAGGTAGACGCCCTCGAAGGCGAGGACCTGGCCGTCGGCCTGGAGCACGCCGGTGTAGGTCTGGGTGGCGAAGTGGGCGTCCATGATGGTCAGTTGGTAGCCGCCTTCCGAGACGAAGGCCAGGCCCCTGCCGGACGGGAGGGTCACCCGGACCTTCTGCGGGCCGACGGCCCCGTCGCTCTCGGCGCGCACCTGGATGCCTGGGTAGCGGGTCTCGCCGGCGCGGGTGAGGGTGACCGGTGTGCCGCCGGGGGACAGGGCGAAACGGGAGGCGGCGGCGCCGACGCGCAGGTCGATCTGGCCGCCCAGGTCCGTACCGCGGAACCGGGCGGTGATCTGCATGGGGCCTTCCTGCGGGCCGGCCTGGAGCGTGCCGGCGGGGACGGTGAGCCAGCCGCCGGCGTCCGTCTTGGCGGCGTAGGTCAGCGGGGCCTGGCCGCCGTAGGAGAAGTGCGAGCCGGTGGAGTGGGGTTCGAGGCGCAGGGTGACGTCCTGGCCGGAGAGGGGCTGGTTGGTCTCGTCGAGGAAGCGGACGCGGAAGGCGCCGAAGGGGGAGTCCTTCGGGGCGGTGAGGGGGGCGTCGGCGGAGCTCGCGGGGTCGGTGCCGGCGACGCGGTAGTCGTGGGCGGGGGCCGAGAGCCGTACGGCGACGCAGGCGAGCATGGTGCCCGTCCAGTAGCCGTCGGCGGTCTCGTCCGTGAAGGCGAGGTAAGCGTCGGGGGACTGGGCGATGAAGGACTTCCGGTACTGCTTCCACTGCCGACGCCAGCTGCCGCCGGGGATCGGGTCGTTGCGCGCCTGCGGGACGGCGATGTAGTCGCTGTCGAGCGACTTGCCGCCCTCGCGGACCCTCCCGTCGGTGACGCTGTAGTGCATCGAGGTGTAGTGCGGCGGCTCGTTGTACCAGGGCGAGCTGGCCCAGAAGGTGACGTCGTACTGGGCGCCGGGGATCAGGCCGGCGAGGTGTTGTCCTACGTAGCCGTGGCGGCCGTTGCCGCGGCCGACGAGATCGACGGAGTTGCTGCCGTCGACCTCGCCTTCGGCGTCGCTCTGGGCGAAGGAGTACTCGTGATTGGCGACGTCGATGTAGTCGCCGGGGTTGGCGCCGGGCTGGCCGTTGCTGTTGCCGCTCGCGCCGTAGTCCCAGTAGACGAGGCGGACGTTGTCGCCGCCGACGGCCACGGCCTGGCTGAAGCCGCACTCGGAGGCGTTGAAGCGCGGGCCGGCCTGGAAGCCGCCGTCCTTCACCAGGTTGGGGTTCTGGTCGTCGACGACGGGAGCGCCGGCCGAGCCGGGCTGTGCGGGCGTGTTCGACGGCATGGTGATCCTCCTTCGCTGGAGCGCGGGCGCGGGGGTGGTCTGCGACGGGTGGTGCTTCCGCTCATCTCGTCATCGCGCGGACAGGGGGACGGGCGCGGGCTGTGGCGCGCCCGCGACGTGGAAGGAGCGCCGGCGCCGGGCGTCGTACAGCGACTCGACCGCCTCGCACCAGAGGTCGAGGTCGGGGGTGGCGCTCAGCTCGTCGGACCGGGCCTTCGCACGGTGTGAGGCGCGTTCCCAACGCCCCGGATCCCTGAGTGACTTCAGGGCGTGCAGCCACGCGTGGAGGTCGTCGCGGTAGGCGAAGATGCCGGCTTCGCCGAGGGATTCGACGAGACCGGGCGTCGGGTGGGCGATCACCGGAATGCCGGAGGCCATCGCCTCGACGGCGACGCGCCCCCAGGATTCGTAGAGGCTGGGCATCAGCATGACGCGGGAACGGCTGTAGACGTGTTCGCGCATGTCGTTTCCCGGCACGCCGTCGGCGACCTCGCAGTTGGGGAGGCGGGTCGGCGGCAGGATCTGTGTTCCGTAGGAGCCCTTGACGCCGAGGAAGTCCCATTCGGGCGTCCAGGCGGCGATCTGCCAGAAGATGTCGCCGCCCTTGTCGGGGTTGAGGTTGACGAGGGTGGCGCAGTCGCCCGGTTCGGTGCGGTAGTCGTCCGCGATGACCGGAGGGCGGACGACGATCGTGCGGGCGGGCAGGAATTCGGCGGGATAACGGGCGTAGTGGATCTCGCCGTCCCGCCGGATCCATTCACTGTTGTAGACGACGAGGTCGGCTCCGGCCGCGTTGTGGTAACTCGTGGCGAAATTGTCGTGGCAGATGACGACCACGGGGATCTGGCGGGCGCGGGCGAGTCCGGACACGAGCGGGACGTTCTCGAAGTGGGAGAGCAGGAGGTCCGCGTGCTGCGCCTCGGTGGCGAAGTCGGCGCCTTCCTGGAACGGGACGACCCGTACGCCGTCGATCTCGTAGCTCTTCTCGATGGTTCCGGGGTGCGAGAGCCAGACCGTCACACGGTGACCGCGTTCGGCCAGGGGCCGGAGCATCGAGTGCAGCATCCATTCGGATCCCGCGTTGTGGGCCGGGGGATATCCGTACACCCGGGCCGTGACGGACATGCCGCGCGGCTTCTTGGGCGGGGTGGGCCGGGGGTGGGCGGTCCTGGGCGGGCGGGTGGCCGTCACCGGGTCCACGGCGCTGGTGCTCCTTCCGGTGTCCTTCCGGGCGGTCGCGCTCACCAGGGCCGCGCGTCCACGACGACGGGCGTGGAGCGCGCGGTGCGGACGCCCACGCAGAAGGTGAGGGCGGCCGGCTCCTTGGACGCGGCGGGGGTGTGCGGCTTCGCTGAACCGGCCTCCCCGGCCGGCTTCGCCGTCACCGCGACCCAGACCGTCGATTCCGCTCCCTTTTCGGAGAGGAACAGGTCGACACCGGGGAAGAGGAGCGCCTGTCCGTCCGCTGCCGCGTGGCCGGGGAAGAGGTGCGGTGTGCCGTGGGCGTCCTGCACGGTGAGCCCGTAATTCGGGCCGCTCTCGGCGGAGAAGTACAGCCCCTTTCCCGCGGGGAGGGCGACGTAGACGTCCTGCGGGGAGACCGTGCCGTCGTCGTCCGCCCGGACCCGTACTCCCGGATATCCGACCGGGTGGTCGTGGTCGAGCGTGACGTCCGGCGGGCCGCCGGGGAAGACGGAAAAGGGGATGTCGTCGACGATCCGGACGGTGGTGGACGGGGACGCCGCGTCGCCCAGGCAGAAGGCGAGCGCGGTGCTTCCGGGGCGGGCGCCGTCGCCGGCCCTGACCGCGACCCATGCCGTGGACGCCGTTCCCTTTCCGGAGAGGGCCGGGTCGACTCCCTGGAAGGTGAGGGAGCGGCCGTCCGGCGACGGGTTCCCGGGATAGGCGGTCGTTTTCCCGTGGGCGTCCTGCACGGTCAGGAGGCAGTTCGCGCCGCCCTCCGCGTGGAATTCCAGGCCCTTTCCCCGGGGGAGGGCCACATAGGCGTCGAGGGGTAAGACGGGCTCGTCGCCGGTCGCCGTCATCCGTACGCCCGGATAGCCGGTCCTGCCGGCGACGGCCGTCACGACGTCGGGCGGGCCACCCGGGGTGAGCGAGAACGGGGCGGTGGGGGGCGGGGACGCGTTTCCGGGCCCGCTTTCGGGGGCGGCCTCGGGGGCGGTTTCGGAGGCGGCTTGGAGGGGTGCTTCGGGCAGGGGCTCGGGCGCGGCTTCGGGCACGGCGTTTCCCTTCTCCTCTACACGGACGGCGCGGCTCTTCTCCGTGCGCACGCTGGGACGGCCATGACGGCGGGCACGACGCGACGGCACGCCGAACGCACCCCGGACCGCGGGGAGTTCGCCCGGAGAGGTCCGGGTGCCGTGACGCGGCGTGCCGCGATGCGACGCGACGCACTACGAAACGGTGCGGTGCGGCGCGGCGCGGCGCGGCGTGCGGAGACCCCGGGGAAAGGCGCCGTGAACGCCGGCGTGCGATGCGGCGTCGCCCTCCCCCAAGGCCCAGGCCCTCACCTGCGATGTCTCGAAACCCGCCGTGACGCGTGCGGGACCCGGGACACGGATTGACGGGGGCCTTCGCCGTGTCGAACCAGGCTGACGCGGGACGGACGTCCGCGAAAGGGGGAGAGACCGTACAAAAAAGCGTCCCTGCCACGATCCTTTCCCCCTGTACCCGGCCCCGCCCGTCCCGGCCGTCCCCCGCACCCCGCCGGCCCCGAGGAGCCGTACCTCACCCGCCCCGCCGGCCCCCTTCGCTCCACCGTTGACCAGGGCATCACGACCCGGAACGCCCCATGATGGCCGGGACCGGCGGGGAGGGAACCGGCCAGGCGGGAGGGCCGGTTCCGGAGGCCGGTCGCGGCACCGCCGCCCTCCGGCTGCGCGATATCCGGACATGAGTCCGATCGCTTTGTGCCATCCGTCGACAACCCGGCCCCGGTCTCGTCCGGCCGCGGCTACACAGGAAGATCAGAGTGGCGTGCCGACGCCCCACGGGGTGACGGCCGATGGCCGGGGGAGGCCGGACGGATGCTGACGATCAACGTGGCGGTGCTGCTCGCCGTCATCATCGTCGTGCGCTTGGGGCGGCGTACGGAGGCGCGCAGCCGTAACGACGAGAAGCTGAGCGCCGTCCTCGCCCTGGCGCTGGGCGTTCTGCTCGCGCCCACTGCGCTGGGCCAGGCGATCCAGGACATCCTGGGGCAGTTGGCGAACAGCGTCACCCAGGCCGGCCGATGAGCCGCCGCCCCCGCCCCCGCCGCCGCCCCCGCCCCGGCCCCCGCACGCGCAAGGGTCGGCGGCGGCAGCGTACAGGCGACCGGCTGACCGGCCTGCTCGTGGCCGCCGTCCTGGCCGTCGTGCTCGTGGCGGCCGTCGTCGACTGGCTGACGGCCCACTGGTGGGTCATGGCCGCCACCGGGGCGCTCGCGCTGTCGGCGGGCGGCGCCGTCCTCCACCGGAAGCGGCAGCGGGCGCGGTGGGAGGCGGTCCGCGCGCGGGGCCTGCGGTACGCGCTGCCCCAGCTGGACGCCCTGCACCACGCCCGGTTCGAGGAGGCCGTGCGGGACCTGATGCGCCGTGACGGGTACCGGGACGCGGTCCGCGTCGGGGGCGGCGGTGACCTGGGAGCCGACGTGAAGGCCACCGACCCCTACGGGCGGCGCTGGGTGATCCAGTGCAAGCACCGGCGCGGCGGCCCGGCCGGTTCCGCGGTGGGTACGCCCGACCTCCAGGTCCTCAACGGAACCGCCCGCCCCGTCCACGGCGCCGACGTCGCGGTGATCGTGACGAACGGCCGGGTCACCGGGCCGGCCGTGGCCTTCGCCCGGCAGCAGCGGCTGCACGTCGTCGACCGCCCCGCACTCGGAGTGTGGGCGTCCGGTTCCCGGCCCTTGTGGGAGCTGCTCGCGGCGCTCCCGCCGTCCCGCAGGCCGACTGCTCGCCCCTGACCGGCCTGGTCCCTGACCGGCCTGGTCCCTGACCGGCCTGGTCCCTGACCGGCCTGGTCCCTGACCGGCCTCGTCCCTGACCGGCCTCGTCCCTGACCGGCCGGGGGTCGGGGGAATCCCGGCCCCCGCCCCGGACGTTGTCAGGGAACGTGACCCGCACACGCATACCCGTCCCCCTCTCCGTCCTCGACCGCTCCCGTACCCGGCGCGGGCGGGAGCCCGGGGAGGCGCTGCGGGACACTGTCCGGTTCGCGCGGGAGGCGGAGGCGCTCGGGTACCGGCGGTTCTGGGTGTCGGAGCACCACAGCGTGCCCGGCGTGGCCGGATCCGCTCCCACCGTGCTCGCGAGCGCCGTCGCCGCCGCCACGTCGCGGATCCGAGTCGGCACCGGCGGGGTGATGCTGCCCAACCACCGGCCGATGGTCGTCGCCGAGCAGTTCGGGGTGCTGGAGTCGCTGTTCCCCGGGCGGATCGACCTCGGGGTCGGGCGGTCCGTCGGGTTCACGGACGGCATCCGGCGGGCGCTCGGGGTCGGGAAGGAGGCGGTGGAGGACTTCGAGGAGCGGCTCGGGGAGCTCGCCGCGTGGTTCGGCGGTGGGGCCGCGGCGTACCCGCAGGTGCACGCGCGGCCGGCCGAGGGGCTGCGGGTGCCGCTGTTCGTCCTCGCCAACGACACGGGGGCGGACATCGCGGGCCGCGCCGGCGCCGCCCTGGTGATCGGCGGGCTGCGCGGGGAGGACCGGCTCGTCGAGGCCGTCGAGCGGTACCGGAAGGCGTTCCGGCCGTCGGCCGCCGGGCGCACCGAGCCGTACGTCGTGCTCGCGGGCGACATCGCCGTCGCGGCGACGGAGGAGGACGCCCGCCGGCTGCTCGTCCCGGAGGCGTGGGCGCTCGCCTACTCCCGTACGCGCGGCGTCTTCCCGCCCCTGGAGCCGGCCGAGGAGATCGAGGGGCGGGCGATGACCGACCGCGAACGCGGGTACTTCGAGGGCGCGTTGAGCCGTCCGGTGTACGGGACGGAGGAGCAGGTCGTCGGCCGGCTGGCCGCCCTGGTGGAGCGGACGGGCGCGGACGAGGTGCTCGTCACGACCAGCAGCCACGACCGGGCCGCGCTGCTGGACTCGTACCGGCGGCTGGCGGGGTTGGTGGGGTTGGTGGGGCTCGCGGGCGGCACCTGACCGGAAGGGGTCTGGGGCTCCGTCCCTGCCTCAGCCGAACATCACGCTGTGCCGAGCGTTGCCGCCGAAGTTCGCCGACGTGCCCGGCGGCATGGTCAGGCGCGATCCCTCGCACCCCTGCTCCTCGAACAGCGTCGCCGTGGCGTTCGTGCGGTTGGTCGCGCTCTTGGCGCCGGAGAGCAGCAGGAAGCACTCGCCGTTCGCGGGGTTGTGCAGCGTGAAGTCGTCCTCGTTCACGTTGACGTAGGTGAAGTCCCCGGTGGCCGCCTGGGCGCTGGTGGACATCCCGCAGAACAGCGCGGCGGCGGCTCCGACGGCGACGGCCGCCCGGACGACGTGGTTTCCCCGTGATCGCATGACAGATCCCCCCGGATGTCCGCCGGGGCGCGCGCCCCGGTCGTCACCAGCGTCGTACGGTCCGGCCGTCGCCTGAAGGGGGTGGGGGCCGTCGCCACCCGAACGGATGACCTCGGAGGCGGAGGGACCGGTGGGGGAGCCGGTGGGGGAACCGGTGGCGAACCGCCCTTGACCTCAAGTGAACTTGAGGGATCAGGATGATCTCCATGAACACCGAAACCGGCGAAACCGTCGAAAGCGCCGTAACCATCGAAACCGCCGAAGCCGCCGAAGCCGCCGAAGCCGCGGACGTCAGAGCGATCCACCAGGTGGTGGCCGAGGTCGAGCGGGCCCAACGGGCCAAGGACGCCGAGGGGTTCCTCGCGCTGTTCCACCCCGAGGCGATCTGGACGACCGCCCACGGCAAGGTCCTCGTCGGCCTGGACGCCATCGCCGCGTTCACGCGCGCCGTCCTGCCCGCGGCGAGCTGGGACGGCGAGGTCACCTACGAGCCGGTGCACGTGCGGTTCCTGCGGCACGACGTGGCGGCGGTGAAGGTGCGGCAGGTCTACCACGCGGCGGACGGCGGTTCCGAGGGGGCGCCGCTGTACGTCCTGACCAAGGGGGACGACGGGCGCTGGCTGCTGCACGCCTGCCAGAACACGCAGGTGCACGCGGTGCACGCGGAGGAGTAGCGCCCGCGTGCACCCGCGTGCACCCCCACATGCACCCCCACATGCACCCCCACATGCACCCCCACATGCACCCCCACATGCACCCCCGCGTGCACCCACGTGGTGTCCGGCCGTTGCGACCGTCAGAGCGCCTGCGCCGCCGGCTTGACCAGGTCGCGGACGGTCTTCGACTTCACGTACTCACCGATGGCCGTCATCTCCCACTCGCCCGAGTACTGGCGGATGAACTTGCACATCAGGACGCCCGTCTTGGGCTCCGAGCCGGTGAGGTCGAAGCGGACCAGCTCCTCGCCGGTCTGGCCGTCGAGCAGGCGGCAGTACGCCTTGGCGACATTGGTGAACTTCTGGCCGCTGTAGGAGCTGACGGTGAAGACCAGGCCGGTGACCTCCGGCGGCAGACCGCCGAGGTGGACGGTGATCGTCTCGTCGTCGCCCGAGCCCGCGCCCGTCAGGTTGTCGCCGGAGTGCTGGACGGTGCCGCCCAGGATCATCAGCTTGCCGAAGTAGCAGGCGTCGATCATGTTCCGCTGGGGGCCGAAGGCAATGACGGAGGCGTCCAGGTCGATCGCCCGGCCGCCGAACGCGGGCTCCCAGCCGAGGCCCATCCGGACCGACTGCGTCAGCGGGCGGCCGCCCTTGACCAGGGAGACGGTCTGGTTCTTCTGGAGGCTGACCCGGCCCTTGTCCAGGTTGATCTTCCCCGTGCCGGGGGCGTGGGCCGGGGGCGCAGGAGGGGCCGGGGGAGCGGGCGGGACGGGAGCGCCGAACGCGCCGGCCGGGGGCTGCGGGGCCATGGGGGCGGGCGGCGCCGGCGGGGCGACGGGAGGGGCGGGCGGGGTCATCGGGGCCGGGGAGGCCGCCGGTGCGGGAGCGGGCTCCTCCACGCTCACGCCGAAGTCCGTGGCGATGCCCGCCAGACCGTTCGCGTACCCCTGGCCGACCGCCCGCACCTTCCAGGCGTCGTTGCGCCGGTAGACCTCGACGACGACCAGCGCCGTCTCGGTGCCGAGCCGCGGCGGGGTGAAGGTGGCCAGCGGGGCGCCCGAGGCGGCGTCCCGGACGGTGGCCGTCGGTTCGGTGCCCGCGAAGGTGGTGCCCGGGGCGTCCAGGCTCGCGGTGACGACGATCTTCTCGATGCCGGCGGGCACGGCGGCCGTGTCGACCGTGATCGAGTCGGGCGAGCCCGCCGCCCCGGCGCGGTGGGTCACGCCGGGGCCCGTGGGCTGGTTGTAGAAGACGAAGTCGGCGTCGGAGCGCACCTTGCCGTCGGCGGTGAGCAGCAGGCCCGAGACGTCGAGCCGCACGGGCGCGGCGACGTCCACCGTCACACGGGTGACGGAGAGCGGGATGTTCGAGCCGGGGGTCATAGCGGTCATGATCCGTTCAACGCGTGATCGGGCTTTACGGTTCCATTGCCCGGGGTGGAAGTTCCACGGCCCGGGGCGGAATACGGCGATGGTGTTCGCGGCTGTGTATCGTGCCTTTCTTTTGATCTTGAGCACGAACGACGCGGGAACGCGGGAACGGGGGACGCGATGACGGGCGCCATGACGGACGCCATCGTCCAGGGGACGGTAGCCGAGGGGTTCGAGCCGGTGCGCGAGGTGTTCGCCGCGACGCTCGCCGAGGAGCGGGCCGGGCACGCCGCCCAGCTGGCCGCCTACGTGCACGGGCGGCGCGTGGTCGACCTGTGGGGCGGCCCGGAGATCGACGGGGACTCGCTCACCGGCGTCTTCTCGTCCACCAAGGGCGCCGCCCACCTCGTCGTCGCGCTGCTCGTCCAGGACGGGACGCTGGACCTGGACCGGGAGGTGCGGCACTACTGGCCGGAGTTCGCGGCGGGCGGCAAGGAGCACGTGACCCTGCGGCAGCTCATATCCCACCAGGCGGGTCTGGTCGGCGCGGACGGCGGCTTCACCCCCGAGGAGATGGCCGACGACCGCGCCATCGCCGAGCGGCTGGGCGCCCAGCGGCCGTACTGGCGGCCGGGTGCCGCCTTCGGCTACCACGCGCTCGTCATCGGCGCGCTGACCGGCGAGGTCGTCCGGCGCGTCACCGGTCAGACCATGCAGGAGGTCTACGAGACGCGGATCCGCGCCCCTTACGGCATCGACCTCTTCATGGGGCTGCCGGAGGAGCTGGAGCCCCGGTGGCTCAGCACCCAGCCGATGGATCCGACGCCCGAGCAGAAGCGGCAGCGGGCGGCGGCGGGGCACGGGCCGGACGGGCTGCCGGGCGTCGCCTTCAACCGCAACCACGCCAAGGCGCCGACCGTGCTGGAGGAAATGCCCAATGCCCGGTCGATGCGGGCCGCCGGGCCCGCCTCGGTCGGCGGCGTCGCGTCCGCGCGGGGGCTGGCCCGGCTGTACGCGGCGGCCGTCAGCGGGGTGGACGGGCGGGATCCGCTGCTGACGGCCGACATGGCGGCTCGGGTCGCCGAGATCCAGGCGGCCGGGCGGGATCTGGTCAACGGCGCCTACCAGGCGTACGGCCTGGGGTTCGTGGTGGTGTCCGAGCACTACCCCTTCCTGGGGGCGCGGTCCTTCGGGCACAGCGGCGCGGCCGGGTCGCTCGGCTTCGCCGACCCGGGGGCGGGGCTGGCCTTCGGCTACAACCGGCGGCGGTTCGCGTTCCCGGGCGGGGCGGCGCCTGAGACGTTCGCACTGGCGAAGGTGATCCGGGAGTGCGCGGCGGGGTGAGCCGGACCCGCCCCCACCCGGAGTGGGCGACTCGGGCGCGGGACGGGTGAGGCGGGTGGGGTGAGCGGGGTGGGTGGGGCGGGTCCGCGCGTACCGGACCATCGGTTACCCGTACGGGCGGTCCCGCCGCGCTCGGAGGCCCCCCGCCCCGGGCGGGTTCGCGCCAACATCACCGGCTCGCGGCGTCAACCGTGCCGCTCCCCCCTGCTCGTGACCCTCACGCGGCTCGACGCGCCCCGGGCGCAGGGGAGTTCGGGGCGCGTCGGCCGAGGCCACGTCGGAGCCCCGCGCACGGCGGCGCAAAAGGCGCGCTCGACAGGCCCGTTCGGCGGCGGCGAGGATGCCCGTACCCGATAGCGGCGATGTATGCCGAACGTCCGGTTTCCGTGGCATGGGCCGGATCCGGGGCCCCTGTCGTATTGGTTCCGGACGCGGCCGTGCGGAAGCGCGAGGGAAAAGGGGGGACGGCAGATGACTCAGGACGTCGTGGGCGCGGGGGCCGGTGCGGCCCGCACCACCGCCGGTTACGACCGGTCCCGGCGGTTCGACGCCACCGGCGCGACGCAGGACTTCGTCGTGCCCGCCGGGGTCACCGTGGTGAACGCCCGGGTGTGGGGCAGCGGCGGCGTGCCGTGGGGGAGCGGCACGGGCGGCGGCGGGGGCTTCACGACCGGGAACGGTCCCCCGGCGAGGGAGAGGCCCATTACGTCGGGCGGCTCTCCCGCGACGGGCAGTCGCTCTCCTTCGACAGGGTGCGGGTGGGGGCGCCCGTCGGGGGTGCGGCTGTGTTGTGGGTCGCGGTGCGGGCCGGTGCGGGGGCTTCGCCTGGGGTTACTTCGCTGGCCTTCGGGGTGGGAGGTGAGGCTTCCGCTTCCACGGCGGTCGTGGTCGTGGGGGGTTGAGGGGCCCGGTCCCTCCCTTTCACCGTTCCCTGCGGGGGCAAGCCCCCCCCGCACCGTCCTCAAACGCCGGACGGGCTGTCCGGGGTCACCGCGGTGACACGAACCCCGACTCGTACGCCGCCACCACCGCCTGCGTCCGGTCCCGGACCCCGAGCTTGGCCAGGACCCCGGCCACGTACGTCTTCACCGTCGCCGCGCCCAGGAACAGCCGTTCCGCGATCTCCGCGTTGGAGAGGCCCTCGGCCATCAGCCGCAGGACCTCCGCCTCGCGGTCGGAGAGGCGGGCGCGGAGGCGGTCGGCCTCGGCGCGGGTGGTGCGTTCGGCGGCGTGGGCGGCGGCGAGGGAGCGGACGGCGGCGGGGAAGAGGAGGGAGTCGCTGCGGGCCACCAGGCGTACGGCGTCCACGAGTTCGTCCGCCCCGGCCCGCTTGAGGAGGAAGCCGGACGCGCCGGCGCGCAGGGCGTCGTACACGTAACTGTCGTTCTCGAAGGTGGTGACGACGATGACGCGCGGCGGGGCGTCCATGGTCGCCAGGATGCGTTCGGTGGCCCGGATGCCGTCGACCTCGGGCATCCGGACGTCCATCAGCACGATGTCC
>NZ_JAIQLH010000238.1 GCF_020037025.1 Streptomyces huiliensis | reverse complement strand
GAGGCGGCCGGCGGCAGGTCGGGCACGCGGGCGGCAGCGGTATCCGCGCCAAGCCGGTCGCCGGGGGGCAGGACGGCGGCGGCAGCCTCCCCCGCCGGGTGCGCCGGGGCGGCCGGCGCCGCACCGGGGGTCTCCGCGGTACGCCCGACGAACCGGTCGTCGGTCTCCGGGGCTTCGGCGGCGGCCTCCCCCACCGGCTGCCCGGGCGCCGGGACGGTCGGCGCCGCACCGGATACACCGGCATCCGCGGCAATCCGGCCGTCGGCGGGCAGGACGTCGGCGGCGGCCTCCCCCGCCAGGTGCCCGGGCGCCGGGGCGGCCGGCACCGCACCAGGCACGCCGGCATCCGCGGCGTACGCGACGAGCCGGTCGCCGGTGGGCAGGGTCTCGGCGAGGCCCGGCAGAGGGTCGCCGAGGAGCGCCCAGGTGCGGGTCCGGGTCTCAGGGGCCGTGCCGGGGGCGGTGGTCCAGCGGAGCTCGTGGAGGGCGTCGTCCCGGCGGGCGGCGCGGAGTTGTCCGAGGGAGACCGGGCGGGCCTGGAGGGAGTCGGCGGTGAGGACGGGCGCGCCGGTGGCGTCGGAGACGGTGAGGCGCATGGCGTCCGGGCCGGCCGGGGCGAGGTGGACGCGGAGGGCGGTGGCGCCGGTGGCGTGCAGGGCGACGCGGTTCCAGCAGAAGGGCAGCCGGACGGTGTCGCCGGTGTTGCCGACGAGCCCGGCGTGCAGGGCCGCGTCCAGCAGTGCCGGGTGCACCCCGTAGCCGTCCGCGTCGGAGCCGGCCGCCTCCGGCAGCTCCACCTCGCCGAACACCTCGTCGCCCGACCGCCAGAGCGCGCGGAGCCCCCGGAACGTGGGCCCGTAGGCGAAGCCGTCGGCGACGACGGACGGGTAGAAGTCGGCGAGGTCGACGGGGGCGGCGTCGGCCGGGAGCCAGTCGCCGGCCAGGTCGCGGGCGGGCCCCACAGCGCCGGGGGCGAGGGTGCCGTGGGCGTGCCGGGTCCACTCGGCGCCGCTGTCGGGCCGCGAGTGGACGGCGACGGCGCGCCGGCCGTCGCCGTCGGGGGCACCGACAGTGAGCTGGACGTCGGCCGGGCGGCTGCCGGTGAGGATCAGCGGCGCCTCCTGGTTGAGCTCCTCGACCGTGCCGCAGCCGACGCGGCGGCCGGCGTCGAGGACGAGGTCGAGGTAGGCGGTGCCGGGGACGATGACCGTGCCGAGGACGACGTGGTCGGCGATCCAGGGGTGACTGCGGGTGGAGACGCGGCCGGTGAGGACGAGCCGGTCGTCGTCGGCCGGCCGGAGGGCGGCGGTGAGCAGCGGGTGTCCGGCGGCGTCGAGGCCGAGCGCGGCGGGTCCCGCCGTGCCGTCGCCGCCGTCGGCGGGTCGCAGCCAGTGGAGTTCGCCCTGGAAGGCGTAGGTGGGCAGGTCGAGGTGCGGGGTGGGCCCGGCGGGCAGGGCGGCGGTGAGGCCGGTGCGGGCACCGCGCGCCCAGGCGTGGGCGAGGGCGGTACGGACGGTCTCGGGCTCGGGCCGGTCGGGACGCAGCAGGGGGACGGCGGCCAGGTCGGCGCCGTCCTCGGCGGCCGTGTCCTGGGCGAGGGCGGACAGCACACCGGCGGGCCCGAGTTCGAGGCAGGTGCGCACGCCCTGGGCGCGGAGCCGGCGGACGCCGTCCCGGAACCGGATGGTCTCGCGGACGTGCCGCACCCAGTACCCGGGGTCGCGGGCCTCGGCGCCGGTGAGGGTGCGGCCGGTGAGGTCGGAGACGATCGGGAGGGCGGGCTCGTGGAGGGTGACGCGATCGAGGACGGCCCGGAAGTCGCCCAGCATGCCGTCCATGCGCGGGGAGTGGAAGGCGTGGCTGACGTCGAGGCGCTTGGTGCGGCGGCCGTCGGCGGCGAACCGTCCGGCGATCTCGCGGACGGTGTCCTCGTCGCCGGAGACGACGACGGCGC
>NZ_JAIQLH010000237.1 GCF_020037025.1 Streptomyces huiliensis | reverse complement strand
GCGGACGGTGTCCTCGTCGCCGGAGACGACGACGGCGCGCGGCCCGTTGACGGCGGCGACGGCGGCGAGGTGCGTACGGCCCTCCAGCAGCGGCAGCACCTCCTCCTCGTCGGCCTGGACGGCCGTCATCCCTCCCCCGGGCGGCAGTTGGGCCATCAGTCGCCCCCGGGCGGCGACGACGGAGGCCGCGTCCTCCAGCGAGAACACCCCGGCGGCGTGCGCGGCGGCCAGCTGCCCGATGGAGTGGCCGAGGACGGCGTCCGGGCGCAGCTCCCACGACTCCAGGAGCCGGAAGAGGGCTGTCTCCAGGGCGAACAGGGTCGTCTGGGCGTGCAGGGTGCCCCGGAGCAGGGCGGGGTCGCCGGTGCCGAGGACGAGGGCGCGGGTCTCGGCGCCGAGGCCGCCGGGGCCATCGGGGCCACCGAGGCCGCCGGGCCCGTCGCCCAGAGCCGCGCAGACGTCGTCGAGGGCGCGGGCGAAGGCCGGGTGCCCGGCGTACAACTCGGCACCGGCGCCTGCCCGCTGGGCGCCCTGGCCGGTGAACAGGAAGGCGGTCTTGCCCGCGCGCCGGACGGTGTCGCGGACGAGGTGGGGCGCGGACGTGCCGTCGCGCAGCGCGTCGAGGCCGGCGAGCAGGTCGTCGCGGGTGGTGCCGGTGACGGCGGCGCGGTGCTCCAGGGCGGCGCGGGAGCGGACCAGGACGCGGGCGAGGTCGCCGGGGCGCCACTCCGGGTGGGCGCGGACGGCGTCGCCCAGCCGGGTGGCCTGGGCGCGCAGCGCCTCGGGGTCGCGGGCGGAGACGGCCCACAGCAACGGGCCGTCACCGTCCGGCAGTTGGTCCGCTTCATCCGGCATGTCGCCCTGTTCGAGGACGACGTGGGCGTTGGTGCCGCTGATCCCGAACGACGAGACGCCGGCCCGCCGCGGCCGGTCGGTCTCCGGCCACGGCACCGGCTCGGTGAGCAGCGAGACGGCGCCGGCGGACCAGTCGACGTGCGGGCTCGGCTCGTCGACGTGCAGGGTGCGCGGGAGGACGCCGTTCCGCAGCGCCAGCACCATCTTGATGACGCCCGCGACGCCCGCGGCGAGCTGGGTGTGGCCGATGTTGGACTTCACGGACCCCAGCCACAACGGCCGGTCGGCGGGCCGCCCTTGGCCGTACGTGGCGAGCAGTGCCTGCGCCTCGATCGGGTCGCCGAGCGCGGTGCCGGTGCCGTGCGCCTCGACGGCGTCGACCTGGTCGGGGGTGAGCCCGGCGGCGGCGAGGGCCTCGCGGACGACGCGCTGCTGGGACGGGCCGCTGGGCGCGGTGAGCCCGTTGGAGGCGCCGTCCTGGTTGACGGCGGAGCCGCGGACGACGGCGAGGACCGGATGCCCGTTCCGGCGCGCGTCGGAGAGCCGTTCGAGCAGCAGGACGCCGCCGCCCTCGCCCCAGGCGGTACCGTCGGCGCCGGCGGCGAACGCCTTGCACCGGCCGTCGGGGGCGAGCCCGCGCTGCCGGCTGAACTCGACGAACATGCGCGGTTCGGCCATCACGGCCATCCCGCCGGCCAGCGCGAGCGTGGACTCGCCGCGCCGCAGCGACTGGCAGGCGAGGTGCAGGGCGACCAGCGACGACGAGCAGGCGGTGTCGACGGTGACGGCCGGGCCCTCCAGGCCGAGGACGTAGGCGAGCCGTCCGGAGGCGACGCTGACGGTGGTGCCGGTCAGCAGGTAGCCCTCGGCGCCGTCGGAGCCCTGCCGGGCGCCGGTGGCGTAGCCGAGCGGGGCGGTGCCGACGAAGACGCCGGTGCGGCTGCCGCGGACGGACTCCGGGTCGATGCCGGCCCGTTCGAACGCCTCCCAGGCGGTCTCCAGCAGCAGCCGCTGCTGGGGGTCCATGGCGACGGCCTCGCGGGGGCTGATGCCGAAGAACGCGGCGTCGAACCGGCCCGCGTCGCGGACGAACGCGCCGTGCTTCACATAGCTCTTGCCCACCCGGTCGGGGTCGGGGTCGTACAGCTCGTCGGTGTCCCAGCCGCGGTCCTCGGGGAACGGGCCGACGGCGTCGGTGCCGTCGGCGAGGAGCCGCCAGAAGTCCTCGGGGGAGCGTACGTCCCCGGGGAATCGGCAGGCCATGCCGACGATCGCGACGGGTTCGCGTGCGGCGTCGGCGAGCCGCTGGTTCTCCTGCTTGAGCCGGGTTGTCTCCTTGACGGACGCGCGCAGCGCTTCAAGGACCTTCTCGTACGTTGCAGCCATCGTGGTTCTCCGCCGTCCGGGCGCTATCGGATGTCCGTCATGTCCAGGGCCATGTCCACCAGGCTGTCGGCGTCCATGGTGTCGATCGAGTCGTCTGTCGGGTCGGCGCCCTCCGGGTCGTCGGATGTCGACTCGCCGTTCTCGGCGGCGAGTCGGAGGAGCGGGTCGAGGAGCCCGGCCGCCTGGAGGCGGGCGACCGGGATGCGGGCGAGCAGCGTCCGCACGTCGGTCTCGTCGGCGGTGCCGCTCTCGCCGCCGCCGGGTGCGTCGCCGCCGTCGGGCAGCAGCAGCGTCCGCAGGTGGGCGGCGAGGTCGGCGGGGGTCGGGTGGTCGAAGACGAGGGTGGCGGGGAGCCGGAGGCCGGTGGCGGCGTTCAGGCGGTTGCGCAGCTCGACGGAGGTGAGGGAGTCGAAGCCGAGCGCCTTGAACGGCTGCCGGTCGTGCACGTCCTCGGCCGAGGCGTGGCCTAGGACGGTCGCCGCGTGCCCGCGGACCAGGTCCAGCAGGGCGCCGTCGCGTTCGGCGGCGGGCAGGGCGGCCAGCCGCGCCCCGAGGGCGTCGCGCCCCTCCCCCGCCCGGCGAGGGTGCGCAGCAGCGGCGGGACGCCCTCGGGCCCGGCGGCGGCGCGCAGGGCCGCGGTGTCGAGCCGCAGGGCGACGGGCAGCGGCCGGTCCCCGGCGAGGGCGGCGGCGAACAGGTCGAGCCCTTCGGCGTCGGTGAGCGGGGCGACGCCGGAGCGCCGCATCCGGGTGTGGTCGGCGGCGTCCAGGTGGCCGGTCATGCCGCTGGCGGTCTCCCACAGGCCCCAGGCGACGGACAGGCCGGGCAGGCCGTCGGCCCGTCGGCGCCGGGCGAGCGCGTCGAGGAACGCGTTGGCGGCGGCGTAGTTGCCCTGGCCGGGGCCGCCGAGGGTGGCGGCGGCCGAGGAGAACAGGACGAACGCGCCGAGCGGGGTGTCCCGGGTGAGCTCGTGGAGGTTCCAGGCGGCCCGGACCTTGGGGCGCAGCACGGCGTCGACCTGGGCGGGGGTGAGGGCGGTGACGACGGCGTCGTCGAGCACACCGGCGGCGTGGACGACGCCGGTGAGCGGGCGGTCGGCGGGGATGCCGGCGAGGACGGCGGCCAGCGCGTCCCGGTCGGCGGCGTCGCAGGCGGCGACGGTCGCCTCGGCTCCCGACTCCCGTAGTTCGTCGACGAGTTCGGCGACTCCGGGCGCATCTGCTCCCCGACGCCCGAGCAGCAGCAGGTGTCGTACGCCGTGCCGGGTGGCGAGGTCCCGGGCGACGAGCCCGCCGAGGACGCCCGTGCCGCCGGTGATAAGGACGGTCCCGGCGGGGTCGAGGGCGTCGGGCATCGTGAGGACGACCTTGCCGGTGTGCCGGGCCCGGCTCATGAAGCGGAACGCCTCCGGGGCGCGGCGGACGTCCCAGGTGGCCGCCGGGAGCGGCCGGAGCACACCCCGCCCGAACAGCTCCATCAGCTCGGCCATCATCGCGCCGATGCGCTCGTGTCCGGCGTCGATCAGGTCGAAGTACCGGTAGGTGGTGCCCGGGTGGGCAGCCTCGGTGGTCTCGGCGTCGCGGATGTCGGTCTTGCCCATCTCGACGAACCGGCCGCCGGGGGCGAGGAGGCGCAGGGAGGCGTCGACGTACTCGTGGGCGAGGGAGTCGAGGACGACGTCCACCCCGCGCCCGCCGGTCGCCGCCCGGAAGGCCGCCTCGAAGTCCAGGTCGCGGGAGGACGCGATGCGCTCGTCGGGTATGCCGAGAGCGCGCAGGGTGTCCCACTTGGCGGGGCTCGCGGTGGCGTACACCTCGGCGCCGAGATGGCGGGCGATCTGGAGGGCCGCGAGTCCGACGCCGCCGGTGGCGGCGTGCAGGAGCAGCGTCTCGCCGGGCCGGACGGCCGCGAGGTCCACCAGCCCGTACCAGGCGGTGAGGAACGCGATGGGAACGGTGGCGGCCTCGGTGTACGTCCAGTCGTCGGGCATCCGGGCCAGCAGCCGCCGGTCGACGACCGCGTGCGGCCCGAACGCGCCGGGCACCATGCCGAACACCCGGTCGCCGGACGTGAATTCGGTGACACCGGGGCCGGTCTCCAGCACGACGCCGGCGGCTTCGCCGCCCATGACGTCCTGGTCGACCATGCCGAGGCCGAGGACGACGTCGCGGAAGTTCATGCCGGCGGCGCGCACGGCGATCCGCACCTGCCCCGGTCCGGGCGGGCCGGCCGCCTCGGGGGCGGGGACGAGGGCCAGGTTCTCCAGGGTGCCCTTGCTGGTGACGTCGAGCCGCCAGTCGGGCGCGTCGCGCGGGGGTTCCAGCGACCGTCCGGAGGCGGCCCGGGTGAGACCCGGGAGGAGCAACCGGCCGTTGCGGAGGGCCGCCTCGGGCTCGCCGGCGGTGAGGGCGGCGGGCAGGGCGCTCCGGGAGCCGGGCAGCCCGTCGACGTCCAGCAGTGCGAACCGGCCCGGGTGCTCGCTGCGGGCCGAGCGGACCATGCCCCAGACGGCCGCGTGCGCGAGGTCGTGGACGGTCTCCCCGGGGGCGGCCGGCACGGCACCGCACGTGACGAGGACCAGCCGCGAGGAGGCGCAGCGCTCCTCGCCGAGCCAGGTCCGCAGGAGGTCCAGGAGGCGGTGCGTCACCGCCGTGGCGGCTTCGTCGGCGGGGAGGCCGCCGGTGTCGAAGCGGCAGGGGACGACGACGGTGCCGGGGACGGTGGGGGCGGCGGCGAGCGCGGCGAGGTCGGCGTGGACGGGCACGTCGGGCCGCCCGTCGGCGAGGCCGAGGACGTCTTCCCCCAGGACGGCCCAGTCCAATTCGCCGTTGTTTAGGGGCGATTCGTTCCACTCGACGTGGAAGAGGGAGTCGTGGTGCCGGGCGGTACGGGCGGACTCCAACTGGTCGCGGGTGACGCTCCGGCTGACGAGGGACGCGACGGTGGCCACGGGCGCGCCGGAGCCGTCGGCCGCGCGGAGCGTCAGTCCACCGTCGCCGGCGGGCGCGAGGTGGACGCGGAGGTCGGTGGCGCCGGTGGCGTGCACGGTGACGCCTGTCCAGGCGAACGGCAGCCGGACGTCGCCGGTCGAGCGGGCGGCGGCGGGGTGCAGGGCCGCGTCGAGCAGGGCCGGGTGCAGGGCGAACTTCGCTGCTTCAGCCTGCTGTTCGCGAGGCAACCGGATCTCGGCGTAGAGGTCTTCGCCGCGCTCCCAGAGGGCGTGCAGCCCCTGGAAGACCGGCCCGTAGCCGAGCCCGTCGTCGGCCAGGTGCTCGTACAGCGTGTCGACGGGGACGGGGGTGGCGCCCGGGGGCGGCCACGCGGCCAGGTCCCACGGCGGGGCGGGCGTGGTGTCCGGGGCCAGGAAGCCGGTGGCGTGGGCGGTCCAGGGAGCGTCGGGCGCGGCGTCCTCGGGGCGGGAGTGCAGGGCGAGCGGCCGGCGGCCGTCCTCGTCGGCCGTACCGGCGGACAGCTGGACGTGCACGCCGCCGCGCTCGGGCAGGACGAGCGGCGCTTGGAGCGTCAACTCTTCCAACGTGCCATGGCCCGTCAGGTCGGCTGCCTGGATGGCGAGTTCGGCGAGGGCGGCGCCGGGGACGAGGGTGGTGCCCCAGACGGTGTGGTCGGCGAGCCAGGGGTGGGTGTCGAGGGACAGTCGCCCGGTGAGCAGCAGCCCGTCCCCGCCGGCCACCGGCACGGCCGCGCCGAGCAGCGGGTGGCCGGTGGCGCGGAGGCCGACGGCGGTGACGTCGCCGGTGGCGGCGTCCCCCTCCA
The DNA here is from genome assembly GCF_020037025.1 of Streptomyces huiliensis. Classification (GTDB taxonomy): domain Bacteria; phylum Actinomycetota; class Actinomycetes; order Streptomycetales; family Streptomycetaceae; genus Streptomyces; species Streptomyces huiliensis. Next base: position 2,468 of record NZ_JAIQLH010000237.1, on the reverse strand, counting down.
GCCAGTAGCGGTCGCGCTGGAAGGCGTAGGTGGGGAGGTCGACGCGGTGGCGGGCGCCGGTGGGGAAGGCGGTGGTCCAGTCGACGGGCAAGCCCTGGGTGTACGCCTCGGCCAGGGAGGTGAGGAAGCGCCGCCAGTCGCCTTCGTCACGGCGCAGGGAGCCGACGACCACGGCCGGGACGTCGGCGTCCTGCGCGGACTCCTCGATGCCGACGGTCAGGACGGGGTGCGCGCTGCACTCCACGAACGCCCCGTGGCCGGCGGTCAGGAGGTCGTCGATGACGGACCGGAAGCGGACGGTGTTGCGGAGGTTGCGGTACCAGTAGTCCGCGTCGAGACCGGCCGTGTCGAGGACCGAGCCGGTGAGGGTGGAGTGGAAGGGAACGGCCCCGGAGCGGGGGCTGATGCCGGCCAACTCCTCGCGGATGCGCTCCCGGATGCGCTCGACGTGGACGGAGTGGGAGGCGTAGTCCACCGGCACGCGGCGGGCCCGGACCTCCTCGGCGTCGCAGTGCGCCAGCAGCTCGTCCAGCGCTCCCGCGTCCCCGCAGACGACCGTCGAGCGGGGGCCGTTGAGCGCGGCTACGGAGATGCGCCCGTCCCAGCGTCCGGCCAGCTCCTCGGCCTGGTCGGCGGGCAGCGCGAGGGAGACCATGCCGCCCTCGCCCGCGATCTCCAGCAGCGCCCGAGAGCGGAGGGCGACGACGCGGGCGCCGTCCTCCAGCGACAGGCCGCCCGCGACGCAGGCGGCGGCGATCTCGCCCTGCGAATGGCCGACGACGGCGACGGGCTCGACGCCCACCGACCGCCACAGCGCCGCCAGCGACACCATCACCGCCCACAGCACGGGCTGGACGACGTCGACGCGGTCCAGCCCGGGCGCGCCGGGTTCCTGTCGCAGCACGTCGGTGAGCGACCAGTCGACGAACGGCGCCAACGCCCGCTCGCAGTCGGCGATCCGACCGGCGAACACCTCACTGCTGCCGAGGAGCGGCACGGCCATCCCGGCCCACTGCGACCCCTGCCCCGGGAACACGAACACCGGGCCGTCGTCCTCGCCCGAGGCCACCCCGCTCACCACGCCGGGAGCGGGTTGGCCGGTAGCCAACCCCCTTGTACCTGCGAGGAGTTCCTGGCGTCCATCCCCGATCACCACCGCCCGGTGCTCGAACGCCGACCGCCCCGACGCGAGCGACCAGCCCACCCGCGCCGGATCGGCGTCCTCGACCGCCTCGGCGAGCCGGGCGGCCTGCGCCCGCAGGGCGTCGGGGGTACGGCCGGTGACGACCCACGGCAGGACGCCCACGCCACCCCCGTCGACAGCGGGCTCCTCCTCCGGCGCCTGCTCCAGGATGACGTGGGCGTTGGTGCCGCTGACGCCGAACGAGGAGACGGCGGCCCGGCGCGGGCGGCCGGTCTCGGGCCAGTCGCGGCGTTCGGTGAGCAGTTCGACGGCGCCGGAGGACCAGTCGACGTGCGGCGTCCGCTCCTCGGCGTGCAGGGTCTGCGGCAGCACGCCGTGACGGAGTGCCATGACGGTCTTGATGACTCCGGCGGCACCCGCCGCGGCCTGGGTGTGGCCGATGTTGGACTTGAGCGAGCCGAGCCACAGCGGCCGGTCGGCGGGCCGCCCCCTGCCGTACGTGGCCAGCAGCGCCTGGGCCTCGATCGGGTCGCCGAGCTTCGTCCCCGTCCCGTGCGCCTCCACCGCGTCCACGTCGGCGGCGGTGAGTCCGGCGTCCTCCAGGGCGCGGCGGATGACGCGCTGCTGGGCCGGGCCGTTGGGGGCGGCGAGGGCGCTGCTGGCGCCGTCCTGGTTGACGGCCGAGCCGCGCAGGACGGCGAGGACGGGGTGGCCGTTGCGGCGGGCGTCGGACAGCCGCTCGACGAGCAGCATGGCGACGCCCTCGCCCCACGCGGTGCCGTCGGCGCCGGCCGCGAAGGACTTGCACCGGCCGTCGGGGGCGAGTCCGCGCTGCCGGCTGAACTCGACGAACGTGTTCGGGGTGACCATCACCGTGACGCCACCGGCCAGGGCGAGGGTGCAGTCGCCGCGGCGCAGTGCCTGGGCGGCGAGGTGGAGGGCGACGAGCGAGGAGGAGCAGGCGGTGTCGACGGTGACGGCCGGGCCCTCGAAGCCGAAGGTGTAGGCGATCCGGCCGGAGGCGACGCTGCCGGAAGTGCCGCTGCCGAGGAAGCCGGCGACGGCCTCGGGTACGTCGATGCCGCGGTTGCCGTACTCGTGGTACATGAGTCCGGCGTAGACGCCGACGCGTTCGCCGCGCAGGCGGCGCGGGTCGACGCCGGCCCGTTCGACGGCCTCCCAGGCGGCTTCGAGCAGCAGCCGCTGCTGCGGGTCCATGGCGACGGCCTCGCGCGGGCTGATGCCGAAGAAGGCGGGGTCGAAGCCGTCGGCGCCGTCGATGAAGCCGCCCTCGCGGACGTAGGTGGTGCCGGGGCGGCCCGGT
>NZ_JAIQLH010000236.1 GCF_020037025.1 Streptomyces huiliensis | reverse complement strand
GCGCGGGCTGATGCCGAAGAAGGCGGGGTCGAAGCCGTCGGCGCCGTCGATGAAGCCGCCCTCGCGGACGTAGGTGGTGCCGGGGCGGCCCGGTTCGGGGTCGGGGTCGTAGAGGTCGTCGATGTTCCAGCCCCGGTCGGCGGGCGGCGCGCCGATGGCGTCGCCGCCCTTGACCACCAACTGCCACAGGTCCTCGGGCGAGTCGACTCCGCCGGGCAGCCGGCAGCTCATGCCGACGATGGCTATCGGCTCGTGGCCGCCGTCCTCCAGTTCCCTGACGCGGCGGCGGGACTCCTTGAGTTCGGCGGTCGCCCACCGGAGGTGTTCGCGCAGCTTCTCTTCGTTGCTCACTTCGAGCCAGCTCCTCGGGGGGTGTGCGGTTCGGTGGTCAGCCGCGGTCTGCGGTGCGCAGCTCTCGAAGCGCTTCGAAGAGCTCGTCGTCGGTGGCGGTGGCGAAGTCGTCGTGGGGGCGGGCGTCCTGCCCGGGGTCCGTGCCCGGGTCCGTCCCGGGGCGGCCGGAGCCGTGGTCGGGCCGGTCGGTGGTCCAGCGGGACAGCAGGTCCTTCAGGCGCCGGGCGACGCGTTCCCTCGTCCCGTCGTCGGCGGCGGCGTAGGGGGCCAAGGCGGCCTCCAGCCGGTCGAGTTCGTCGGCGACCGGGTCCGGGCCGGGGTCGTCGGCGGGTGCCGTGGCGGCGAACTCGGCGCAGAGGTGGTCGGCGAGGACGGCCGCCGTCGGGTAGTCGAAGATCAGGGTGGTGGCGAGGGGCAGTCCGGTGGCCTCGTGCAGCCGGTCGCGGAGTTCGAGGTCGGCGAGGGAGTCGAGGCCGAGGTCGACGAAGCCGCGGTCGGGCGCGATGTCGGCGGGGGTCGCCTCGCCGAGGACGGCGGCGGCGTGCGTCCGGACGAGCCCGAGGAGCGCGCGGCGGCGCTCGGGTTCGGGGAGGGTGGCGTAACGGTGGCCGGGCGGGGCGGGTGCGACTTCCTGTTCCGCTTCCCGTTCCACTTCCTGTTCCGCTTCCTGTTCCGCCCTCGGCTCGGCCGTCGGCTCGGTTGTCGGCTCGCTCGTCGGCTCCGCGGTGAGAAGCGCCTGGAGCAACGCCGGGGGCTTCCCCTGGGCCGCCGCGCGGGCCGGGTCGAGGTGGAGGGGCAGCAGGACGGGCTCGTCGTGGGCCCCGGCGGCGTCCAGCAGCGCGAGGGCGTCGTCGGTGGCCAGCGGCAGGACGCCCGTCCGGCCGAGCCGGGCCCGGCCGGTCGCGTCGAGCGCGTCCGTGAGCGTGCTGCTCCGGGCCCACAGCCCCCAGGCCAGGGCCTGCGCGGGCAGGCCCAGCGACCGGCGGTGGTGGGCGAGGGCGTCCAGGTAGGCGTTGGCCGCCGCGTAGCCGCCCTGCCCGGCGGAGCCGAACGTTCCGGCCGCCGACGAGAACATCACGAACGCCGCCAGGTCGTCCTCCCGGGTCAGCTCGTGCAGGTGCCAGGCGGCGTCGGCCTTCGGCCGCAGGACGACGTCGAGACGTTCGGACGTCTGCGCGTCCAGGACGCCGTCGTCGGTCACGCCGGCGACGTGGAACACGGCCGTCAGCGGGTGCGCCTCAGGTACGCCGGACAGCAGCGCGGCGAGCGCGGCGCGGTCGGAGACGTCACAGGCGGCGACGGTCGCCTCGGCCCCGAGCGCGGCCAGCTCGGCCGTCAACTCGGCGGCGCCGGGCGCGTCCTGCCCCCTCCGGGCGGCGAGCAGCAGCCTGCGCGCTCCCGACCGGGCCAGGTGCCGGGCCACCTCGCCGCCGAGGGCGCCGGTGCCGCCGGTGACGAGCACGGTGCCGTCCGGGTCGAGTGCGGGGGCGTCGGCGGACCGGGACGCCGCTTCCGCCGGCACCAGGCGCGGAACCAGCATCTCCCCGTCCCGTACCGCCACTTGCGCCTCGCCCGCGTCCAGGACGGCCCTGAGCACGCCCCGGTCCACAGGCGTGTCCGTGTCCAGCAGAACGATCCGCGCCGGATGCTCGGACTGAGCCGTCCGCAGCAGCCCGAGGGCCGCCGCGGCGGCCGGGTCGGCCACGCCCTCACCGGGACGGACGGCCAGGGCACCCCGCGTGACGACGACGAGCGTCGCCCCGGCGAAGCGGCGGTCCCCCACCCAGGAACGAGCGAGCTCCAGCGCGGCACCGGTGGCGGCCCGCAGGGCTTCCGGTGCGGGACCACCGGGGGCGGCGGACAAGACGTGAACCGCCGCCTGCGGTACGGGCGTTCCGCCGTCCACAGCCGCCCCGAGCGAGGCGAGATCCGGGTGGACGGAGACCTCTGGCAGGTGCGCGACCGTGGCGTTCTCGGGACCAGGGCTGCCGAGCAGGACGATGGACGGCCGGGCGACGGCAGCGTCCTGGCCGGGGGCGGGTGCCTCGGGCCCGCTCCGCCCGGAGGCGGCACCTGCACCGGCGGACCCGAGCGCGGCGGGCTCGCCCTGGCCGGCGGGCGCGGGGGGCGAGGCGGGTGTGACGGACGTGAGAGCCGGGGTGGCGGGCTCGTCCTGCCCGGGCGCACCAGACCCAGGAGCGGTGGGCGCGGGGACGGGCGTCCACCACAGGCGGTACAGGGCCGCCGGGGTGTTGCTCTCCGCGTCCCGCGCCTCCTGGTCGTCCGCCGCGGTGCGCCCGTCCCGGACGGTTCGCAGCACGACCGCGCCCGCCGAGGCGACCGGGGTGCCCGCCGGGTCGGCGAAGGTCAGGGTGACGGTGTCGGGGCCGGTCCTGGCGAGGTGGACGCGCAGGGTGCCGGCGCCCGGGGTGTGGACGGCCACGTCACGGAAGGCGAAGGGGAGCCGAGGCGCGCCGCCCTCGTCCTCCGCCAGTACGCCGAGGGTCTGGAGGGCGGCGTCGGCGAGGGCCGGGTGGAGGCGGTAGCGGGCGGCCTCCGCCTGCCGGTCCCGGTCGAGGGCGGCCTCGGCGAAGACCTCGTCGCCGTGGCGGCGGAGGGACCGCAGGCCGCGGAAGGCGGGTCCGTAGGCGTAACCGCGTGCGGCGGCCCGCTCGTAGAAGGCGGTGACGTCCGTCGTGGCAGCGTCTTCCGGAGGGCGGTTCATCAGGTCGTGCGCGGCCGGCGGCGCGGCTTCGGCCAGGGTGCCGCTCGCGTGCCGGGTCCAGTCGGTGCCGTCGGCGCACGCGTCGAGGGTGAGGTGGCGGCGCCCGGACGCGTCCGGGCCGGTGACGGCCAGCCGGAGGCGGACGCCGGAGTCGCCGACGACGAGGGGGGCGTGCAGGGTCAGTTCCTCGACCAGGCCGCAGCCGGCGCGGGCGGCGGCCCACAGCGCGAGTTCCAGGCAGGCCGTACCGGGCAGCAGCGTCCGGCCGAGGACGGTGTGGTCGGCGAGCCACGGGTGCGTCCGCGCCGACAGCCGGCCGGAGTACAGCACCCCGTCGCCGTCGGGCAGTTCGACGGCCGCGCCCAACAGCGGGTGGTCGACCGCCCCGAGCCCGGCGGAGGCGACGTCCCCGGCGGCCGGGGCGTCGTCCAGCCAGTAGCGGCGGCGCTGGAAGGCGTACGTCGGCAGGTCGACCCGGCGGAGGCCGGTGGCCGGCAGGGCGGCGGACCAGTCCACCTCCGCGGCGCGGACGTGCACCTCCGCGAGCGAGCCCAGCAGGCCCCGGGCGCCGCCGTCCGCGCGCAGCGCGGGTACGACGGACGAGTCAGGCCCGGCCGCCTCGGCGAGGGCGTCGGCGGCCGCCCCCATGACGACGAACGCCGTCCGGGTGCCGGCAGCCAACTCGCTTACCGTGGGGCCGAGTCCGTGCTCGGTCGGGTCGGCGGCGGGCCGCCAGGCGGTCTCTCCGGACGCCGTGCGGAACGGCACCTCCGCCGGGCGCGGCGTCACCGCGCCGGCGGCCTCACCGAGCACCAACCGGGCACCGTCCCGCAGCGAGAGCACCCCCGCCGCGCAGGCCGCCGCGATCTCGCCGGAGCCGTCACCGACCACCGCCGACGGGCGGACGCCGTGGTGCCGCCAGAGCGCGGCAAGCGAGACGGCGACGGCCCAGTGGGCGGCGCGGGCGTCCAGGCCGCCGGTCGTGCGGGGCACGCCGGTCCCGCCGGACGGCGTACTGCCACCGGTCGTGCCGGCGGTGCCGGGCCGTCCGGCCGCGCCGGAGGAACGCCGGGTCACGCCCGCTGTCACGGGTCCACCGGCTGGATGAGGCGCTTCCGCCCCACCGGTCACGCTGGACTCGCCGGCCGTGCCGGACGCGCTGAGCGTGTCGGCCGCGCTGAGCGTGTCGGCCGCGCTGAGCGTGTCGGCCGCCTCCCCTACACCAACCCCACCGGACTCACCGGCTCCCCCGGCCGCGGTCGCGTCCGTACCGCCGGCCCGCGGGGCCGTACCCGACGCCCTCGTCGGACCGATGTCCATCGCCGCGGCGGGAGCGTCGGCCACCCCGGGCACCCTCGTCGCACCGGGCACCACCGTCGGACCGGTCGCCGCCGTCGGACCGGTCGCTGTCGTCGCCGCCGGAGCGGCGGCCGCGCCCGGCTCGCACATCGCCTCAGGCGCGCCGGATGTACCGGGTGCCTCGGCCTGACCGATCGCACCGACCAGGCCCCGCAGCACGTCCGCGGCAGGCCGGCCCGTGCCGGCCGCGAGTGCCTCGGCGCACTCCGCCAAGCGGCGGGCGAACACCGGGGATTCGGCGATCAGTCGGCGTACCCCGGCTCCCGTCCCGGTGCCGTCCCCCGGGAAGAGGTACACGACCTTCGTCGTGCCGCGTACCGCGCCTTCGGCCGTGCCCGGAGCGGACGCTCCGGCGGCCAATGCCGCTACGGCCGCGCGGAGTTCCTCGCGGTCCGTGCCCACCGCCACCGCCCGGTGCTCGAAGACCGAGCGCCCGCGGGCGAGGGCCGCGCCGACCTCGGCGGGCGTCTCGTCGGGGTGGGCGTCGAGGTGGGCGAGGAGGCGGGCGGCCTGGTCGCGTAGGGCTTCCGGGGTCTTCGCGGACAGCGGCCAGGGCACCGCCGACGTGACGGACGGCTCCGCCCGGGCGGCGGTGGCGCCGTCGTCGGGGGCGGCGGCGTGGGCGCTGAGCCCGGCGGCCGTAGCCGCGTCCGACACGGGCCCGGCCTTGCCGGAAGGCGCGGCCGCACCGGCAGGCGCGCTCCCCTCGGCCCCGGCGGCCCCGGCCGCCCCCGCCTCCCCCGGCGCCTCCTCAAGCACCACGTGCGCGTTCGTCCCGCTGACCCCGAACGACGACACCCCCGCCCGCCGCGGCCGCCCCGCCGCAGGCCAGGGCGCCGGTTCGGTGAGCAGGGAGAGGGCGCCGGCCGACCAGTCCACGTGCGGGGACGGCTCGTCGACGTGGAGGGTGCGCGGGAGGGTGCCGTTCCGCAGCGCCATCACCATCTTGATGACGCCGGCGACACCCGCCGCCGCCTGCGCGTGGCCGATGTTGGACTTCACCGAGCCGACGCGCACGGGCCGGTCGGCCGGCCGGTCCTGGCCGTAGGTGGCCAGCAGGGCCTGGGCCTCGATGGGGTCGCCGAGCTTGGTGCCCGTGCCGTGCGCCTCCACCGCGTCCACGTCGGCCGCCGCCACCCGAGCGTTGGCGAGGGCGTCGCGGATGACGCGCTGCTGGGCGGGGCCGCTGGGGGCGGTGAGGCCGCTGCTGGCGCCGTCCTGGTTGACGGCGGAGCCCCGGATGACCGCGAGGACGGGGTGGCCGTGCCGACGGGCGTCCGAGAACCGTTCGAGGACGAGCATGCCGGCGCCCTCGCCGAGGGCGGTGCCGTCGGCGGCGGCGGCGAACGCCTTGCAGCGGGCGTCGGGGGCGAGCCCGCGCTGCCGGCTGAACTCGACGAGGGCCATCGGCGAGGCCATGACGGTGACGCCGCCCGCCAGCGCGGTGGCGCTCTCGCCGAGCCGCAGCGACTGGCAGGCGAGGTGCAGGGCGACCAGCGACGACGAGCAGGCGGTGTCGACGGTGACGGCCGGGCCCTCCAGTCCGAGGGTGTACGCGACGCGGCCGGAAGCGACGCTCGCCGCGCTGCCGTTGCCGATGTAGCCCTCGAACTCGGGCGGTACGCGCCGCAGTCGGGACGCGTAGTCCTGGTAGATCACGCCGGCGAAGACGCCGGTGCGGCTGCCGGCCAGCCCGGCCGGGTCGATGCCGGCGCGTTCCAGGGCCTCCCAGGAGGTCTCCAGCAGCAACCGCTGCTGCGGGTCCATGGCCAGCGCCTCGCGCCCGCTGATACCGAAGAAGCCGGCGTCGAACCGGTCGGCGCCGTCCAGGAAGCCGCCCTCGCGGACGTACACCCGGCCGTGCCGGGCGGGGTCCGGGTCGTGGAGCTCGGGGTCCCAGCCCCGGTCGGCGGGCAGCCCGCCGATCGCGTCCGTGCCGGTCGCGACCAGGTGCCAGAGGTCCTCGGGCGTGCGGACGCCGCCGGGGTAGCGGCAGGCCATGCCGACGACGGCGATCGGCTCGCGGGCACCGGCCTCGGCGTCGTGCAGCCGCTGCCGGGTCCTGCGCAGGTCGACGGTCAGGCGCTTGAGGTAGTCGAGAACCTTTTCGTCACTGGTCATGTCGCTTGTGGCCCTTCTCTGGCACGAACAGGTCCCGGGTGCCGGGCGGGTCGCCCCGCCCGGCGATCAGGACCTGCGCAGTTCGTCGTCGACGATGTCGAGCAGTTCGTCGAGGGTCGCCGCGGTCACCGCGTCGTCGTCCCCGGCGGCGGGTTCCGCGTCGTTCTTCAGCTCGGTCAGCAGGTCGCGCAGCCGGGCCGCGATCCCGGCGCGGCCGGGGTCGCCGGCCGGCAGGGCCCGGACGGCGGCCTCCAGGCCGTCGAGTTCCGCGAACCCGGGTACGGGCACGGGCTGTTCGTCCGTCACCAGCCGGGACCGCAGGTGCCGGGCGAGGGCGTCCGGGCTCGGGTGGTCGAAGGTGAGTGTGGCCGGCAGCCGCAGCCCGGTGGCGGCGGCGAGCCGGTTGCGGAGTTCGACGGCGCGCAGCGAGTCGAAGCCCGCTTCGAGGAAGCCCCGGCCGGTGTCGACCTCGTCCGGCGAGCCGTAGCCGAGGACGGTCGCCACGTGGGCGCGGACGAGGTCGAGCAGCACGCTCCCGCGCTCGGCGGGCGGCAGCGCCGCCAGCCGTGCTCCCAACTCGGCTGACTCATGCGCCGGTTGATTGGCCGCCGCCCGCCGCCCGGCCGGGGCCGCGAGGGACCGCAGCAGCGGCGGCGGGGTGCCGGTCCCGGTCCGGAGGGCGGCGAGGTCCAGCCGGGCCGGGACGACGAACGCCCGGTCCTGGCCGAGGGCCGCGTCGAAGAGGGCGAGTCCCTCGGCGGCGGTCAGCGGCAGGACGCCGGAGCGCCGCATCCTGGCGCGGTCGGCGTCGTCCATCGTCCCGGTCATGGCGCTGGTGTCGGCCCAGTGGCCCCACGCCATCGACAGGCCCGGCAGGCCGAGCGCCCGCCGGTGGGCGGCCAGGCCGTCCAGGAAGGCGTTGGCGGCACCGTAGTTGGCCTGCCCGCCGTTGCCGAGGATGCCGCCCGCGCCGGAGAAGAGGACGAACATGGACAGCCCGGCGTCCCGGGTCAGCTCGTGCAGGTGCCAGGCGGCGTCGGCCTTCGGCCGCAGGACCGCGCTCATCCGCTCCGGGGTCAGGGCGGTGACGACGCCGTCGTCGAGGACGCCGGCCGCGTGGACGACGCCGGTCAGCGGCGGTTCGGCCGCCGCGACGACCCGCGCCAGCGCGTCCCGGTCGGCGACGTCACAGGCCACGGCGGTCACCCGGGCGCCCAGCGCGGTGAGTTCGGCCACCAGCTCGGCGGCGCCCGGCGCGTCCGGGCCGCGCCGGCCGGCCAGCAGGAGGTTCCGTACGCCGTGGACGGTGACCAGGTGCCGGGCCAGCAGCCCGCCCAGCGTGCCGGTACCGCCGGTGACCAGCACGGTCCCGTCCCCGGGCGCCACGGCTTCCGGGCCGCCGCCCGCTCCCGCGCGGGCCAGCCGGGGCACGAGCACCCGGCCCGCCCGTACGGCCGTCCACGGCTCGTCGGCGAACGGCACCGACGGCAGGGCGCGGACGGACGCGGGGTCGCCGTCCAGGTCCACGGCCGCGAACCGGCCCGGGTGCTCCACCCGCGCGGACCGCAGCACGCCGTGCACGGCGGCGGCCGGCAGGTCGGTGACGTCCTCGCCGTCGCCGGCGCTCACGGCGCCGCGCGTCACCCACACCACGCGGGTGTTCTCCAGCGCGGGGGCGGCGAGGCAGTCCTGGAGGACGGCCAGGGCCCGGTGGACGGAGGCGTGGGCGGCGGCGGCCGGGTCGGCGCCTTCGCCCTCCCACGGCAGCAGCAGGACGTCCGGGGCGTCCGGAGCGCCGTCGGCCGGCAGGGCGTCCATGTCGGGGTGGACGGCGACGGGCGTACCGGCGTCCGCCAGCGCGGCCGCGAGGGCGTCGGCCGCCGGGGAGGAACCCAGCACGGCCCAGGTGCCGGAGGAGCCGCCCTCTCCCCCGCCCGGCTCGGTCCAGTCGAGGCGGAACAGCGCGTCCCGCACGCCCGTCGCCGCGTTCCGCAGTTGCTCGGGCCGGACGGGCCGGACGGCGAGCGACGCGACGGAGGCCACCGGCCGGCCGGTGGTGTCGGTCGCGGTCAGCTCCACCGTGTCCGGGCCGGTCCGGGCGAGCCGGACACGCAGCGCGGTCGCGCCGGCGGCGTGCAGGGTGACGCCCGTCCAGGCGAACGGCAGCCGTACCTGGTCCACGCCCTCAAGGAGGGTGGTGTGCAGGGCGGCATCGAGCAGCGCCGGGTGGACGCCGAACCGGTCGGCGTCCGCGTGCTGTTCGGGCGCCAGCCGGACCTCGGCGTGGAACGCGTCCTCGGTCCGCCACACCGCGCGCAGCCCCTGGAAGGCCGGGCCGTAGCCGAACCCGTCGTCCGCCAGGCGCTCGTAGAGCCCGTCGAGGTCGACGGGGACCGCCGCGGCGGGCGGCCAGGCGGCCGGGGCGGGGGCGGGCGGCTCCGCCGCGGCGGCGGTGCCGAGCGTGCCGGTGGCGTGGCACACCCAGCCGTCGTCGGTGAACTCCCTCGCGGAGGTGGCGGGTCGGGAGTGAATCCCGACGGGCCGCCGTCCGTCCGCGTCCGGCGCGCCGAGCCGCACCTGTACGTCGACCGCACCGGTCTCCGGCAGGACGAGCGGCGCCTGGAGCGTCAGTTCCTCCAGGGTCCCGCAGCCGGCCTGGCCGCCCGCGTGCGCCGCGAGCTCGACCAGCGCGGTCCCGGGCAGGAGGACCGTGCCCCAGACGGCGTGGTCGGCGAGCCAAGGGTGGCTCTCCGCCGACAACCGGCCGGTGAACAGCAGCCCTTCACCCCCGGCGAGGGCCACGCCCGCGCCCAGCAGCGGGTGTTCGGCGTCGGCCAGTCCGGCCTGCCCGACGTCCCCGGCGGGGCGCGGGGCGTCGACCCAGTAGCGCTCGCGCTGGAAGGCGTAGGTGGGGAGGTCGACGCGGTGACGACTGGCGGCGGGGAAGACCGCGGTCCAGTCGACGGCCAGGCCCTGGGTGTACGCCTCGGC
>NZ_JAIQLH010000235.1 GCF_020037025.1 Streptomyces huiliensis | reverse complement strand
GGCCCGTTCGCCCTGCCGCCGGCCGAAGCCGACCGCAAGGCACCGCCCGCCGCGGGCGCCGACCACGCTCCGGGCCGGCCGGTGCCGGCGCAGGGCGGGCCCTTCGACGGCGGGCCCGCGGTGGGCGGGCCGATGGCCCCGGCGGTGGTCGACGAGCAGGGCGGATCGGATCGGGACGGACAGAGCCTCGGTGGGCCCGCTCTGGGTGGGCCTGGGCACGGCGGACGCGCTCTGGGTGGGCCCGGGCGCGTCGCTCCTGATCACGGCGGATCCGGTGCCGGTGGGCCCGGTCATGGCGGTCCCGGTCTCGGCGCCCCAGGTATCGGTGGACCCCACCACGGCGGTTCCGGTCCCGGCGGATCCGGTCCCGGTGGGCCCGGGTACGTCGCTCCCGGTCACGGTGGTCCCGGTCACGGTGGTCCCGGTCACGGCGGTCCCGGTCATGACGGATCCGGCCTCGGTGGACCCGACCACGGCGGTCCCGTTCTCGGTCGCCCTGACCACGTCGTCGCTCCCGACCATGAGGAGCCCGGTCTCGGTCGACCCGACCACGGTGCTCCCGATCGCGGCGGATCCGGGCTCGGTGGGCCCGGTCTGGGCGCGCCCGGTCACGGCCGTCCCGGCCACGGCGCTCCCGGTCACGGCAACGGGATGGACGGTGTCGGCGACGGCTCGGGCGGCATGGGCGGCGGTCTCGCGTCCGGCGCTCCGGCGGGTCCTGACGGCCCCGCGCCGCTGCCGGCCGGGCAGTCCGGGGCGCCCGGGGTCGCACGGCCTGTGGACGCCTCCGGTCCGATGGGGCCGGCCCGACCCGTCGGGCCCGCCGCTCCGGCCACCGCGTCGGGGCACTCCGGCCCGGCCGAGGGCGGCCGGCCCGGTGTCGGTCCTGCCGGTCTCGGGCCTGCCGGTGTCGGGCCCGCCGGTGCGGAGCAGGCCGATGCCGGGCACGCGGGTGTGGTGCAGGCCGGGGCCGGCTCCGTGAGCCATGTCGACCACCCCGGGCATCCTGGGCATCCTGGGAATTCCGGGAACCCCGGGAACCCCGGCCGTGGCGGCCACGCCGGAGGCCCCGAGCGCGCGGAGCGTGCCGAGGAAGGGCACCCCGAAGCGGGCCGGACGGCCATCCCCGTAGGCCCCGGCGGTCACCACGACCCCGTCGGCCCCAATGGCCCCACGGGCCCCGTCACGCCTTCGGCGTCCGCGCCCGGGGCCGTCGGTCCGGCGGCGGGGGCCGGTCAGGACGTTCCCGACGCCCGCCCGGGCCTCGACGGTTCGGCCGGCGCTCCGCCCACCGGCCGCCGGCGTGCGCGCCGGGCGCTCGCCGAGGAGCCGGGCGCGTCGGCGCTGCCGGGCTCCGGTGACGTCGCCCGGGCCATCAGCGTGCGCACGCTCGGGCAGGGCGCGTCCTACGTCCAGCAGGGCGGGGAGACGCCGCCCGGCGGCACGCCGAACGCGGCGGGCGCCGGTTCCGGGCGCCGGCGCAAACTGGGCAACCCCGCCGACAACGCGGGTGAACGGGAGGCGCAGGCCCGGGCGCAGGCGCCCGCCGCCGCGCCGCGCCCCGGCCCGATCGGCCCGCTCGGCCCCCGTCCCGCGCCCGCCGCGCAGGAAGGCCGCGCCTTCGCCATAGGAGCGCCGGACGAGGGCGCCGAGGGCCCCGAGCCGCTCGACGGCCCCAACGGCGCCGTGGAGGTCAGCCCCGGCGAGCCCGTACCGCCGCCCGTGGACGACGAGTTGCCGCCCGAGCCGCTCGACAACCCGCGCCGCCTCCTCGTGTGGCCGGCCCCGGACACGTCCACCCGGCAGGCCCTGACCGAGCGCGGTTACCGGCCGGTGATCGTGCACTCGCGCGAGGAGGTCGACGCGCAGATGGCGGCCTACCCGGCCGCGCTGTTCGTCGACCCGCTCACCGGGCCGATCACCCGCACCGCCCTCCAGGCGCTGCGCCAGGCGGCGGTGGCGGCGGGGGTTCCCGTGCTGGTCACGGCGGGTCTCGGGCAGGCCACCCGGGAGGCGGCGTACGGCGCCGACCCGGCCGTCCTCCTCAAGGCGCTGGCGCCGCGCGACAGCGAGATGCACCCGGCGCGCGTGCTGCTCGTCGAGGAGCACGAGCCGATCGCCAACGCGCTCACAGCGACGCTGGAGCGGCGCGGCGTCCAGGTGGCCTGCGCCGCCACGGACTCCGAGGCCGTCGCGCTGGCCGGGCAGATCCGGCCGAACCTGGTGGTCATGGACCTGATGCAGGTACGGCGCCGCCGGGCGGGCATCCTGGACTGGCTGCGGTCGCAGGGGCTCCTGAACCGGACGCCCCTGGTCGTCTACACGTCGGCCGGGATCGACCCCGCCCAGCTGCCCCGGCTCGCCTCCGGCGAGACCGTCCTGTTCCTGGCCGAACGGTCCACCAGCGCCGAGGTGCAGAGCCGGATCGTCGATCTGCTCACGAAGATCGGCACCAGTCCGGGGTGACCTCCGGGCCGCTTCCCGAGCACGCGTTCACCGCACGATGCGCCGGGCGGCGGCCCGTACGGACGCGCGGAGGCGGGCGCGGTCCTCGTCCGTGTCGCCGGTCAGGACGCGGCGCATCTGCGGCTGGACGGTGGACCAGGAGACCAGGGCGATCAGCATGAACAGCAGGTCGGCGGGCGGGATTTCGGAACTGATGACGCCCTTGCGCTGGGCCTCGGCGAAGACGGCGACCTTTCGGTCGTAGTGCCGTTTGCGCTCGTCCTCGTGCGGGAAGGTGTCGGTGCCGTACTCCAGGCCCTCCCAGTAGATGAGGCGGATGAGCTCGGGGTGGGCGGCGTGGTAGTCCATGAGGCGGTCGATCCAGGCGTCGACCTCCTCGGCGTCCACGGGCACCTCTGCGGCGAGTTGCGTCAGCCGGGCCTCCAGGACCTGTGAGAACAGCTCCGCCTTGTTGCCGAAATAGGCGTAGATCAGCTGCTTGTTGGCCTTGGCCTCGCGGGCGATGCGGTCCACCCGGGCGCCTGCGATGCCGTACGCGGCGAACTCGGCGGTGGCCGCCGCGAAGATGCGGGCCTTGGTGGCCTCGGGATCCCTTACTCCTGCCATGCCACCCAGAGTAACCAACCAATCGGTTGACAGGGGGTGGGCGGGGCCGGGAATATCTTCAACCAACCAGTTGGTTGTTAACGCGCGACGTCCTACCGAAAGTGGGGAGCACCTCCCGCGATGACCGCCACACCCGCCACACCCGCCATATCCACCCCGACCGCCGCCGCCACCCTCACCGAAGCCTCCGACGGCCCCGGCGCCCCCGGCACCGGCCGGAAAGGCCCCCGAACCGGCCTCCTCCTGACCGTCATCTCCGTCTGTACGGCGATCACGGCCGCCAACATCTACCTGGCGACCCCGCTCCTCGGCCTCATCGCCAAGGACTTCGGCGTCCCGTCCTCCTCCGTGGGCTGGGTGGCGTCGGTCGGCCAACTCGGGTACGCCGTCGGCCTGCTGCTGTTCGCCCCGCTCGGTGACACCGCCGACCGGCGACGGCTGGTGTGGGTGCTGTCCGCCGTGGCGGCCGTGGCGGTCGCGGCGGCGGGGTTCATGCGCGGTACGCCCGCGCTGGCGGCCGCCGTCCTCGTGGCGTGCGCGGCCACGGTCGTCCCGCAGCTGCTCGTCCCCCTCGTCGCCGAGCGGGCGCCCGCCGAGCGCCGGGGACAGCACGTCGGGGCCGTAGTGACCGGCCTGTTCGCGGGCAGCGTCGCGGCCCGGGTGCTCGGCGGGCTCGCGGGCCAGGCGTACGGCTGGCGGCCGGTCTTCTTCGGCGCGGCCGTGCTCACCCTGGCCATCGGCGTCCTGACGGCGGCCGTACTGCCGCCCGAGACGCGGCCCATCCGTCCGTCCCACCCGCTCAAGGCCATCGCCGGGCTGCCGGGCCTGCTGGTCTCCTCGCCGGCCCTGCGGGCGGCGTGCGTGCGCCAGGCCGGCGTGTTCGGCACCTGGAGTGCGCTGTGGACGTCGCTCGTCCTGCTGCTGACGGACGAGCACGGCGCGTACGCCCTGACCACGGCGGCGGCCGGGCTGTTCGGGCTCTTCGGCCTCACCTCGGCCGTGGCCTCGCCCGTCGCGGGCGCCCTGATCGACCGCTTCGGCACCCACCGGGTCATGGCCACGGGCTACGCGGCGGCCGTCGTCTCCCTCCCCCTCTTCTGGCTCGGCGGCGACCACCTGTGGGCGCTGTGCGCCGG
>NZ_JAIQLH010000234.1 GCF_020037025.1 Streptomyces huiliensis | reverse complement strand
TCGTCTCCCTCCCCCTCTTCTGGCTCGGCGGCGACCACCTGTGGGCGCTGTGCGCCGGCGCGGTCCTGCTGCACGCCGGCTTCACGGCCGGCCAGGTGGCCAACCAGACCCGGGCCCTGGGCGCCACCTCGACGCCTTCGGCGGCCAACACCGCCTACGTCGTCTGCTCGTTCGCGGCCGGCGCGACCACCTCGGCGCTCGCCGGACCGGCGTACGGGCAGTGGGGCTGGAACGGCGTCTGCGCGATCGCCGCGCTCTGCGCGGTGGCGGGCTGGGCGGGCGGGGCGCTGGTGGCCCGGGAGCGCTGAGGTCGATGGGTGCGCTGAGGCCTGCGGGCTCGCTACGACCGGGGGGTGCATTGAGGCCTGCGGGCTCGCTATGACCGGCGGGTGCATTGAGCGCGGGCTCGCTGAGGCCGGCGGGTGCATTGAGCGCGGGCTCGCTGAGGCCGGCGGGTGCATTGAGGCCCACGGGCTCGCTACGACCGGCGGGTGCATTGAGGCCCACGGGCTCGCTGAGGCCCGCGGTGCTGGGGCCCGCAGGTTCTGCGGCGCCCCTGCGGACGCGACGGTGCCTCACCTGGCCGGACGGGCCCGCATCCGGCCGCAGGGGGCTTCCCCTCGTACGGACGGCCGCCGCCGCTGCGGCGGCGGCCAGGAGCTCACCCGCATGTGGCCGGGAGGCTCACCCGCACGTGGCCAGGAGGCTCACCCGCACGTGGCCAGGAGGCTCACCCGCGAACAGCGGAGTGCCCGCGGAGGTTCACACGCGAACGGCGAGGACTCACGCCCCGTCCATCCGAACCTCCGCGAACAGCACCGGGCTTACGCGCGTCCGCCGCCGCCCGCCCACTCCCCACCCGCCCCCTCGCGCCACGCCCATTCGGCCCCACCCACTCACTCCCCCACCCGAACCGGCGGCAGCATCGTCACCTCCAGCTCCCCCTCCGCGTACTGCCGCCGCAGCACCTTCTTGTCGAACTTCCCCACCGTCGTCTTCGGGACGGACGCCAACCGCACCCACCGCTCCGGCAGCTGCCAGCGCGCCACACGCTCCCCGAGGAACGCGCGGAGCACCTCGTGTTCCGCCGCCGACCCGTCGCGCAACACCACCGCGGCGAGCGGCCGTTCGCCCCACTTCTCGTCGGGGACCGCCACGACGGCTGCCTCGGCGACCTCGGGGTGGGCCATGAGGTGGTTCTCCAGCTCCACCGAGGAGATCCACTCCCCACCCGACTTGATGACGTCCTTCACCCGGTCGGTGAGCGTCAGATAGCCGTCAGGAGTGATCGTGGCGACGTCACCGGTGCGCAGCCAGCCGTCGGAACTGAACTTGTCCTCCGGGCGAATCGGTTCGCCGTCCGCGCCCCCGTGATACGCCCCGGCGATGAAGGGCCCGCGGACCTCCAGCTCGCCGGCCGAGACGCCGTCCCAGGGCAGGAGTCCACCGTCCGCTCCGACGAGCCGCGCCTCGACCGAGGCGGGTACGCGGCCTTGGGTGATCCGGTACGGCCACTCCTCCTCGGGCGTGAGGCCCACGGGCGGGTAGGCGATCGAGCCGAGGGGCGACGTCTCCGTCATCCCCCACGCCTGCACCACCCGCAACCCGTGCCGCTCCTCGAACGCCTTCATCAGGGACGGCGGACAGGACGAGCCGCCGCTGATCACGGCCGCCAGCGAGGACACGTCCCGCGGACGGGCGTCGAGCTCGGCCAGCAGGCCCTGCCATATGGTCGGCACGCCGGCGGTCATCGTCGGCCGCTCGCTCTCGATCATCTCGGCGAGGGGCGCGGGCTGGAGGAAGCGGTCGGGCAGCAGCAGGGACGTGCCCGACATGAAGGCGGCGTGCGGCAGCCCCCACGCGTTGACGTGGAACATCGGAACGACCGGCAGACAGGTCTCGCCCGGCTTCAGCCCGAACACCGAGGCCGAGTTGATCTCCAGGGAGTGCAGGTAGAGCGACCGGTGGCTGTAGACCACGCCCTTGGGGTCGCCCGTCGTCCCGGAGGTGTAGCAGAGCGCGGCGGCCCGGCGTTCGTCCAGCTCGGGCCAGTCGTAGGCGTCGGCGGTCTGGGCGGCGAGCAGGTCCTCGTAGTCGTGCACGCGGGGGCGGCAGTCCGCCAGGACGGAACGGTCGCCGGGGCCCGAGACGATCACGTGCTCGACGCAGTCCAGATGCGGCAGCAGCGGGGCTAGCAGGGGCAGCAGCGAACCGTCGACGATCACCACGCGGTCCGCCGCGTGCCGGATGATCCAGGCCAGCTGCTCGGGGGGCAGCCGCAGGTTGAGCGTGTGCAGCACGGCGCCCATGGAGGGGATCGCGAAGTACGCCTCGACGTGCTCGGCGTTGTTCCACATCAGCGTCCCGACGACGTCGTCCTCGGCGACGTCCAGCCCGCGCAGCGCGTGGGCGAGCCGCATCGCGCGCGCCCCGGCCTCGGCGAAGCTCCGTCGGCGCGGTGTGCCGTCCCCCGTCCAGGTCGTGATCTGCGCCCGTCCGTGGATTGCGGTCCCGTGGACCAGCAGCCGGGTGACGGTCAGCGGTACGTCCTGCATCGTGCTCTGCACCAGGGGCCTCCCATGTCGCACCTGTGACGGCTGGTTGGCCCGTCACGCGAGGGTCGTCAGGTCGTTCCCGGTGATTCTGGTGGCGTTTCCGGTGGTACGTCACTACCTCGGCGGGGCTTGATCTTCGGGACGGCGGGGCCGCGCGGGGTGCGTGAAAAGGTACTGGGGCGGGAAGCCCGCCCGTCAGGCCGCCCGGGCCAGGTCCGGGTCCTCCCGCAGCTTGCCCAGGGCGCGCGAGACGGCGCTCTTGACCGTGCCGATCGAGACGCCGAGCAGTTCGGCGGTCTGTGCCTCGGTGAGGTCCTCGTAATACCTGAGGACGACCATCGCCCGCTGCCGGTCCGGGAGCCGGTGCACCGCACGCCACATGGCGTCGCGCAGCGCCTGCGCCTCCGCCGGGTCCGCGGCGGGCGGCGCCTCGCGCTCCGGGAGCTCCTCGCAGGGGTACTCCTCGACCTTGCGCTTGCGCCACTGCGAGGTGCGCGTGTTGACCAGCGCGCGCCGGACGTAGCCGTCGAGCGCCCGGTGGTCCTCTATCCGCTCCCAGGCCAGGTAGGTCTTGGTGAGGGCGGTCTGGAGCAGGTCCTCGGCGTCGCAGGGGTTGGCGGTCAGCGAGCGGGCGGTGCGCTGCAGCACCGGACCGCGTGCCCGTACGTACGACGAGAAGGACGGGTACACGGCACTGGATGCACTGGGGCACACGGTCGTGGTCATGACTCAACGCTAGGAGCGCCCCTGTACCCGGCGGATCGGCCGCAAGTGCCGAAGGCCGCTCCCTCTCAGGTCGTACTGGTGGGGCTGCCCCCACCTCCTGGAGGGGTAGGCGGCGCGACGTCGGTATCGGTGGTGGTGGCGGTGATGGGGCGGAGTCGGGGTGGGGGCGGCGTCGGTGGCGGGGTCGGGGCGGTATCGGTCCTGGTCAAGAGGGTGGCATCGGTCCTGGTCAAGGGGGGTGGCGCGGGGGCAGGGGCGCGGGGAGGGGGCGGGAAGAGACGCGGGGACGGCGGGCGGGCGCCCGGCGCGTGGTCCCGCGCGGGTGCGCGGGCTTACGCGGATGCGCGGGCGGTCGCGGGCGCGCGGGCGGTCGCGGCCGGGGCCGATCACCCGATGACGGCCACCGGAGCGTCGACCAGGTCGCGGTCGATCGTCAGCCGCCGGCCGCCGTGGGTCTCCGAGACCTCCCCGGCGTACTGGTGGATGCGCCGGTGCGGCTGCCAGGCGCTCTTGGACAGGGTGCGTTCGTTGGCGGTCGAGGCGGTGACGCGCCAGCGGGCGAACCACATCACCGACGGCAGCGACCTGACGCCCGCGCGCCGGGCGCGCTCCATGTGCCGGATGCCGGACTCCGCGCTGCTGTAGAAGCCGGACACGTAGCCGTGCCGGGCGACCGTGCCGCTCCACGACCGGATGAACGCCAGCGTGACGGCGGCGCACTCCTCGTCCCTGTCGTCGTACGCCTCCATGTCGAGGTAGATCGGACTGCCCGGCAGGATGCCGAGCCGCCGCGCCTTCTCCACCGCCTCGACGGCCTCCTCGGCCCCCTGGTCCTCCGGCTCGTCGCCGATGGGGATGGCCCGTTTCGTCTCCGAGCGGACGCAGGGCGACTGCGAGCCGACGTACAGCGGGAGCACGCGCCAGCCGAGGTCGCGGGCGCCGGTGAGCCACGCGTGGCTGAGCCACCGCTGGCGGGGGCAGGCCCGCCCGGCACCGGCGAAGTAGACGCCGACGCCCCGGTAGGGGGAGGTCTTCCACGCCCTCAGCGTCACGAGCGACGGGGCCTGGCAGGTGTCGAACGCCCGCCCCCGAAACACGGCGCGTGCCTTGGCCATCGGCGCCTTCGCGTCGGCCGCCGTGGCGGGCGCGTAACCCGCCGGGAGCTGCGCCATGCCCGCCATCAGGGCGACGAGATATCCGATGATCCTTCTTCGTGCGTCCATACGGCGAAGTCAAGGTCCAGGATCCCATGGGCCTTCGGTGACACGCCCTCGATTCATCCGTCTGGCCCGAGAAGCAGCCCGGACGTGGGAACTCCGGCTTCAGGGTGACGAAACCGCCGATTCGGCGCGTTCCGCCGACGGCGACGAGCGGCCGCGCGGTGGGCACCGGGGCGCCCTCGCACGGCCGTTCAGACCCTGTCCGTTCCCTCGTGCTCTCACCTCACCCTTGGCCGTGCGGCCGGATCGCCCCTTGACCCCCTGCCCCCCGGGCCACCTCAGCCGCCCCGGCGCGACGTGGAGCCGCGGCGCGGGTCAGTCGTCGTTGTGGACGTTGGCGAAGACGACCCGGACGTTCTCCTGCTGGATGGCGGTATGGCCGGATCCGGTGACGCTCGCGGTGTTGTCCTGGTTCGTGGCCCCCGTACCCGTGGCGGTCTGCTGGGTGGTCGTGGAGTTCCCATGGTTGCTGCCTCCGACGCCGCTGCCGACGACGCCGGCGGTCGCCGCGTTGGACCCCCGGTTGGCGAACTGCCCACGGGGGCCGTCGTCGGCCTGCGCCGCGCCGGTGAAGAGGAGCGCCGCCATCGGGAGCGCGGCTACGGCGGCGAGGATACGAGCTGCCGTGCGGGTGCTTGCCATGTCATGCCTCCAAGAAAGGAACTGCTTTCCCTGGCAAGGCGGTTGGCCGGCCGCCCTGCGGATCATCGACGTCGCGACAGCAGATTTGCCCACCGAATCCCCACCGAACCCCCTACTGCTCCCCATTCCCTCGCAAGCATGACGCTCCCTGGATAAACCTTCACCACCGCCACAGACCCGCGCATCCGGTCGCACACCCCTCCCGCACCGCCCCGAACCCCCGAAAGCCCCACGGAACGAACCGTTTCACCACCGATCCGCCCCGACGTCCTCCGCACCGCCGTCCGTCACTCCTCCGGCGCGGAACGGGCAAGGGATGTGCACTGCCCGCTCCCGCCGCCGGACGGGCCCGACCGCACCGACCGCCACGGCCCGTCACACCGAACTCGGCGCACGAGCCGTGGAGTCGGGGCCGCCCGGCACCACACCGCGCGGGCACGCGGCCGCAAGCACACTCGCGCGCCACCGGCACGCCCCGCACCACCCGCACGTCAGCGCACCGGCACGCCGCCCAACACAGCACGCAGCCAGGCCGCTTCGGGCGCGCCCGCACCCGTTCCCCACGTCACGACGCGCCCGACCGGCCTTCGAGAACCAGCGATCGCACAGGAAGGCAGCATCCGATGACGAACCTCATATGCCAGGTCCTGCCCATCGCCGCCCCGACCGTCGGCTGGGCCGCCCACGCCCTCTTCCTCGCCCGCCGTCTCCGCACCGCTCGCACGGACCCGCTCACCGGCCTGATGCGGCGGGAGGAGTTCACCGCGCGCGCCACGCGCGCGGTGCGGCACCCGCAGGCCGCCGTGCTGCTGCTCGACCTCAACGGGTTCAAGCAGATCAACGACACGCACGGGCACGCGGCGGGCGACCAGGTCCTCGCCGCCGTGGGCCGCCGGCTCGCCGCGTGGTGCGCCGCGCACGGCGGCTTCGCCGCGCGGCTGGGCGGCGACGAGTTCACCGCCGTCGTCCGCCTCGCCCCCGGCACCGACCTGGACGACGAGCTGACCTACGGCCTGTCCGCCCGGCTCTCCGCGCCCCTCGACACGGGAACGGTCACTCTCGCCCCGCGCGCCTCCATCGGCCTCTGTCGCACCGCGCACCGCCCGGGAGCCGCCCTCCCGGAACTCCTGCGCGGCGCCGACGAGGCCATGTACACGGCCAAGCGCCTCGGCATCCCCTGGCGGCCGGCCGGGCCCGTCGGCACACACCCCACGGGGGTGGCCGGGCGCCGCGCCGGCCGGCCGGGGACGCATCTGACCCTGCTCACGCCGGTCCGGCGCAGGGCCGCCTCCTGAACCGTCCCACCGGCCACGGCCGACAGCCGTGGTCTCGCCCGCACACCGCGTCCGCCGGGAGGTCGCCGCCGCCCGGCGGACGCGGCGGCGTCACCGCCTCACACCCAGGGCTCGGAGAACGACCGCCCGGGGACCGGCTTCGCGATGAGAGCCACCGGGATGAAGAAGCCGACCTGGCCGAGCGCGATCATCAGGGTGGCCAGCGCCTTCTCGTCGTAGTGCTCGGACACCTGCGCGAACAGCTCGTCCGACACCCGCTCCCCGTGCGCCGACGGCTGGTACACCGCCTCGGCCAGCGCCAGCGCGGCCCGCTCCGCCGGGGTGAAGTAGGGCGCGTCCTTCCACGAGGACACCGCCGTGATCCGCTCCTCGGTCTCCCCGGCCTTGCGCAGCAGGTCGGTGTGGAGCACGGTCAGGTAGGTGTTGCCGACGATCTGACCGGCCCGCAGGTGGACCAGGCTGATCGTGATCCGCGGCACCGACTGGTTGCCCACGGCCTTGAACAGCGCCGCCGACACCTCCGCCATCTCCGGAACGAGTTCCACCGGGTCGGACATCCGCGAAGCCGCCGCCACCTCTGCCGTGATCGCACGCTCTGCCATGGTCATCTCCTCTTCGATCCGCCATCACCGCGGCGCCGCCGCCGTGATCTTCGCTGTCACCGCACTGACGGATCCCGGAAATCGAACGTGACCGGCGAGCGCGCGTGATCCGGACCACACCCCAAGACGCCGGCACGAAGATCGGACAATAGGTCGAACGCCTTCAGCCAAAGAAGGCCGCCCCCTCCCCACACGACCCCTGGAGCCCTCCGTGACCCAGTCCTCCCGGCAGGCACGCGTCCTGTCGCGCCTCGTCGTACCGGCGGTCGCCGCCGCCCTCGTCGGCACCACTGCGGGCACCGCCACCGCTGCCGCCGGCCGGGGCGACGCCCCCGTGGCGTCCGGTCCGGCGAAGGGCGCGGCGCGGACGGCCGCCAAGGCCGGGTGGCGCGTACCCACGCCCCTCGCGCCGTCCTTCTTCCTCTCCGGAATCCTGCGTTCGGGCCAGATGTACGTCTACCGGGCCGACGGGATGGGCGGCTTCGAGCCCCGCTCGGGGGCCTACGTGTGGCCGCACCTGAAGTACGTCGCGTCGGTCGACCCGGACCTGACGGGCCATCAGGACGGCGCGTACCACGTCATGGACGACGGCACGCTGAACCTCTGGCGCGGCGGGGAACTGAAGCGCGTGACCGGCGGCTGGGGCCGGTACGACACCGTCTTCTCACCCGGCACGCTGGCCCGCGCCGCCCACCCCGACCTGGTGGCACGCGACCGGCAGGGCGTCCTCTGGCGCTTCCAGACGAAGGCGAACGGCACCCTGTCCGCCGGCGTGCGGATCGGCCCCGGCTGGGGCCAGTACACCCGGATCACCGGCCTCGGCGACCTGAGCGGCGACAACAAGGCCGACATCGTCGCCCGGGACAAGCGGGGCGTCCTCTGGCTGTACAAGGGCACCGGCGACGCCCGGAAGCCGTTCGCCACCCGGACGCGCGTCGGCGGCGGCTGGAACCGCTTCGACAAGCTGGTGACCACCGGCGACGTCGACGGCGACGGCCACAGCGACCTCCTCGCCCGCGACCCCAAGGGCGACCTGTGGCTCTACAAGGGCACGGGCAAGGCGGCCGCACCGTTCAAGCCCAAGAACCGCATCGGCAAGGGCTTCAACCAGTACCGCGACCTCTTCTGACGGCTCGTCAGCTACGCGCGCGGCCCAGCGGAAGCCGGGGAACGCGCACCCCCGGGAAAACGCCTGGGACTTCCCTGCCGGTCTCCATAAAGTGATCACATGCCCCTCAAGCGGATCGCGGCTTTCGTGGCCGCCGCCACGATGACCCCTGCCCTGTTCCTCGCCACCCCGGCGGTCGCCGCCGACACCGCGCCGGCGGCAGCGGCCGACCAGGCGACCACCTACCCGGGCCTGTCCTTCGAGAACGTTCCGGCCTCCTTCACGGCAGGCGGTGACTGGTCGAACTTCTCGATATCCATGAAGAACAGCACCGCGCAGACGCTGACCGGCTTCCACGCATCGCTCTCGTTCCAGCAGGGCTGGAGCACGAAGGAGGACATCAAGCCCGGCGACTTCGAGCTTGAGTACTTCGCGGGCGGCCGCTGGCACCCGGTGGAGTTCCAGTTCGACACCCACCGCTTCTTCGGCCAGGTGTGCCCGCAGGCCGACCCGGCGGCCGACCCGCACGCCTGGGACCTGAACTGCCCGGCGCCGATCGGCGCGCTCAAGCCGGGGGACACCTACACCCTCGACCTGCGCGCCCGCTTCGCCTCCACGGCCCCCGCCACCAAGTACATGCTGACCGCCGCCGGTTACATCCCCGTCCCCGGAAGCAACGACCCGTACCCGCTGCCCGTCTTCACCGACCGCCAGCGCTTCACGGTCCAGCCCGCACAGGCGACCGCGAAGCCGTAAGCGCGTCTGAAGGTCCGTACGAATCCAGGGTCACCACCGGCGACCGATCCCGCCGCCCGACAACAGCGCGGCCCACCGCTCCGACAAGCGGTGGGCCGCGCTGACGCGTATGGCGGAGGCTGAGGGATTTGAACCCTCGGTGACATCGCTGCCACGACGGTTTTCAAGACCGTTCCCTTAGGCCGCTCGGGCAAGCCTCCCCGCGCCGGGCTGCCCGCCGCGGCGCGGGGACAGCCTACCGGGTGCGGGTTGGGGCGGGGAGACCCGGCGGGAGGGGTGGGGCGCGTGGGGGCGGAGTTACTTGTCGCCGGCGCGTTCGCCCAGGACGATGTCGGTGGTCGTCTGCTTGCCGTTGCGGATGTAGGTGATCGGGACCTTGGTGCCGGGCTTGTGGGTCCAGATCTCGCTGATCAGGGTCGGACCGCTGTCGATCTTCGTGTCGGCGAGCTTGACGATCACGTCGCCCGGCTTGAGGCCGGCCTTGTCCGCCGGGCCGCCGGGGGTCACCGCCGCGGTGCCGTCGGTGCCGTTCTCGGCGATACGGGCGCCGGTGCCGCCGTCCTTCATGTTCACGGTGGCGCCGATGACGGGGTAGACCGGCTTGCCCGTCTTGATCAGCTGGTCGGCGACGTTCTTCGCCTGGTTGATCGGGATGGCGAAGCCCAGCCCGATGCTGCCGGACTGGCCTTGACCGCCGGGGAAGCCGCCGCCGTTGTTCGCGGACTGGATGGCCGAGTTGATGCCGATGACCGCGCCCTGCGCGTTGAGCAGCGGGCCGCCCGAGTTGCCCGGGTTGATCGAGGCGTCGGTCTGCAGGGCGCTCATGTACGAGGCGTTGCCGCTGCCGCCGCCGTCGCTGGAGGCGACGGGACGCTTCTTGGCGCTGACGATGCCCGTGGTGACGGTGCCGGAGAGGCCGAACGGCGCGCCGATCGCGACGGTCGCGTCGCCCACGGCCGTCTTGTCGGAGTCGCCCAGCGGGAGCGGGCTGAGCTTGGCGTCGGAGGGGTTCTTGAGCTTGATGACCGCGACGTCGTAGCCCTGCGCGCGCCCGATGACCTCCGCGTCGTACTGCTTGCCGTTGGAGAACGTCACGGCGAGCCGCCCGCCCTCGGCGGCCGAGGCGACGACGTGGTTGTTGGTGAGGATGTGGCCCTCGGTGTCGTAGACGAAGCCGGTGCCGGTACCGCCCTCGCCGCCGCTGCTCTGCGCCTCGATCGTCACGACGCTGGGCAGCGCCTTGGCGGCGATGCCCGCGACGGAACCGGGCGTCCTGCTGGCGGTCTTCGGGTCGCCGGGGGCCGAGACGGTCGTGGACGAGGTGTCGCTCCGGTTCGCCGCCCAGTAGCCGATGCCGCCGCCGGCCGCGCCGGCGACCAGGGCGGCCACCAGGACCGCCGCCGCGAGGCCGCCTCCGCGCTTGCGCCGCGGCGGCTCGGGGGCGCCCCAGGGAGCGGCCATCGGGACGAGCGGGCCGCCGTGTCCGGCGCCGTCCTGCGGCACCGGGCCGTACGCGGGCGGCGCGCCCGCCGCGTTGGACGGCCAGGGGGCGCCGCCCTGCCCGGGGTGCTGCCCGGGTGCGGACGGGGGCGGCGTGGACGGTGTGGGCGGCGTGGCGGGAGCGGTCGGCGGTACGGCCGGGAGCTCCTCGGTCCGGCCGTCCCCGCCTTCCGTCGCGGCAGCAGGAGGAGCGGGAGGGGGAGTCGTCGGCGCGTCCGAGCCCCCCGGAGCCGGAGACCCCGTCCGCGGACCACCCTCGGAAGGAACGGCGGCGCCCTCGTTCTCGGTGCTCACGGTGGTCTCCTCATCACGTGCGTCGGTTCGTTCACGGCCGGAGCCGCTGCGGGACGGGCGGGGCCACGCCGGAACACCTACCCGGACCAGCCTTTCCCATCGCCCGTCAGGCCGCCGTAAGCGGACCCTGTGCGCCGGTCCCGTACGCCGCCAGGCGGCGCGGAACCGGTACCCGTGGGGCCTCGGCGGCGCGCGGGACGGCGGTGGTCCGCCGGAGCGGCCGGGCGGCCGCACCGGCCGGGTGAAGGCGTTCCCTGCGCGATTGTGCCAGGCGGTGGCACCATAACGCGGTGACCACTGCGCACCCGGCCCCCGCGTCCCGCCCCGGGAGCCGCCCGCCGGCCGTCGTCGCCCACCGCGGCGCGTCCGAGGACGCGCCGGAGCACACCCTCGCCGCGTACCGGAAGGCGATCGAGGACGGCGCGGACGCGCTGGAGTGCGACGTGCGGCTGACGGCGGACGGGCACCTCGTCTGCGTCCACGACCGGCGCGTCAACCGCACCTCCAACGGCCGCGGGGCCGTCTCCTCCCTGGAGCTGGCCGACCTCGCCGCGCTCGACTTCGGTTCCTGGAAGGGCCGCGCCGCGGACGCGGAGGCGCCGGACACCGAGACGCACGACCCCGCCGACCCCGCCGACACCGCCGTTCTGACGTTGGAGCGGCTCCTCGAACTCGTCGTCGACGCCGACCGCCGCGTCGAGCTCGCCATCGAGACCAAGCACCCGACGCGCTGGGCGGGCCGGGTCGAGGCTCGGCTGCTCGCCCTCCTCGGCCGCTTCGGCCTCGACCGGCCGCCGCCCGGGGAGCCCCCGGCCGTCCGCGTGATGAGCTTCTCCGCGCGCTCGCTGGCCCGGATCCGGGCCGCGGCGCCCGCGCTGCCCGCCGTCTACCTGATGCAGTTCCTCTCGCCGCGGATGCGCGACGGCCGGCTGCCGCCCGGCGTGGGCATCGCCGGGCCCAGCATCCGGATCGTGCGCGGCCACCCGGACTACGTGGCACGGCTGCACCGCGCGGGACACCAGGTGCACGTGTGGACGGTCAACGAACCCGAGGACGTCGAACTCTGCCTGCGGCTCGGGGTGGACGCGGTGATCACCAACCGGCCCAAGGCGGTGCTCACCCAAGTGGGACGGCGCTGACCGAGCACGCTCCGTGCTCCGCGCGCCGTCGGGTGCGTCCGCACGCCCCCGCGCTCATGACAGGGTGTGCCCCGGCGCGTTCGGTACGTGTCCGGCCGGCCCGAGTGACCCCACCGGACCCGGAGTGGCCGGTTTCCGGTCCAGGCCATTGGGGCATTCATCCCCTGACGTGGGGCAAAGGAGGTCTCGGGGGTGGCGTTGGTGGTGGCACAGGAGGTGCCCACGTCGTCGGTCATGGCCGTACCCCATGGTCCCGCCGGTGTGGGCGAAGCGAGACACCGCATGCGTGAGGACCTGCGAACGAGCGGGGTACCGGATCCGGTCATCGACGACGCCGTACTGATTCTTTCGGAGTTGCTCAGCAACGCGTACCGGCACGGGCGCCCGCTGAGCCGGGAGCGCGGCGCTGCACGGGCCGACGGCGACGGCGGCGTCCTCGCCGCCTGGCGGGTGGACGAGCGCGGACGGCTCACCGTGGAGGTCACCGACGGTGGCGGCCCGACCCGTCCGTTTCCGGCCACTCCCTCGGTCACGGCCCGCGGCGGCCGCGGGCTCAACATCATCAGCGCGCTGTCCCAGGAGTGGGGCGTGCGCGACACCTCGGGCGAGGTGACGGTATGGGCCGCGCTCTCCGCCCGCTCCGGCTTCGCTACGCGCGTCGACCTCGCGCCGGAGCTGGACTTCTCCGACCTGGACGGGCTGATGTGAGCCCGCCTGGGCCCGTCTGAGCCATGGGCTCGCCTGAGCCCGCCTGAGCCATGGGCCCGCCTGGGCCCGCCGTCCCCGGGCGGCGGAGGCCGACCGGGAACCGACGGGTCAGGGGCGTGGTGAAGAAGCGCCCCGGAAGGGCCGGCGCAGGTCAGTTCAGCGTGACCTGACGGCTGGTCAGGCCGTTGCGGGCGCGGCGCTCTTCGCCGGACAGGGGCGACTCGTCGGCGAGGGCCTTGTTCAGCCGCTCCGCGAAGGCCGCGGCCGGCTTCTCCACGTCCGCCGCGCCCACGCCGGTGGGCAGGTCCCAGACCGGCACGGTCAGCCCGTGGGCACGGAACGAGCCGACGAGCCGGGTGCCCTCGCCGAGCGAGGACTCGCCGGCCGCGTGCAGCCGCGCCAGCGCGTCCAGCAGCTTCTCCTCCGGGTGGGTCATCACCCAGCGCAGGTGGTTCTTCTCGGGCGTTTCGCACCAGTACGCGCCCTCGACCCCGGGGAGCCGGACGGTCGGGATCGCGGCGGCGTTGGCCCGCTCCAGCGAGGCGGCGACCTCGCCGGTGGCGTTCTCGGCGTTCTCGACCCAGAACTCGAAGCCGGTGTGCACCTCGGGCTCGAAGGGCGCCGAGAGGTCCAGCAGGTCCTGGAGCCGCGGCCCGTCGTTCCCCGTGCGGGAACCGCCGACGGGGGTGCCCGGCTCGGCGGCCAGGGCGCGCTGGAGGGTGTCCGCGAGGTCGCGGCCGAGGTCGCCGGTGGCGGTGTCGTTCTGCAGGCCGAGCAGGACGGCGCCGTTGTCGCGGCGCAGGGCCGGCCAGGCCATCGGCAGGACGGTCGCCAGGGTCACCGAGGGGACGCCCTCGGGCAGCCCGTCCTTGAGGGTGAGCCGCACGGTGGCGGCGGGCACCAGCTCGCGCAGGGCGACCCAGTCGGCCTCGCCCGGCAGCCCCTCGAAGGGCCGCTGGACCAGCTCGGCCGCGGCGTGCGCGGCCTGCTG
Organism: Streptomyces huiliensis; assembly: GCF_020037025.1. GTDB lineage: Bacteria > Actinomycetota > Actinomycetes > Streptomycetales > Streptomycetaceae > Streptomyces > Streptomyces huiliensis. The sequence continues at coordinate 2,392 of NZ_JAIQLH010000234.1, read as the reverse complement.
GCCGTGGCACGCCTTGTAGCGGCGGCCCGAGCCGCAGGGGCAGGGCTCACGGGCACCGACGACGGGGATCGGGCCGTCGACGGCCCGCGGCGTGGCGGCCTTGGTCTGGGGGCGGCGCTTCTTGGCCATGGCGTGCGTGTCTCCCGATCGATGCTTCCGACTCCGGGCTTCCGGGGTCCGGCCGAGCGGGTGCTCCGTTTCCGGATGCCCGACGTCCGGATCTCCGGTACCGGATCTCCTGTCGCCGGACCCCCGCCGTCCGGGCGTCCACCGCGGACGCCCGGCCGCCGGCCCCGGCTGCCGACCGGATGCCTCCGGCCCGTACGGGCGCGAGCCTAGCGCCCGTACGGGCGCGGACCACGGCACGCACCCTCCGGACGCCGGGGGCCGGTCCGGGCGGGCGCCCGGGACGCGCCGTACGACGCCGTACGGGCGCGGGCCGGGAGGCCGACCCACCGCCGGACCGGCCGGGAGGCCCGCCGACCGCGCGCCGGGTTTCGGCGGGCGGCGGTCCGGCGGTGCGCCGGATTCGGCGGGCCATCGGTGCGGCGGGTTCGGCGGGCGGCGGTGCGCCGGATTCGGCGAGCGGCGGTACGGCGGTGCGGCGGTACGGCGGTACGGCGGGCAACCTGCCGGTCGTCCCGATGTCCCACGTCAACGCGTGGGGGCCACCACCCGGACGCCGTCCTCTCCCGGGCCTCCCGTCTCCTGGCCGGCATCAACGTCAGCGGGCCGTCCGGCGACGACGACGGCGTCCGCGTGGGGGCCGCCACCCGCCGGCCCGAACCAGGTGCTCCCCCGCCGGGTCCGTCGCCTGCGCGCCGGCCCGCCCTTGCCCGCCCTTTGGGCGCGGCATCGCCCTGGCGGGATCGCCTGTCGCTGCTCGGCTCCACCCAGGCGGAACCGCCGTACACCGCCCACCGCGACGGGCACGCCGCCGCGATCAACCGCCGGGTGAGGACAGCTCCCGCCCCCCGCCGGACCGCCCTTACCCCCTCCGCCCGGACCCGGCACAGGAGGAACCGCCCACCGCTGCTCCGCAACACCGCTCGGCACCACCCGCCGCCGCCTGCCGCCCGCCTGCCGGACCCGTCCCCGCCCGCACCGAGTTCGCCGCCCATGCCGAGCCGCCGTCACCCGCCCTCCACCGGAACCGCCCGCCCCTGTTCCCCGCCACCGCGCGACACCGCCCACCGCCGCCCGCTCACCGGGAGCGGCAGCGCGGTCGGCCGGACGCCGGCCTCCCTGCGCGCTCTCGCCGGGCCGCCGGTGCGGTGCGACCGGGCGCACGCCACGCCGGTTTCCACCGTGCCACGCCACTCGCCGGGCGCGGCCGAACGGCCGCCGACGTCCGGGCGGAGTGTTCGCTCCGTCCGTGCTCGGCGGGCGCCCTGGGCACCTTCCGGCTCGCCTTCCGGCTTCGGTCGGGCTTCCGGTCCTCGGGAGGGCGCGGGCACCCCGGGAGCCGGCCGGGCGGGCCGTGCGCCGCGGGTCGGGGGCCGGGGCGCGGCATCGGTGGAAGCCAGGATTCCGGGCGGCAGGAGCTGCCACTCGCGTGACTCCTGTCACAACTCCCGCTGTCAGCCCGGAAATCGGCGTCCGGAAATCCACGATCGAATTTGCGAACCGCCGATCTCTTGTTACGGTTCTAGGAGCCCGGTCGCTGGTGCATCCCCCGTCGCCAGCGATCGGGCGCTTCCATGCCCGGATGCCGGCGGTCGCCGCCGTGGATCACCGGGCGCTTCCGGGAGCGGGCCCCGCGGAATTCCCCCGGGCCGCCCCGATGCCCCGCTCCGAGCTCACAGGCCGAGGCCACGACGTTTCTCCTGCCGTCCGGCGACGGACCCCGCAGGACCCTCCCCGACGCCCTTCGGGACCGCCCGGCGGCGGCGCGAGGCGGCGGGGGCCGCCGGAACCGGGCGTTCCGCGCGGGCCGCGCTAATCCTCGCCGCCCTCCGGCGAGTTGCTGCCGGAGCGGAGGAGCAGCTTCCCTTCGGCCGAGGCGATCTCCGCGACCGCCGCATACGAGCCATGTCCGCGCACCGTCCGCCGCCGGGGGGTCTCACAGGCGTCCGGAACGTCCGCGGCGGGCATCGGACAGCGCACCTGGAGCGATCGTCCGTCCGGCGCCATCAAGGTCAGCACGCCGGTGACGGGGGCGTCGGTGCCGTTCCGGTAGTACGTCCGCGCCCAGGTATCCGCGCCCTCGACCAGGACGCAGGTCTGGGCCTCCAGGCCGTCGGGGGAGTCGAGTTCGGGACCGCAGTGGGCCACGGCGGGCGGCTCGTCCGACTCCGCGGGCGGCTCGGCGGCGGGCCGTGCGCCGCGGCCGGCGCCCGTCCCCTTCCGCCCGCCGTCCGCCAAGGCGCCGTCCACCAGGGCGCCGGCCGCC
>NZ_JAIQLH010000233.1 GCF_020037025.1 Streptomyces huiliensis | reverse complement strand
CGGGCCCGGCCGGCCGCGCCGCCGGCGGCGGAGGCCCGGCGGACCGAGGCCGTCTGACATGGGGGCCGGGCACGCGGCGGCCGGCCAGGGATCGCTGTACCGGCCGGGCGACTCGCCCGTGCACACGTTGCCCGCGCAGTGCAAGATCGTGGCGGCGTGCGGCTTCATGCTCGTCGTGGCCGCCACGCCGGGGTCGCTCCCGTGGGCGTTCGCAT
>NZ_JAIQLH010000232.1 GCF_020037025.1 Streptomyces huiliensis | reverse complement strand
GTGGCCGCCACGCCGGGGTCGCTCCCGTGGGCGTTCGCATGCCACGCGCTGCTGCTCGCCGCCGTCACGGCGGCCGCCCGGCTGCCCGCCGGCACCGTCCTGCGCCGGCTGGTGATCGAGCTGCCGTTCGTGGCGTTCGCGCTGGTGCTGCCGTTCGTGGCGCACGGGCCGCGGGTGGACGTCCTGGGGCTGCCGCTGAGCGGGACCGGGCTCCGGGACGCCGGGACGCTGCTGGCCAAGGGCACCCTGGGCGTCGCCGCGTCCGTCCTGCTCGCCTCCACTACCAACCTGCGGGACCTGCTGCTGGGCCTGCGCCGGCTGCGGATGCCCGCCCTGCTGGTGCAGATCGCGGCGTTCATGATCCGGTACGGGGACGTGGTCGCCGACGAGATGCGGCGGATGCGCGTCGCCCGGGAGTCCCGCGGGCACACCGCCCGGGGCGTGCGCCACTGGCGCGTCCTGGCCGCGTCCGCCGGGGCGCTGTTCATCCGCGCCTACGAACGCGGCGAACGCGTCCACCGGGCGATGGTCAGCCGCGGCTACACCGGCACCCTGCCCGAGACCGGGGGCGCGGCCGGCGCGAGCCGTGCGCAGTGGGCGTGCGCCGCCGCCCTGCCGCTGGCCGCGCTGGCGGCCCGCCTGACGACGGAAGGGGTGCCGCTGTGACGGCTCCAGGGACGGTCCCGCCCTCGCTGGAGGTGGCGGGGCTCGCCTTCGCCTACCCGGACGGCCATCAGGCGCTCCACGGCGTCGACCTGACGATCTGTCAGGGCGAGCGCGTCGCCCTGCTCGGACCCAACGGCGCCGGCAAGACCACCCTCGTCCTGCACCTCAACGGCATCCTCGGCGGCGGCGGGGGGACGGTGCGGGTGGCCGGGCTGCCGGTGGCCGCGCCGCACCTCGCCGAGGTCCGGCGGCGGGTCGGCATCGTCTTCCAGGACCCGGACGACCAGCTGTTCCTGCCCACCGTCCGGGAGGACGTCGCGTTCGGCCCGGCCACCGCCGGGATGCGCGGCGCCGCGCTCGACGCCCGGGTGCTACGGGCCCTGGACCGGGTCGGGATGGCCGAGTACGCCGACCGGCCCCCGCACCACCTCTCCTTCGGACAGCGGCGCCGCGTGGCGGTCGCCACCGTCCTGGCCATGGAGCCCGAGATCCTGGTCCTCGACGAACCCTCCTCCAACCTCGACCCCGCCTCCCGCCGCGAACTCGCCGAGCTGCTGCGGAGCCTGGAGGTCACCGTGCTGATGGTCACCCACGACCTGCCCTACGCCCTGGAGCTCTGCGAGCGCTCCGTCGTCCTCAGCGGCGGGACGATCGCCGCCGACGGGCCGACGCGGACCCTGCTCGGCGACGCGGAGCTGCTCCGGGCGCACCGGCTGGAACTCCCCTTCGGCTTCGACCCGTGCGCGGTCCCGGTCCGTCCCGCGCCGTGAGCCCGTCCCGCGCCGTGACCCCTGCCCGCGCCGTGATCCCCGTCACGTTCGCGGATGGTCGCCCATGGCCCGGCAAGACGTCAGGAAGGCGCCGGGGAGCGGGAACGTCCGGCCGCCCGCGCTTCGGCGGCGGGTGACCCGGTCGCCGGGCGGCACCGATCGCGATGCACCATGGAAGGACATGTACGGCGATCGACCGGTGGGACCAATGGGACCGGTGGGACCAGTAGGAGCAGAACAGCAGTGACGGACGTCCAGGGCACGGTGGCGGACGGTTTCGAACCGGTCCGGGACGCCTTCGCCGACAACTTCGCGCGCCGCGGCGAACGCGGTGCCGCCGTCGTCGTCCACCAGGGCGGCCGCAAGGTCGTCGACCTGTGGGGCGGCACCCGGGACGTCGACGGCGGCACGCCGTGGACGCCGGACACCGCGCAGATCGTGCGCTCCGCCACCAAGGGCGTCGCCGCGGCCGTACCGCTGCTGCTGCACCAGCGGGGGCAGGTGGACCTCGACGCGCCCGTGGGCACCTACTGGCCCGAGTTCAAGGCCGCCGGCAAGGAGCGCGTCCTGGTCCGGCACCTCCTCGCGCACCGCGCGGGCGTGCCCGTTCTCGACACCCCGCTCACCCCCGAGCAGGCCCGCGACGGCGCCAGCGGCCCGCGCGCGGTCGCCGCGCAGGCGCCCGCCTGGGAGCCGGGCACCGACCACGGCTACCACGCGCAGACCTACAGCTGGACCGTCGGCGAACTCGTCCGGCGCGTCACCGGGCGCGACATCGGCGCGTGGATCGCCGACGAGATCGCCGCGCCGCTGGGGCTCGACCTGTGGCTCGGCCTGCCGGAGGCGGAACAGCACCGCGCCGGGCGCATCGGCGACGTCGAACCGCCCGCCGGGACCGGCACGCCGGGCCTGCGCGTCCGCCCCAAGCGGGCCGTCTCCGACGCCTACCGCGACCCCGCGTCGCTCACCCGGCGCGCCTTCGCCGCCATCGACCCGCTGCCCGACGAGAACGACCCCGCCTACCGGGCCGCCGTGCTCCCCGCCTCGGCCGGCGTCGCCACGGCGGAGGCGCTGTCGCGCTTCTACGCGGCGCTCATCGGGGACGTGGAGGACGGCGGGCGGAGGCTGTTCGCCCCGGCCACGCTCACCCTGGCCCGCAGCGAGGAGTCCGCCGGGCCCGACCGCGTCCTCATAGCCAACACCCGCTTCGGGCTGGGCTACATGCTGCACGGGCCCGCCTCGCCGCTGTTGGCGGCCGGTTCCTTCGGCCACCCGGGCCGCGGCGGCTCGCTGGCCTTCGCCGACCCGGAGTCCGGGATCTCCTTCGGCTACGTCACCAACGGCATGCAGAAGAACGTGACGGCCGACCCGCGCGCGCAGGCCCTGGTCCGGGCGGTTGCCCGCGCCCTGGCGGGGTAGGGAACAGCCCCCGGACGGTGTGACCGGTGGTGCGAGAGGGGCTCCCATGACGCGACGGTTCGACGGCTGGTCCGTCCTGATCACGGGCGCCGGGCGGGGCATCGGCGCCGCCACCGCCCTGCGGCTCGCCGGCGAGGGCGCTCGTGTCCTCGTCACGGACGCGGACGGCGACCGCGCCGAGCGGACCGCCCACGCCATCCGCGAGGCCGGACTCGTCGCCGAGGCCCACACCTGCGACGTCACCGACCGCGAGGCCGTCGACGCGGCCGTCGCCCACGCGGCCGCCCGCTTCGGCGGCCTCGACGTCCTCGTCAACAACGCCCTCTCCTGCACCCCCGATCCCGAACGCTTCGAGGACCACACGGACGCGTCCTGGCACCGCGATCTCGACGTCACGCTCGGCGGCGCTTTCCGCTGCGCGCGTGCGGCCCTGCCGCAGCTGGCCGCCGCGGGTGGGCGGGGCTCGATCGTGAACATCGGGTCCGTCAACGGGGAGCAGGATTTCGGCAATCACGCCTACAGTGCGGCGAAGGCGGGGCTTGCGAGTCTTACCCGCACGCTTGCGGGTGAGGCGGCGGGGCGGGGGGTCCGGGTCAATCTCGTCGCTCCCGGGACGGTCCATACGCCGAATTGGGACGGGCGTGAGGACGCTCTTCGGCGGGCCGCCGATCATTACCCGTTGGGGCGTGTCGGGCGGCCTGAGGACGTGGCCGCCGCCGTCGCCTTCCTCGCTTCTCGTGACGCGTCGTGGATCACGGGTGTCACGCTTCCCGTCGACGGCGGAATTCTGGTCGCCAACCTCGGGTTGCGTGGGGCGCTTCGGGGGCGCTGACGCGTTGGGGGTGCCCCGGTCCCTCCCCCAGAGGGGGGACCCCCACTTCGCCGATTCCTGGGGCTGCGCCCCAGACCCCCTTTTCGCGGCTTCGCCGCTCGTCCTCAAACGCCGGACGGGCTGAAAGTGCCACCTCAGGTCCATCCAGCCCGTCCGGCGTTTGAGGACAACCGCGCGGAGCGCGGTTTCAGGGGGTCCGGGAGGCTGGCCCCCAGGAATCGGCGCCCCCACCTCAACCCGCGTGCAACATCAGCCCTATCCCCGCCACCAACAACGCCGCCGCGGCGACCCGCGGCGCCCCGAACCGCTCCTTGAACAGAAGAGTGCCGATCGCCGCACCGACGATGATCGACGACTCCCGCAAGGCGGCGATCGGCGCCATCCGCCCCCGCGTCTGAGCCCACAGCACCAGCCCGTAAGCGAGCATCGACATCAACCCTCCGAGCAGCCCGCGCACCGCGTACGGACGGGCCGCGGCGAAAGCCGCCCGGCGGCGGACGGCCAGGGCGTAGAGCGGTACCGGCAGGCCCTCCAGGACCATCAGCCAGGCGGTGAAGCCCAAGGAGGAGCCGGACGAGCGGACGCCCATGCCGTCGACGACCGTGTATCCGGCGATGGCCAGGCCGGTGGCGGCCGCCGCGCCGATCGCCGGCCACTTCGGGGGAGTGCCGGAGCCCTTGATGCCCCAGAGGGCGACGCCGACCAGCCCGGTGGAGGCGACGGCCACCCCGGCGAGCTGCCAGCCGCCGGGCAGTTCCCCGGCGAAGACGGCCGCGAGGACCGTGACCGCCAGCGGGGCGGTGCCCCGGGCGATCGGGTACGCCTGGCCGAAGTCGCCCAGGGAGAACGAGCGCATGAGCAGGGCCATGTAGAGGACGTGCAGCACGCCGGAGACGGCCAGGTACGGCCAGGAGGCCGGGTCGGGAGCCGGGACGAACGGCAGCACCGCCAGCCCGCCGAGGCAGTTGCCGGCCCCGACCAGGGTGAAGGCCGTCAACTGGTCCCGTATTCCGTGGGCGATGGCGTTCCAGGCGGCGTGGGTGACCGCCGCGGCCAGGACGGCGGCGACGACCAGCGGGGTCACGAGGCGGGCCCGTAGGAGGAGTCGGGAGTGCGCATGCCCGCGACGCTAGTGCGGTCCGGCCGCTCACGGCTGTCACCTCGGTCACTGTGACCGGAAGGCGGGCCGCGTCACCCCGCCCGCAGCACCTCCGCCACCACCGGCCCCGCCGAATCCCCGCCGTGCCCGCCCCGCGGGACGACCGCCGCCGCGGCCACGTCGTTCCGGTAGCCGGCGAACCAGCCGTTGGGCCGGGGCTGTCCGTCGATCTCGGCCGATCCCGTCTTGGCGCCCGTCTCCCCGCCCAGCCCGGACATCGCCGTCCGTCCCGTCCCGGAGACGGCGGTCAGCCGCATCATCCGCCGCAGCTCCCCGGCGACCGCCGGGGACAACGAGCGGGCGGAACGCGCCTGTTGCAGGCCGAAGCGCTTCGGGTCCACCAGGTGCGGCTGGCGGAAGGAGCCGTCGCGGACGGTGGCCGCCACCGAGGCCATGGTGAGCGGGTTCATCTGTACCTTGCCCTGGCCTATCATCGCCGCCGCCTTCCCCGCCCCGGTGTCGGGCGGCACCCGGCCGTCGAACGTGGTCACCCCCGTCTGCCAGTCCTCCCCGCCGATGCCGAACACCTCCCGTGCCTCGGCGGCGAGGTCGCCGTCGGAGATCCGGCCGGCGAGCGATACGAAGGCGGTGTTGCAGGAGGCGGCGAAGTCCTGGGCGAACGTGGCACCCGGGTTCTCGCTCCGCTCCACGTTGTGGAACCGCTTGCCGTACGTCGTGTACCGGGGGCAGGGCAGCGGCTGGTCGGCCCGTGCCCTGCCGCGCTCCAGCAGCAGCGCCGCCGTGACCATCTTCATCGTCGAGCCGGGCGCGGTCCGGCCCAGCAGCGCCGCGTTGAAACCGGCCTGCCGCGCGCCGGTGTCCGCGACGGCCAGGATCTCCCCGGTGCTCGGCCGGACGGCCACCACCGACGCCTCGGGCCGCGCGGCCACGGCTGCCTCGGCCGCCCGCTGCGCCCGCGCGTCCAGCGTCGTCCGGATCTCGGCGGGGCCGCCTTCGGCGACCACGTGCAGGACGCGGCCGTCCGGCCCCCGCCCGGACGCCGACGCGGTGCGCACCTCGACCCGCGGCCGGCCGTCGACCGCCTTCTCCCCGAACCGCCTGCGCAGTTCCGGCAGGACGGGCGTGAGCGAGGGGTACGTCCGGGCGTCCAGCGGCCGGCCCGCGCGGTCGGTGACCTTGACCGCGGAGGCCGGGGCGGGCCCGGTGACCAGCGTCTCGCCCGCGGTCAGCCGGGGGTGGAGCACCGCGGGCCGCCAGTCCACGACGGCCCGTCCGCTCGTCCGGCCGCGCACGACGCCGAGTTTGGAGGCGTAGGTCCAGGTGGAGGTGCGGCCCTTGTAGGCGATCTCGGCGGTGACGGTGAACGGCACCTCCGTCGCCGTGGCCGCGCCCTGCTCGAACACCGCCTTCCGGACGTGCGCGTCGTCGCGGTAGCCGGTCAGCGCGGCGGAGGCACCCGGCGCGTTGTCGGTCAGGCCCGCGGCCCCCTCCACGTCGCCCCGGGACCAGGCGGCCAGGAAGTCCCGGGCGGTCCGCTCCACTTCGGACGCCGTCGGCGGTCCCGTCCGGACCGGCGCCGCCGCCGGGTGCGCGGCTCCGTCCACCCCGTCCACCAAGGCGTACGCCGCGTACCCGGCGCCCCCCAGCACCGCCGCGGCCACGGCCGCCACCGCGGCCCTCGCTCCCGTCCGCATCGCCACACCCCTCCCCGACCGCGGCCCGGACGGCCGCGGTCCCGTCTCGGCTCAGCACACTACGGGAGGGCACTGACAACGCACCCACGGTGACAGGGGTGATGTCAGCCACCCAGAGGTGCTCAAGACGCTTGTATGACCAGGGAGTTCGTCAGATCCAGGTGTCCAGCCACATCCGGTTCCGCCAGGCGTCCAGCGGGATCGGCTGCCCGGTGTAGATGGGGAAGAAGTAGATGAAGTTCCAGACGATGAGCAGGAACAGCGCGCCCGCGCCGACCACCCCCGTCACCCTCCGGCGTTCCGACGATCCCCGGGGACCGACGATCGCCCCGATCATCATCGCCACCGCCAGGCACAGGAACGGTACGAAGACGACGGTGTAGAAGTCGAAGATGGTCCGTTCCTGCCACTTGAACCACGGCAGCAGCCCCGCCGCCACCCCGCACAGGATCGCGCCGGCCCGCCAGTCGCGCCGGAGGAACCAGCGGAAGAGCAGGTAGACGAGGGCGAAGCAGGCGGCCCACCACAGCAGGGGCGTGCCCAGGGCCAGCACCTCGCGCGCGCACTTCCCGCCGGCGTCGGACGGGCAGCCGCCGGTGCCCGCCGCGGGCGAGTCGTAGTAGTAGGAGACGGGACGGCCCTGGACCAGCCAGCTCCACGGGTTGGACTGGTAGGTGTGCGGCGAGTCGAGGGTGGTGTTGAACCGCCACACCTCGCTCTCGTAGTGCCACAGGCTGCGCAGCGGGTTGAGGACGCCGGCGAGGAAGCCGTCCGTCCCGTACCCGCCCTCGGTCTCCGCCCAGTGCCGGTAGTAGCCGCTGTGCTGCCAGCCCTTGGCCGTGCTGTAGGTGCCGCTGTTGGCGAACCAGCCGGTCCAGGTGGCCAGGTAGGTGACGATCGCGACCGGTACGAGGGACAGGAACGCCCACGGCGCGTCCCGCCGCGCCACCGTGCGCCACGGGCGGCGGGCCCCGGCGAGGCGGCGCGAGCCGACGTCCCACAAGACGACGAGCACGCCGAACGCCGCCAGGTAGACCGCGCCGTTCCACTTCGTCGCCGCCGCCAGCCCGAGGAACACCCCGGCCGCGATCCGCCACGGCCGCCACCCGAGCCGGAGGGTCCGGGCGGTCTCCTGATCGGGGCGGACGTCCCCGGTCGCCGGGTCGTCGGGCAGCGCGGCGGCCAGCCGGGCCCGCGTCCGGTCCCGGTCGACCAGCACGCAGCCGAACGCCGCCAGGACGAAGAACATCAGCACCAGGTCGAGCAGCGAGGTGCGGCTCATCACGAAGTGCATGCCGTCCACGGCCATCAGCGCGCCCGCGACGCAGCCCAGCAGCGTGGAGCGGAAGAGCCGGCGGCCGATGCGGCACAGCATCAGGACGGAGAGCGTGCCGAGCAGCGCGACCATGAAGCGCCAGCCGAAGGGCGTCAGGCCGAAGAAGTGCTCGCCCAGGCCGATGACCCACTTGCCGGCCGGCGGGTGGACCACGTACGACGGCGCGTCGGCGATGTGGTCGTACCCGTCGACGATCCGCTGGTTGAGGTCCTTGTCCTCGGGCCACTTGGCCTCGTAGCCGTGCTTCCAGAGCGCCCAGGCGTCCTTGGCGTAGTACGTCTCGTCGAATATCACCGCCCGCGGACTGCCCAGGTTGTGGAAGCGGGCCAGCCCGGCGAGCAGCGTGACCAGTAGCGGACCCAGCCAGCCCAGGGAGCGCGCCAGCAGCCGCGCGGGCCCCGGCCGCACGCCGAGCGCCTCCCACACGCCGGTGCCCGGCTCCCGGTACGGGGGCACGAGCCGCTCCCGCACGCCGGTCCGGCGCTCGGGGGCCGCGTATCCGAAGCGGCGCAGCCGGGCCTGCCAAGGAGGCGGCTGTCCTGCCGCCGTGCGGGTCGGCCGGCCCTGGGTCGCGGTGTCACTGGTCACCGCGCCATCGTAGGGAACCGGCCGCCGCGGGCGCCGGGGAGCGCGCGGTCGCGGCCCGGCGCCCCGGAGGCCCCGGGGGCGCCTGCGAGGATGGGGGCGTGACTGGAACGCTCGTACTCGCAGGAACCCCCATCGGCGACGTCGCCGACGCGCCGCCCCGGCTGGCCGCCGAACTCGCCGCCGCCGAGGTGATCGCCGCGGAGGATACCCGGCGGCTGCGCCGGCTCACCCAGGCGCTGGGGGTGCACACCACGGGCCGGGTCGTCTCCTACTTCGAGGGCAACGAGTCGTCCCGGACGCCCGAGCTGGTCGAGGCGCTGACCGGCGGGGCGCGGGTGCTGCTGGTCACGGACGCCGGGATGCCGTCGGTCTCCGACCCCGGCTACCGGCTGGTGGCCGCCGCCGTGGAGCAGGGGGTGAAGGTGACGGCCGTCCCCGGGCCGTCCGCGGTGCTGACCGCGCTGGCCGTGTCGGGGCTGCCGGTGGACCGGTTCTGCTTCGAGGGCTTCCTGCCGCGCAAGGCGGGGGAGCGGCTCGGGCGGCTGCGCGAGGTGGCGGACGAGCGCCGCACCCTCGTCTACTTCGAGGCGCCGCACCGGCTGGACGACACCCTCGCCGCGATGGCCGAGGCGTTCGGCGGGGAGCGGCGGGCCGCGGTCTGCCGCGAGCTGACCAAGACCTACGAGGAGGTCCGGCGCGGCCCGCTGGCCGAGCTGGCCGCCTGGGCCGCCGAGGGGGTCCGCGGCGAGATCACCGTCGTCGTGGAGGGCGCCCCCGAGAAGGGTCCTGAGGAGACCGACGCGGCCGAGCTGGTGCGCCGGGTGCGGGTCCGGGAGGAGGCGGGCGAGCGCCGCAAGGAGGCGATCGCCGCGGTCGCGGCCGAGGCCGGGCTGCCCAAGCGCGAGGTGTTCGACGCGGTGGTGGCGGCGAAAACCGCCGCCAAATCCGAGGGGTAGCGTCCGGGGCGCGTCCGGGTGGTAGCGGAACGGTTCTCGCCGGTAACTCCGAGGTGTTCTTCGGGAAAGCGCCTGGAACCGCCGGTATCCGTCCGGAGCGATCGGCGGTGTCCCGTCGGCAAACGGAATCCGTCCCCGGCCGGACCGCCCGGAGTCACCCCTGGAAGCGCCCCCGGAAGCGGACGGAACCGCAGGTACCGGCCGGGAATGGCCTGGACCGGAGCCTCGTCCCGCGCCGCCGCGAAATGCCGGGTGCCGCACCCCGCCGTAAAGTAAAGGGCTGGAGCGAAAAGCAAAGGCCAGACCTCGCTCCCGGGCTCTTCGGGCATGTAGCGGTTAAGTTTGCCCCAATTCGAGGAATGGGCTGCTGCGTCGGCGCGGGAATGGGCGTTCCCTGGATGTGGGACGTCCGATCCCGAGGAACGTCCGAACGGACTGGGAAAAGTCCGGAGGACAAGAGGAGCTGCCATGAGCGAGACCGCAGGGACCTCACGAGGCGTGGAGTCCGGCACCGCCACCCGCACCGCGACGGAGGCCGGCGCGCCGGCCCCCCGGCCGGGCCGCGAGACGGTGCACGAGTCCTACGCCTTCGCCTGCATGAGGTGCGCGCACAGCTGGGAACAGTCGTACGAGATAGAGCACCACGTGGACCCGGAGGGCCGGCCCTTCGTGACGTACCACACGGACGGCGACCGGGTGCCGTCCCCGCTCACCCGTCCCACCTGCCCCAACTGCGGGGCCCACGTCGTCCGCATCATGCGCTCGGGGCAGGTCTCCCAGATCGCGGACGCGCTGCACCTGACCTCGCGGACGACCGTGTCGCCGGCCGCCCCCACCGGGCCGTTCATGAGCGGCGGCATCCCCGTCGGCAACGAGCAGCGCACCCCCCGGGAGCACCGGCACTGGCACCTCTCCGACCTGCTGCACCCCTTCCAGCGCAAGTAGGCGGGTCCCGGGAGACCGGGGACCACCGCCCGGCCGGGCGCGGCCCGGGAGCGGTCCCTAGAATCCCGACCATGGCGGCGAGAGCATCGAACAGCGGCACGGCGGACGGCGAGCGGAAGAAGAAGGTCGACCACGACAAGGACGTCCCCCCGCCTCCGCCCGCGCCGCTGAACGTGCCCGTGGCCGACTCGCACACCCATCTGGACATGCAGGGCGGCACGGTCGGAGAAGCGCTGGCCAAGGCCGCCGCCGTCGGCGTGACCACGGTGATCCAGGTGGGGTGCGACCTGGCCGGCTCCCGCTGGGCCGCCGAGACGGCCGCCGCCCACGACGCCGTCTGGGCCACCGTGGCCCTCCACCCCAACGAAGCGCCCCGGATCGTCCTCGGCGACCCCGACGGCTGGTCCCGCCAGGGCGCCCGGGAGCCCGGCGGCGACGCCGCCCTCGACGCGGCCCTGGACGAGATCGACGCCCTCGCCGCCCTGGACCACGTCCGCGGCGTGGGCGAGACCGGCCTCGACTTCTTCCGCACCGGCCCGGACGGCGTCGCCGCGCAGGAGCGCTCGTTCCGCCGGCACATCGCCATCGCCAAGCGGCACGGCAAGGCCCTCGTCATCCACGACCGGGACGCGCACGACGACGTCCTGCGGGTGCTCGCCGAGGAGGGGGCACCCGAGACGGTCGTCTTCCACTGCTTCTCCGGCGACGCGGCGATGGCGAAGATCTGCGCCGAGGCCGGCTACTACCTCTCCTTCGCCGGGAACGTCACCTTCAAGAACGCCCAGCCGCTGCGCGACGCCCTGGCCGTCGCCCCGCTCGACCGGATCCTCGTCGAGACCGACGCGCCGTTCCTCACCCCCGTCCCGTATCGCGGACGGCCCAACGCGCCGTACCTCATTCCGGTCACTCTCCGGGCCATGGCCGCGGTCAAGGGCGTGGACGAGGACGCTCTGGCCACGGCGGTCGCGGCGAATACCGCACGCGCGTTCCAGTACTGACCCCCGGATCCCGACGACACAGGGTGACGGGCGGGCTTTGGAGAGTCACCGAAGCTCCGCTACAGTCCCGGTCCCGTCAGTCCGGACCCAGTGGAGTGTCGTGAGCCATCCGCAGGGCAGCCCCCACGCCGCGCGCCGCGGTGCGGCCGAGCCGCCGCCGTACGGCGCCCCCGCGCCCCACGACGGCTACGAGCCGCCCGACCCGTACGGCCCCCACGGGGGCCTCGGCGGGCACGGGCTGGGGAGCGGGCCGGGCCAGGCGGGGCAGGGGGGCCCGGGGGCGTACACGGGCTACGAGGCGTACGTGCCGCGCCAGTCCTCCGCGCCGTCCGGGACGGCCACGGCGCCGCCCCCGCCCGCGGTGCTCACCGGCGTCGTCCACCCCTCGTACGAGGCTCACCCGTACGAGGGGTACGCGCCCGTCGTCGCCTCCGGCGACGAGGGGGATCCGGAGGACACCTTCCGGAGCGGCCCGTTCAGCGCCCTCGACGACGAGGCCGACGGCGAGCCGCCCGACGAGTTCTACGGCGAGGCCCCGCCGCCCGGCCGGGCGAGCGCCCGCAGGGCCGGGCGGCGCAAGCGGGCCGCCCGCGCGGCCCCCCGGCAGGGCGGCGACCCGCTGCGCCGGCTGCTCCCGCAGGCCCTGGTGGTCGCCTTCCTCGCCGGCGGCACCTCCGCGTTCGTCGCCGGCGACAAGGCCGTCCAGCTCAGCGTCGACGGCCGGCCGCGCACCCTGCACACCTTCGCGGACGACGTCGAGGAACTGCTCGCCGACGAGGGCATGGCCGTCGGCGAGCACGACATCGTCGCCCCCGGCCGCCACCACGACCTGGCCTCCGGCGACCGGGTCATCGTCCGCTACGGCCGCCCGGTCACCCTCACCCTCGACGGCGAGCGCCGCCAGGTGTGGACCACCGCCCGGACCGTGGACGGCGCCCTGCGCCAGCTCGGCGTCCGGGCCGAGGGCGCCTACCTCTCCGCCTCCCGCTCCGCGCCCATCGGCCGGCACGGCCTGGACCTGGACGTCCGCACCGAGCGGACCCTCACCTTCATGGCCGACGGCCGCACCCGCACCCTCCGCACCAACGCCGCGACCGTCCGCGAGGCCCTCGAACAGGCCGGGATCACCCTCCACGGGGAGGACACCACCTCCGTCGACCCCGACAGCTTCCCGCGCGACGGCCAGACCGTCTCGATCATGCGCATCACCGGCGGCCGCGAGGTCCGCGAGGTGCCCGTCGACTTCACCACCGAGCGCCACGACGACCCCCACCTCGCCAAGGGCACCGAGGTCGTCGCCCAGCGCGGCGAGAAGGGCGTCGAACGCATCACCTACGCGCTCCGCACCGTCAACGGCGTCCGCCAGAAGCCCCGCAGGCTCTCCTCGGAGATCGTCCGCAAGCCCCGCACCCAGATCATCCGCGTGGGCACCAAGAAGATGCCCACCACCGTGCAGGGCGCGGAGGGCCTGAACTGGCAGGGACTCGCCCAGTGCGAGGCCGGCGGACGGCCGAACGCGGTCGACCCGTCGGGCACGTACGGCGGCCTCTACCAGTTCGACGTCGGCACCTGGCAGTCGCTCGGCGGCAGCGGACGCCCCCAGGACGCCAGCGCCGAGGAGCAGACCCTGCGCGCCAAGAAGCTGTACGTCAGCCGGGGGGCGAGCCCGTGGCCCGTGTGCGGCCGTAAACTTCACGGGTGAGCTCCAGCCCCAGCACAGACGAGTCCGGCGCCCTGCTCGGCCCCGCCGACATCCGCGAACTGGCCGCCGCCCTCGGGGTGCGCCCCACCAAGCAGCGCGGTCAGAACTTCGTGATCGACGCCAACACGGTCCGGCGCATCGTCCGCACCGCCGGCGTGCGCCCCGACGACGTGGTCGTCGAGGTCGGCCCCGGCCTGGGGTCGCTGACGCTCGCCCTGCTGGAGGCCGCCGACCGGGTCACCGCCGTCGAGATCGACGACGTCCTGGCCGCGGCCCTGCCCGCGACCGTCGCCGCCCGGCTGCCCGGCCGCGCCGACCGCTTCGCACTCGTGCACAGCGACGCCCTGCGCGTCACCGAGCTGCCCGGCCCGCCGCCCACCGCGCTGGTCGCCAACCTCCCGTACAACGTCGCCGTCCCCGTGCTGCTGCACATGCTGGAGCGCTTCCCCAGCATCGAGCGCACCCTCGTCATGGTCCAGGCCGAGGTCGCCGACCGGCTCGCCGCCCCGCCCGGCTCCAAGGTGTACGGCGTCCCGTCGGTCAAGGCCGCCTGGTACGCCGAGGTCAAGCGGGCCGGCGCCATCGGCCGCAACGTCTTCTGGCCCGCCCCGAACGTCGACTCCGGCCTCGTCTCCCTCGTCCGCCGCGCCGAGCCCATCGCCACCACGGCGACCAGGGAAGAGGTCTTCGCGGTCGTCGACGCCGCCTTCGCCCAGCGCCGCAAGACGCTGCGCGCCGCCCTCGCCGGCTGGGCGGGCTCCGCGGCGGCGGCCGAGGCGGCGCTGGTCGCCGCCGGGGTCTCCCCGCAGGCGCGCGGCGAGTCGCTGACGGTCGACGAGTTCGTGGCCATCGCCGAGCACAAGGCGGATCGCAAGGCGGGCTGAGCGGCCCTACGCTTTCCGTCGTTCCGCCCGCCCCGATCCGAGGAGCCGTCCTCCGTGACCGCGCAGTCCGTCACCGTCCGCGTGCCCGCCAAGGTCAACGTCCAGCTGGCCGTCGCCGGGCCGCGCCCCGACGGCTTCCACAACCTGGCCAACGTCTTCCTCGCCGTCTCGCTGTACGACCGCGTCACCGCGACGCCGGCCGACGAACTGCGGGTGACCTGCTCCGGCCCCGACGCCGAACAGGTCCCCCTCGACACCTCCAACCTCGCCGCCCGCGCGGCCCTGGCCCTCGCGGCCCGGTACGGGCGCGAGGCGCGCGTGCACCTCCACATCGACAAGGACATCCCCGTCGCCGGAGGCATGGCCGGCGGCAGCGCGGACGGCGCGGGCGCGCTCCTCGCGTGCGACGCGCTGTGGGGGACGGGTGCCTCGCGCGACGAACTGCTGGACATCTGCGCCGAGTTGGGCAGCGACGTGCCCTTCAGCCTGCTCGGCGGGGTCGCGCTCGGCGTCGGGCGTGGCGAGCGGCTGACGCCGCTGGAGGCGGGCGGGACGTTCCACTGGGTCTTCGCCGTCGCCGACGGGGGGCTGTCCACGCCGGCCGTGTACGCCGAGTGCGACCGGTTGCGGGCGGAGGCGGGGACGGATCCGGGGGCTGAGCAGCCCGCGGCTTCCGTCGCGCTGCTCGACGCCTTGCGCTCCGGGGACGCGGGTGCGCTCGCCTCGGCCGTTTCCAATGATCTTCAGGCGGCGGCGGTTTCGCTGCGGCCTTCGCTGGCGGAGACGCTCGCCGCAGGTACGGCCGCGGGGGCGCTCGCGGCGATGGTGTCGGGGTCCGGCCCGACGACGGCTTTCCTCGCGAAGAGCGCTGAGGAGGCGGAGCAGGTGGCGGAGGCGTTGCGGACGTCCGGGACGTGCCGGGCGGTGCGGGTGGCGTCGGGTCCGGTGACCGGGGCCACCGTGGTGGATTGAGCCCCGGTCCCTCCCCCAGAGGGGACACCCCCATTCACCGTTTCGTGCGGGGGCGAGCCCCCGCAC
>NZ_JAIQLH010000231.1 GCF_020037025.1 Streptomyces huiliensis | reverse complement strand
GAAACGGTGAAGGGGCGGGGCTGGGGAAAACCCCACCCCCCACCCACCCGCTGCTCCCATGGGCCGCGCCCGCCGCGGAACCTAGCGTTGCGGGAATGATCGGCAAACTCGCCCTCCGCTCCCTCCGCCACAGAGCCGGCGCCTTCCTCGCCACCTTCGTGGCCCTCTTCATCGGCGCCACCATCGTGATGGCCTGCGGAGGGCTGATGGAGACGGGCATCCGCAACAACGTCCCGCCGGAGCGCCTCGCGGGGGCGCAGATCCTGGTCACGGGTGACCGGAGCCACCACCAGGCGGGAGACAAGAAGCAGCGGGTCCTCGCGGAGCGCGTCGAGCTGCCGGCCGGGCTGGTGGGCAAGGTCGAGGCCGTACCCGGCGTCCGCAAGGCGATCGGGGAGCGGACGTTCGACGCGGCGCTGCCGGGCGGGGGCGGGGACGGGACGGCGCGGGGGCACGCGTGGGAGTCCGCGGCCCTCACCCCGTACGCCCTCGCGGAAGGCGCCGCGCCCCGCCGCGGCGAGGTGGTCCTCGACGCGGCCCTCGCCCGGCGGGCCAGGGCCGGGGCGGGCGACCGGATCCGCGTCGCGGCGCACGGCGGTTCGGCCGAGTACCGGGTGAGCGGCGTGGCCCGGCCCGCCGCGGGCCGGGAGGTGCCGCAGCGGACGCTGTTCTTCTCCGCGGCCGACGCCGAGCGGCTCTCCGCCCACCCCGGCACGGTGGCCGACATCGCGGTCGTCACCGACCCCGGCGCGGACGTCGGCGCCGTACGGAAGGGCGTCAAGGCGGCACTCGACGGGCAGCCCGTCACCCTGCTCACCGGCGACGACCGGGGAGCCGTCGAGCACCCGGAGGTGGTCGCGGGCGGCGAGGACCTGGTGGCGATCTCCGGGGTCTTCGGCGGCCTGGGCGTCACGGTGGCGATGTTCGTCGTCGCCGGGACCGTCGGGCTCTCCGCCCAGCAGCGGTTCCGGGAGCTGGCCCTGCTGCGGGCGGTCGGCACCACCAGGGGCCAGGTGCGCCGGATGCTCCTCGGCGAGAGCCTGGCGGTCGCCGTGCTCGCCGGGGCCGCCGCCTGGCCGGCGGGCCCCGCGCTCGGCCGGTGGCTGTTCGGGCGGATGACGGACACGGGCATGGTCGCGGAGACCGTCGAGTTCAGCCAGGGCTGGATCCCCACCCTGCCCGCGTACGGCTCCCTCCTGCTGACGACCGTCGCCGGCACCCTCTTCGGCACCCTGCGGGCCGTCCGCACCAAGCCCGTCGAGGCGCTGGGCGAGGCGGCCGTGCGGCAGCGCTGGTTCCATCCGGTGCGGCTGGGCCTCGCGCTGCTGTTCCTGGCCGGCGCGACCGCCCTCGCCCTGGTCACCGCGCTCGTCCTGCGTGGCCCGGTGGCGGCGAGCACGGCCGGGCCGACGGTGATGTGCTGCGTCGTCGGCCTGGCGCTGCTGGGGCCGTGGTTCGCGAAGGCCGTGAGCGTCCTGCTGCACTGGCCCGTGCGCCTGCTGACCGGCGCGTCCGGCCGGCTGGCCGCGCTCAACTGCCGGGCGAGCGCGGTCCGTACGGCCGCCGTCGCCACGCCGGTGATGCTGGCGACCGCCATCACCACCGGCATGCTCTACCTCCAGACCAGCGTGGCCGCCGCCACCGACCGGGAGTTCACCGAGAACCTGCGGGCCGACGCGGTGCTCGCCTCGGCGGCCGGCGGCGTCGACCCCGCGCTGGTGACCGCCGTGCGCCGGCTGCCCGGCGTCGCCGCCGCGAGCGCGACCGCCACCGGCTTCGCGTACACCGTGCGTCCGCACGACGGAGACGAGAACAAGCACGGCACGGCCCTCCAGGGCATCGACGCGGAGGGCGCCGGGCAGGTCCTCGCGACCCGGCCGACCGCCGGCCGGCTGGCCGACCTCAAGGGGAACGCCGTCGCCCTCCCCGAGGCCGCCGCCCGCCGCATGCACCGCGGGGTCGGCGACACCATCGGACTGAAGATGGGCGACGGCGCCTCGGTCGACGTCCGGATCGTGGCCCTCTTCCCGGCCCGCGAGGGCTTCGAGACGGCCCTGACCAGCGCTTCGCTGCTCGCCCGGCACACCACCGCGGGACTGCCCGCGCAGATCCTCGTCAAGGCCGCGCCCGGCGTCCCCGTCGAGCGGCTCACCGGCGAGCTGGGCCGGTTCGCGGCGCGGCACCCGGGGCTGAAGGTCAGCGACCGGGACGAGGTGACCGCCCAGCGGAAGCAGAACACCCGCACGCAGATGTGGGCGAACTACCTCATCGTGGGCATGCTCGTGGCCTACACCATCCTCGCCGTCGTCAACTCGACGGTCGTCGCGGTCGGCACCCGGCGCCGGGAGTTCGCCCTCCAGCGGCTCACCGGGTCCACCAAGGGCCAGGTGATGCGGATGATGGCGATCGAGAGCCTGTACGTCACCGCGGTCGGCCTGATCCTCGGCACCCTCGCGGCGGCCACCACGCTCGTCCCGTTCGACCTGTCCGTCTCGGACAGCCCGTTGCCGTCCGGGCCCGCCTCGATCTACCTCGCGGTGGTGGCCGCCGCCGGGGCCGTGACGCTCGTCTCGACGCTCGTTCCCACGTGGGCCGCCCTGCGCGCCCGCCCGGTGGAGGCGGCGAAGGTGTGAGCGGGGAGACGCCGGGGCTGGCGTTCCCGACGGGCGTGGGATCCTGAAGGGAGGACCACAGGGCTCCTGAAGGGGAGACCGCGGAGCGAGGAGCGGAATGGCAGCCAACCTGGTCAATCTGGAAGCCGTCGACAAGGTGTACGGCACCCGTGCGCTGCTCGACGGCGTCTCCCTCGGCGTCAACGAGGGCGACCGGATCGGCGTGGTCGGCCGCAACGGCGACGGCAAGACCACCCTGATCCGCATTCTCGCCAAGCTGGAGGAGGCCGACAAGGGCCGCGTCACCCACGCGGGCCACGTGCGTCTCGGCGTCCTCACCCAGCACGACTCCCTCGACCCCGAGGCCACCGTCCGGCACGAGGTCATCGGCGACCTCGCCGACCACGAGTGGGCGGGCAACGCCAAGATCCGCGACGTCCTCACCGGCCTCTTCGGCGGCCTCGACCTGCCGGGCTTCCCGCAGGGCCTGGACACCGTCATCGGCCCGCTCTCCGGCGGCGAGCGGCGCCGCATCGCGCTCGCCAAGCTGCTGATCGCCGACCAGGACCTCATCGTCCTCGACGAGCCCACCAACCACCTGGACGTCGAGGGCATCTCCTGGCTCGCCCGCCACCTGCGGGAGCGCCGCTCGGCGCTCGTCTGCGTCACGCACGACCGCTGGTTCCTCGACCAGGTCTGCACCCGCATGTGGGACGTCCAGCGCGGCACCGTCCACGAGTACGAGGGCGGCTACAGCGACTACGTCTTCGCCCGCGCCGAGCGCGAGCGGATCGCCGCCTCCGAGGAGGCCAAGCGGCAGAACCTGATGCGCAAGGAGCTCGCCTGGCTGCGCCGCGGCGCCCCGGCCCGCACCAGCAAGCCGCGCTTCCGCATCGAGGCCGCCAACGAGCTGATCGCCGACGTGCCGCCGCCGCGCGACAGCGCCGAGCTGATGAAGTTCGCGAGCTCGCGGCTGGGCAGGACCGTCTTCGACCTGGAGAACGTCACCGTCCAGGCCGGCCCCAAGGTCCTCATCGAGCACCTGACCTGGCAGCTCGGCCCCGGTGACCGCGTCGGCCTCGTCGGCGTCAACGGCGCCGGCAAGACCTCGCTGCTGCGCACCCTCGCCGAGGCCGCCAGGACCGAGGGCGAGAAGCAGCCCGCGGCCGGCAAGGTCGTCGTCGGCAAGACGGTCAAGCTCGCCTACCTCTCCCAGGAGGTCGGCGAACTGAACCCCGCCCTGCGGGTGTTGGAAGCCGTCCAGCAGGTGCGCGACCGCGTCGACCTCGGCAAGGGCCGCGAGATGACCGCGGGGCAGCTGTGCGAGAAGTTCGGCTTCACCAAGGAGAAGCAGTGGACGCCCGTCGGCGACCTCTCCGGCGGTGAGCGCCGCCGGCTGCAGATCCTGCGGCTGCTGATGGACGAGCCCAACGTCCTCTTCCTCGACGAGCCCACCAACGACCTCGACATCGAGACCCTGACCCAGCTGGAGGACCTGCTCGACGGCTGGCCCGGGTCGATGGTCGTCATCAGCCACGACCGCTACTTCGTCGAGCGCACCACCGACCGGGTGTTCGCCCTGCTCGGCGACCGCTTCCTGCGGATGCTGCCGCGCGGCCTGGACGAGTACCTGGAGCGGCGGCAGGCCGTCCTCGACGCGGCGGTGCCCGCGGCTCCGGCCGCCGCGGCCCCGGCCAAGCAGAAGAGCGCGGGCGACGCCCGGGCCGCCAAGAAGGAGCTCCAGAAGATCGAGCGGCGGCTCGACAAGGTGAGCGAGCAGGAGGCGAAGCTGCACGCGCGCATCGCCGAACAGGCCACCGATTTCGAGGCGGTGGCCAAGCTCGACGCCGAACTCCGCGAACTCGCCGCGGAGCGCGAGGAGCTGGAGATGCGCTGGCTGGAGCTGGCCGAGGACGCGTGACGAAGCCCGGGCGCGCCCTTCGACGACGTCCGGACGCGCCCTCCGGCGAGGCCGCGGGCGCGCTCCGACGAAGCCGCGGGCGCGCCCTCCATCGAAGCCACAACGGTCTCGTCACAGCCCGGTATCGGTGGCTCCGCGCGCCCGGCGGCACTCCCTGCCCCGTCGGGGCGGAGTGATACAAAGAACCCCCGCTCGCCTGCCGCTCACTGGCGGGAACCGCACCCGATGCGCTCCTTCCCGATGGCCGCCCGCCACCGGGATCGCGGGGGAGGCCGGTCGGGCCGCGGCTTCCCGCGCGTAAAGAGGAAAGCCGATGTCACAGCCGCCCAAGCCGCCTCAGCCACCGCAGGGGGTGCCCCCGGAGCAGCCGGCCGGAGGCTTCGGCGCGCCCCAGGACCCGACCCCGACGGTCGCGGCGCCCCAGGACCGGCCCGGCCCCACGCCCGACCCCACGCCCACGGTCCTCGCGTCGCCGCAGGACGCGCCGCCGGGCTTCGGCGCACCGCGGGGCACCGCGCCCGGGTTCGGCGCCCCGCCGGCC
>NZ_JAIQLH010000230.1 GCF_020037025.1 Streptomyces huiliensis | reverse complement strand
CGGCGGAACGGGCGCCTCGGCCGCGGCCCGCGGCGCCACGCTCGTCCCGGAGCCCTGCCGGGCGACGAGCCGGCCCTCGGCGACGAGCTCCGCGTACGCCTCGGCGACCGTGTTGCGGGCCAGGCCGAGGTCGGCCGCGAGCGAGCGGTACGGCGGCAGCCGGGTGCCGGGCGCGAGGCGTCCGGTGCGGATCGCGTCCCGCAGCGCGCGCGTCAGCCGCGCCTTGCGGGAGCCGTCGCCGGACAGCTCCAGGTGCAGATCGGCGCCGAGGGCGGACGGGCCGCCGGGCGACGTACCGCCCGGAGACGGATTGACCTTGATTTCCCGCATGGAAATGCACCCTATCCATGGTCTCCGGCGCTCCTACGGTGGACACATGACAGAGATCCACAGCAGTGAGCGCATGAACTTCCACGCCGTCGCCCCGAAGGTCTACAAGGCCGTCCTGGCCCTCGACGCGGCGGCCCGGCAGGGCCTCGACCCGGTCGTCCTCGAACTCGTCCAGATCCGCGCCTCGCAGCTCAACCGCTGCGCGTACTGCATCGAGTACCACACCACCGACGCCCGGAAGGCGGGCGAGACCGAGAACCGCGTCTACCAGCTCAGCGCCTGGGAGGACTCGCTCCTCTACACCGCCGCCGAGCGCGCCGCCCTGGCCCTGACCGAGGCCGTCACCCTGCTGCCCGGCGGCGTCCCGGACGACGTCTACGAGGAGGCGGCCCGGCACTTCGGCGAGGAGGAGCTGGCACGGCTCATCGCCGTCATCTTCACGGTCAACGTGTGGAACCGGATGAACGTCACCACCCGCAAGACCCCGGGCACCGAGTGACGTCCGTCGGCACCCCGCCGGCCACCGCCGGCACCGGGCCGTCGTCGCGGACGGGCTGGCCGGCCGTCCTGGCGGTGGCGCTGGGCATCTTCTCCCTGATGACCTCAGAACTGCTGCCCGTCGGGCTGCTCACCGCGGTCGCCTCGGACCTGGACGTCTCGGAGGGGACGGCGGGCCTGATGGTCACCGTCCCCGGGCTCGTCGCCGCCGTCTCGGCGCCCCTCGTCACCGTGGCCACGGGCCGCGTCGACCGGCGCCTGGTCCTGGGCGTGCTCATCGGCACGGTCGGGGCGGCCAACCTGGCCTCCGCCTTCGCCCCGGACATCACCGTCGTGCTGATCGCCCGGTTCCTGATCGGTGTCAGCGTGGGCGGGTTCTGGGCGATCGCCGGCGGCATCGCCGTGCGGCTGGTCCCGGAGCGGCACGTCGGACGGGCGACCGCCGTGATCTTCGGCGGGGTCGAGGCCGCGTCGGTCCTGGGCGTGCCCACCGGAACCCTGCTGGGCGACCTCAGCGGCTGGCGCACCGCCTTCGCCGTGGTGGGGGTGCTGGGGCTGGCCGCCCTGGCCTGCATGCTGTTCCTGCTGCCCCCGCTGCCGGCCGAGCGGACGGTCACCCTGTCCGGCCTTCCCCGCCTCCTCCGTTCCAACGGCGGGGTGCGCGCGGGCATCGCCGTGACGTTCCTCATCGTGACGGGCCACTTCGTGGCCTACACCTTCGTCCGGCCCGTGCTGGTGGAGGCGGGCGTCGCCGGCGGCACGGTCGGCGTACTGCTGCTGGTCTTCGGGGCCGCGGGCATCACCGGCAACTTCGTCGCCGGCTCCCTGGTCACCCGGCACACCCGCCGTGTCGTCATCGCCATCGGCGCGGTCCTGGCCGCCGCCATGGCGGCGCTCGCGGTCCTCTCCCCGGGGAGCGGGCCGGGCGCGGGTGCCCTGCTCGTCCTGTGGGGCCTCGGTTACGGCGCCGTCCCCGTCGGCCTCCAGACCTGGGTCCTCAAGGCGGCACCGGAGGCGACGGAGGCCGCGTCGTCCGTGTACGTGTCGGTGTTCAACCTGTCCATCGCACTGGGCGCGTTGCTCGGCGGCCTCGCGGTCGACGGCACGACGGCCGCGGCGGTCCTGTGGGCGGGCGCCGGGCTCACCGTCCTCGCGTCGGTGCTGGCGCTGAGCACGCCACGGGACTCCGTCCGCTGACGGCCGCTTCCGGCCGGCGGCGGCGCGCCGGGGCCGGCCTCGCGCCGGCTCCGTACGGGCTTCCTATACAGCTACCCGCCCGACACGCCACACGGGACCGGCATGACGAGCGGCGTGAAGGTCAAGGCGGGCCGCGCAAGACGGGCCGTGAAGGCCAAGACCGGCACCGCACACCCCGCAGCCGGATCAGACGGCGCAGCAAGCCCCACTCGTCCGCCCGGAGTTCCGGCAGCACGCCGCTCCCGCCGGCCCGGCCGGGCCCTCCAGGGACTCCAGCAACTCCCGCAGCGTCTCGACGAACTGGTCCCGCCGTTCACCGGTCAGCGCGGACAGCAGGCGCCGCTCGGTCGCGAGGTGCTCGGGCAGCACCCGGTCGATGAGCTCGCGGCCCTCGTCGGTCAGGGAGACGCGGACGCCCCGCCCGTCCTCCTCGTTGGGGGTGCGGAGCACGAGGCCGCGCCCCTCCAGGCGGTCGAGGCGCTGGCTGATCGCGCCGGAGGTCACCATGCCGGACTTCATCAGCTCGGTCGGCGTCAGGCGGTGCGGGGGCGCGCTGCGGCGCAGGGTGGCGAGGACGTCGAAGGAGGCGCTGTCGAGGTCGTGGGCGGCGAAGGTCCGTTTCAGCTCGGCGGAGACGACGCGTTGCAGCCGGCTCAGCCTCCCGATCACCGCCATGGGCGAGACGTCCAGGTCGGGCCGCTGGGCGGCCCACTGTTCCAGTACAAGGTCGACATGATCTGCCACTTCTCCAGCGTAGCAATACCTTAGCGGTGAGGTACATCACGCCGCGAGCCCATCGTCATTTAGCTTAGCGATGAGTAACTTTACCTTCGTGCTAAGCAAACGACTGCGGGTCCTCCTCCTCACCGCCCTCGCGCCGGCCCTCTGGGGCACCACCTACTACGTCACCACCGAGTGGCTGCCCCCGGGCCGCCCGCTGCTGGCGGCGGTCCTGCGGGCGCTGCCCGCCGGACTGGTCCTGGTGGCCCTCACCCGGCGGCTGCCGCGCGGCGACTGGTGGTGGCGCGCGCTCGTCCTCGGCACCCTCAACATCGGCGCCTTCTTCGCCCTCCTCTTCGTCGCCGCCTACCGCCTCCCCGGCGGCGTCGCGGCCACCGTCGGCTCCGTCCAGCCCCTGATCGCGGCCCTCCTCTCCGCCGGCCTCCTCGGCAACCGGCTCACCCCCCGCACCCTGATCACGGGGATCATGGGCGTCGTC
Organism: Streptomyces huiliensis; assembly: GCF_020037025.1. GTDB lineage: Bacteria > Actinomycetota > Actinomycetes > Streptomycetales > Streptomycetaceae > Streptomyces > Streptomyces huiliensis. The sequence goes on along the minus strand of NZ_JAIQLH010000230.1, from coordinate 850 downwards.
GGCGTCGGCCTGCTCGTCCTCCGGGCCGAGGCGCGGCTCGACTGGGTCGGGGTCGGCGCCGCCCTGGGCGGGGCGATCCTGATGGCGACGGGCGTGGTGCTCAGCAAGCGCTGGCCGTCCCCGGCGCCGCTCCTCGCCACCACCGGCTGGCAGCTCGTGGCCGGCGGCGTGCTCCTCGTCCCGGTCGCCCTGCTCGTCGAGGGCCTCCCGCCCGCCGGCCTGACCGCCGGGAACCTGGCGGGGTACGGCTACCTGGCCGCCGTCGGCACCGCGCTGGCCTACGCCCTGTGGTTCCGCGGCATCCGCGAACTCCAGGCCACGGACGTGTCGTTCCTCGGCCTGCTCAGCCCGCTCGTCGCCACGGCCATCGGCCTGATCGCCGTCGGGGAGCGGCTCACCGTCCTCCAGTCGCTGGGCGCCCTGACCGTCCTCGGCTCCCTGGTCGCCGCACAGCTCCGGCCGTCGGGCGCCCGGCGCGAGGCCGCCGCGACCACCCGCTGAACCACTGATCCCCTCTTCCCCCACTGAGAACTTCCCCACTGACAACAAGGAGAACGACCATGCGCATCACCATCTTCGGCGCGGCGGGCAACGCGGGCGGCACCATCGCGGCCGAGGCCCTGTCCCGCGGCCACGAGGTCACCGCGGTGGTCCGGAGCGAGGCTCGCTTCGACCGGCTGCCCGCGGCGGCCGCCCACCGCACCGGCGACGCCGCCGACCCCGCCGACGTGGCCCGGCTGGCGGCCGGCCAGGACGTCGTCGTGAGCGCCGTCCGGCCCGCGCCGGGCCGGGAACAGGACCTGGTCACCGCCACCAAGGCGCTGCTCGCCGGCGTCGCCGGGACCGGTGC
>NZ_JAIQLH010000023.1 GCF_020037025.1 Streptomyces huiliensis | reverse complement strand
CCCCCGCACCCCCGAAGCGCCCTGCGGGCGCTGTCCTCAAACGCCGGACGGGCTGATTCAGCCTGTCCGGCGTTTGAGGACAAGGGGGGTCTGGGGCGCAGCCCCCAGGAAACGGCGAAGGGGCGCGGGACCGGGGCACCCCACCGCGTCAGCGCTCAGCGCACCGGCGCCTTCACCCGCTCCACCCGCTGGCTGCCCGTCGCCGTCCGGTACGACCGCGCCCACTTCGACGTCGCCTTCGGATCCCGCTTGTCGGAGAGGACGTAGTAGTCCATCTGCGCGTGGTCGGCGGTGATGTCGAGGACGCCGTAGCCGTGGGAGTCCATGTCGACCCACTTGACGTGCCGGTTGGCGGCCTTGATGGCGGCGACGGCCGGGAGCGAGAGGGTGTGCGGGAGGACGTGGAGGGTGTCGTCGAGGTTGTCGGCGGTGACCGAGGTGACGACGAACTCGGTGGCGACCGAGCGGGAGACCGGGTACGTGGCGGCCTTCTCCGGGACGTCGTTGGCCCAGGCCATGTGGATGTCGCCGGTGAGGAAGACGGTGTTGCCGATGCCGCGGCCGGTGAGGTGGCCGAGGAGCTCGCGGCGGTCGTGGGTGTAGCCGTCCCACTGGTCGGTGTTGGCGGCGATGCCCTCCTCGGGCAGGCCGAGCAGCTTGGCGAGCGGCTTGAGGAGGTGGGCCGGCATGGCGCCGAAGGCGAGCGGGGACATCATCACCGGGTTGCCGACGAGCCGCCAGGTGGTGTCGGAGGCGGCCAGGCCGTCCTTCAGCCAGTCGAGCTGGGCGCGGCCGGTGAGGGTGCGGGAGGGGTCGTCCACCGCGCCGCTGCCCGCCTTGACCTGCTCCGAGCGGAACGAGCGCAGGTCCAGCAGGTGCAGGTCGGCGAGGCGGCCGAAGCGCAGCCTGCGGTAGGTGGTGCCCTCGACGGACGGGCGTACCGGCATCCACTCGAAGTACGCCTTCTTCGCCGCGGCGACGCGGTCCGCCCAGGCGCCCTCGGCGCCCGGCGTGTGGTTGCCGGCCCCGCCGGACCAGGCGTTGTCGGCGAACTCGTGGTCGTCCCAGATGGCGACGACGGGCAGCGCCGCGTGCAGCGCCTGGAGGTCGGGGTCGGTCTTGTAACGCCCGTGCCGGGTGCGGTAGTCGGCGAGCGTGACGATCTCGTGTCTGGGCTCGTGCGGCCGGACGACGTACTTGGCCGTCGGGTAGACGCCCGACGCGTACTCGTAGAGGTAGTCGCCGAGGTGCAGCACCGCGTCCAGGTCGCGGCGCGCGGCGAGGTGGCGGTAGGCCGAGAAGTGGCCCGACTCGTAGTTGGCGCAGGAGACCACGCCGAAGCGGAGACCGTCCGTCCGGGCATCGGGGGCGGGGGCCGTGCGCGTCCGGCCGGTGGGGGAGTGGATCTCCCCCGAGCCGCCGGTGACCGTGAACCGGTAGAAGTGGTCGGCGCCGGGCCGCAGTCCGCGGACGTCGGCCTTGACCGTGTGGTCGCCGGCGGCGGACGCGGTGACCGTACCGGAAGCGACGACCCGGCTGAACCCGGCGTCCTCGGCGACCTGCCAGCTCACCTGCACGTCCGGCCCGATCCCGGAACCGGGCACGGCCTCCGGGACCGGGGTCACCCGGGTCCACAGCAGGATGCCGTCGGGCAGCGGGTCGCCGGAGGCGACACCGTGCAGGAAGGCGGGGGCCGCCGCCGTCTCGGCACGAGCCGCGGCACGGACGGCGGTGGCCGCCCCGGCGGACGGGGCGACGGCGAGGGGCAGCAGCGCGGCGGTGGCCGCGGCGCCGGTCACGGCTGCACGGCGGGATATCGGGGGACGTGGGTTCACAGGCGCATACTTTATCGCCGTTCGCACATATGGGCGCCGGCCCATACCAGAGTTTCATCCGTTCGTTCTTGCCCAGCTACTTCTCCTTCGCGCCGCGTTCCGCACCGGTTACCGTGGTCACCTGCGGCGGCCGGCGCAACGGCAATGCGGTGCCAACGGGCAGAGAACAGCCAAGAGTTCCCACGTCCCACGTCCTACGTTCAGGGGGGACTGCTCAACGGCGCCTCATAGAAGGGCTTGCTCATCTTCAGTCCCAAGCGACGTGAACGACTCCTCGGAGATTCTTGCTTATGCCCGCTTCCGTACCGCACTGCTGCCCGCCGCGGTGCCCCTGAGGCCGATCGTGTGGATGCGGTGCCATGCCCCGGATGCAACCGACGGTCAAGTGGGCCGGGTTGACCGGAGTTCACCGGACCGTGGGCGCGGCGGCTGGGTTATTGACCTGAAGCGTTGTTCACGCGGCGATGGGTGGGGGCCGCCGAGTGCGGTGTGGCGGTGGTGGCGGTTGTAGGTGTGCGGGAAGTCTGCCAGAGCGGTGGTCTGTTCGTCGCTGCTGGCGTAGGGCAGCAGGCCCACTCATCAAGCTGGGCGCGGTAGAAACGTTCGATTTGCCGTTGGTCTGCGGCCGGTAGACGCGTGTGAGCTTGCCGGTCGCGCCCAGATTGGCAAGCGCTTGCCGCTATAGGTGAAGCTCCTGGGAGTAAGGCCCAGGCGTCGTCGGTCAGGACGCGATTGGTGCGCATGATGCCGAAGGCGGCGAACAAGGCTGCGGCTCGTTGGAGGGAGGCCCGCAGGTGGCGGCTTACTCGTCTGGGAGTACTTCGCTGTAGGCAAGGCGGCTGTAGTCATAGCCAGTGGTGGGGCGGGCCGGGCCAAGCTTGCGTCCTTGCCGCAGACGGCAGACCTGTTCTTCCATCGCTGCCGAAGTCTGGTGCGGCGTTGCGCGAGACCGGCTGGACCGGTCATGCAGGCCGTTGTTTCTCTGTCCGCCAGTGGCGCAGCCACTTATGGCGGTGGCCCGTGAGACTCCCATTCGGCTGCGACATGCGCGATGGGACGGCCTAGCAGCCACGCTCGATCGGCAGCCGCCTACCCGAACGATCAGCCGGGCATCACGGTGCGGCGCGAAGACCTCCGCGCGTCGAAGATGCGACACCTCCACCACGCCGGAGGGCTTCGCCGTGATCAAGACCTACAAGTGTTAACAGCACTCGTGGTCACCACAGTCAGGCGCCGGTGCTGTTAGGGCGAGTGCCTGCTACGCCGACAAAGATGTGTGAATGCCCGAATGATCTGCTTATGTATTCCGGCCGGTGTGGCCTGTTGTGCGTCCCGTAGGTGGCCGGCTGTCATTCGGCTCAAGTGGCGTCGGCGGTGCTGCAGCGCCTCAACGCAGGTCAAATGCCGTAGTTATTTCAAGCCTTTGCTTCAGTCGCATTTTGGCTGGAATTGTATGGTTGGAGTTCCGGTCGTTCGCTAGTGTGTACGCCGTTATGAAATTCGTTCGAAAGTGAGGGCTGTTGTGAAATCATCGCTGGGGCGTCGAATGGCAAGCGGCGTATGTGCATCCCTGCTTGCCCTGGGCGTCGGAGTGGCGCTGGCGCCTAACGCAAGTGCTGCTCCGACCTATGGGTGGTGCACTGGTCGGAGCGAGGTGGGGCGGGATGGGGTTTTCTACTCCTGGGAAAAGTGGGTTTACGTGGACGGTGAGAAGCACGCGCAGTGGCTCGTGATAAATAAGGGACACCGCCAGACCATCTTGAAGTACTGCGGCCGCTAATTTTTGACCAAATGCTGCGTCACCCTCGGGGCGGCGCAGCATTTGTCGTTCTTGTGGAGGTATTGGGGCCCTCTGCGTTGTGGGCAGGCCTGACTGCTCGAGTCGTGCGCGCCCGTAACGTGTTGTCGCTTACTTGGTCCGGCTCCTGGGGGGAGCGGTAATTAGCGTCGATGCGCCGATGAAGGAGCCCAAGTATGTCTATGGCGTGGGTGGACGTCATGCGCCCACCCACGAGTGGTTTACTTCTTCTTCCCGAATTCCTCGTCGATCAGCGCGGTGAACTGCTCTTCCTGCAGCGGGGGCATCTTGCTGCCGGGCACGTGCAGCTGCTTCTTGTTGTGGACCAGGGCCGGGGTGCCCTCGATGCCGTCCTTGCCTATGACCTTGCCGATCTCCAGGGCCCAGCGGTCGAAGGTGTGGTCCTTGACGCTGTTCTCGAACTTCTTGTTGCCCTTGAGTGCGGGGACCTGCTGGGCGATGTCGAGGAGCTTCTTGTCGTCGGAGAACGCGTCGTCCGTCTCCTCGGGGTGGTTGGCCTCGGAGTACAGGGCCTCCTTGTACTCGAAGAAGGCGTCCTGGCCCACGTTGAGGGCGGCGCCCAAGGCGCTCACCGCGTTCTTCGAACCGGTGCCCTTGATCGCCGGGGCGTTGTCGAGGAAGTTGGCCAGAACGAAGCGCACCTTGTAGCGGCCGTCCTTGACGTCCTGGCGCAGCTTCTTCCCGGAGTTCTGCTCGAACTGGGCGCAGATCGGGCAGCGCGGGTCCTCGTAGACCGTCAGGGTCTCCTTGGCGTTCTTGTCGCCGATGAGGATCTCGGTGCCGTCCTCACCCGACGTGTTGGCCGGCTTGACGAGCGTCTTCTCGGCGGCGGCCTTCCACTGGCCGTCCTCGCTGTCGTTCATCTTGCTGACGGCGAACCCGACGCCGCCGGCGATGGCCAGGACGACGACGAGGGAGCCCGCGACGACGAGTTGGCGCTTGGTCTTGTCCTTCTTTGCCTGGCGCTCGCGCTCGGCGCGCAGCCGCTCGCGGGCGGCCTGCTTGTTCTGGGCGTTGTTCCGGTTGCTCATGATGTCTGCTCCGTGAAAGTACGGGGATGGGGACCGCGATGCTCAGGCGAGAGCCGGGGAGCGGGGCGGTCCGCGCCGTACGACGGAGTGGACGAGCAGGGGCAGCGCCGGGGCCGGGAGGGTGTCCCGGGTGGGCTGGAGGCCGCGGGCTCGGGGCCGCGGGGCGGCGCCGAGCGCGGCGGCCACCAGCAGCAGGGGACGGAAGGCGGCCGCGGCCGCCGCGCCCAGCAGCCGGGCCACGGCCACCTCGCCGCGGCGCAGCCAGGCCGCGGCCAGCAGGCCCACGGCGAGGTGGCAGGCCAGCAGCAGCCACGGCAGTGCCGAGTCCAGGGCCTCCGGTGGTGGGCTCTGGCCTGCCGTGAGGTGGGCCAGGGGGGTGCCGACCTCGCCGCCTCGGCAGACGAGGTCGATGCCCATGGAGCGGAGCGGGCCCGCGACCGGGCCGCCTGCCGCGCCGTAGCAGGCGTGCTGGCCGGTGGTGAAGACGGTGTCGGCGGCCAGTTCCAGGGGGACGAGGAGGGCGGCTATGTGCCAGTAACCCCGCTCGCGGCCCGCCAGGGCGTAGGCGAGCGCGAAGAAGGCCGCCGACAGGGCGGCGACCGTGGGGACCGGCAGCGGCATCCGGGAGAGGAGGACGTGGGAGGCGGCCGACAGGGTGACGCACACGGCGGTGAACAGCGCGGCACGCAGCGCGCGCAGCCGAACTCCCGTCCCCTCCATAAGCCGGAAGTGTGCCACGACACGCCGTGAAAGTCGTGTCAAGATTCGGCAACTTCCGGCAGGGCTCCCGCGGGGGGAGCCCCGCTTCGTCAGCCCTGCTTCAGCCGCGCGTCGACCGCCTGGCGGAACTGGTCCGCGGTCATGGGGACGCCCTTGCCCTGAGGAGTGTCCACCGTCAGCTTCTCGCCGTCCAGCTTGAGGGTCGGCGTTCCGGTCACGTCCTTGTGGCCGTCGAAGACGTCGGAGACCTCAAGGGCCCACTTGTCGAAGGTGCCCTCCTTGACGTTCTTCTCGAACTTCGCGTTGCCCTTGAGGGCCGGGACCTGCTGGGCGATCTTCAGCAGGGTGTCGTCGTTGGCGAAGGCGTCCTTGTTCTCCGCGGGGTGGTTGGCCTTGGAGTAGAGGGCCTTGTTGTAGGCCGAGAACGCCTCGGGGCTCACGTCGAGGGCCGCGCCGACGGCGCTGAGCGCGTTCTTGCTGCCGGTGCCGCCCGCGCCGCGGTCGATGAAGGTGCCGATGCTGTACGAGACCTTGAACGTGCCGGCCTTCATGTCCTTGTCGATGGTGTCGCCGACGTTCTGCTCGAAGACCGAGCAGACCGGGCAGCGCATGTCCTGGAAGACCTCCAGGGTGTGCTTGGCGTTCTTGTCGCCGACGACGATCTCGGTGCCCTTGTCGCCCGCGGTGTTGGCCGGCTTGACGAGGGTCTTCTTGGCGGCGGCCTCCCACGCGGAGTCCTTGCCGTCGCCGCCGAGCTGCGTCACGGCCACGACGATGCCGGCCGCGACGGCCAGGACGCCGACGGTCGCGCCGCCGACGAGGAGCTGGCGGCGGGTCCGCTCCTTCTTCGCCTGCCGCTCGCGCTCGGCGCGCAGCCGCTCGCGGGCGGACTGCTTGTTCTCCCAGTTATTGCGCTTGCTCATGGTGTCGCTTCTCCGTGGTGTGGCTGAAGGGGTTTCCGGTCAGGTGGGGAGGACCGGTACCGGGGGGCCACGGCGGATGACCGAGTGGAGGAGCAGGGGGCGCGCGCCGGGGAGGCGTACGGGCGCGGCGGGTCGCGCGGGGGCGGCGCCCGCCCGGGCGGGCGGAGCACAGCGGGTCGCGGCCAGGCGCAGCGGGCGGAAGGCGGCGGCTCCGGCGGCGCGTACCAGCCGGCCGAACGCCGCCTCGCCCCGGGTGAGCCAGGCGGCGGCCAGCAGCCCGGCCGCGAGGTGCCCGGCGAGCACCAGCCAGGGGCCGGAGCCGGCGGTTCCGGCGAGCGGGCCGCCCACCCCGCCCCCGCCGCAGATCAGGGTGAGGGCGCCGGGCAGCGGCCGGCCGGTGGCGTCGTAGCAGGTGTGCTGGCCGGTGGTGAAGGCGGCGGAGGCGGCCAGTTCCAGGGGGACGAGGAGGGCGGCGGTGTGCCCGTACCCGCGCTCGCGGCCGTACAGCGCCCAGGCCGCGGCACAGACGCCCGCCGCCACCGCGGCCACGGCGGTCACGGGGAGCTGCCGGCCGGACAGCAGGACGTGGGAGGAGGTGGACAGCAGCACGCACAGCGCCGTGAACAGGGCCGCCCGCAGGGCCCGCGACGGTGCCGCCGATATGTCCATATAGCGAGTCTGGCACGTTCTGCGGTAAGCGCCGCCTAAACAGCGATTCATGCTGGTGGTACTCGAATGTTCGTGCGAAGCGTCACCCGTGCCGTGGGTGGCCCCCGGGGCCGCCCGTGACGCCGGGGCGGGCCGGTAACCTTCAAGACTGCCGAGTCCCCGTTCCCCCCACCCGCCCCGCCGGAGGTCCTCCACCGTGAGCAAGCCGCCCTTCACGCACCTGCACGTCCACACCCAGTACTCGCTGCTGGACGGTGCCGCGCGGCTGAAGGACATGTTCGCCGCCTGCAAGGACATGGGCATGACCCACATCGCCATGTCCGACCACGGCAACCTGCACGGCGCCTACGACTTCTTCCACCAGGCGAAGAAGGCCGAGATCACCCCGATCATCGGCATCGAGGCGTACGTCGCGCCCGAGTCCCGGCGGAACAAGCGGCGCATCCAGTGGGGCCAGCCGCACCAGAAGCGGGACGACGTCTCCGGTTCCGGTGGTTACACCCACAAGACGATCTGGGCGGCCGACGTCACCGGCCTGCACAACCTCTTCCGGCTGTCCTCCGACGCCTACGCCGAGGGCTGGCTGACCAAGTGGCCCCGGATGGACAAGGAGACCATCTCCCAGTGGTCCGAGGGCCTGATCGCCTCCACCGGCTGCCCGTCCGGCGAGGTGCAGACCCGGCTCCGCCTCGGCCAGTTCGACGAGGCGATCAAGGCGGCCTCGGACTACAAGGACATCTTCGGCGAGGGCCGGTACTTCCTGGAGCTGATGGACCACGGGATCGAGATCGAGCGCCGCGTCCGCGACGGCCTGCTGGAGATCGGCAAGAAGCTCGGCATCCCCCCGCTGGTCACCAACGACTCCCACTACACGTACGCGCACGAGGCCACGGCCCACGACGCCCTGCTCTGCATCCAGACCGGCAAGAACCTCTCCGACCCGGACCGCTTCCGGTTCGACGGCTCGGGCTACTACCTGAAGTCCACGGAGGAGATGTACGCCATCGACTCCTCGGACGCCTGGCAGGAGGGCTGCGCCAACACCCGCCTGGTCGCCGAGCAGATCAACGTCGACGGCATGTTCACGGCCAAGAACCTCATGCCCAAGTTCGACATCCCCGAGGGCTACACCGAGGTCACCTGGTTCCGTGAGGAGACCATGCGGGGCATGCACCGCCGTTTCCCGGGCGGCATCCCCGACGACCGCATGAAGCAGGTCGAGTACGAGATGGACACCATCATCTCGATGGGCTTCCCGGGCTACTTCCTCGTGGTCGCCGACTTCATCATGTGGGCCAAGAAGCAGGGCATCGCCGTCGGCCCCGGCCGAGGCTCCGCGGCCGGCTCGATCGTCGCCTACGCCCTCGGCATCACCGACCTCGACCCCATCCCGCACGGCCTGATCTTCGAGCGGTTCCTCAACCCCGAGCGCATCTCGATGCCCGACGTCGACATCGACTTCGACGAGCGCCGGCGCGCCGAGGTGATCCGGTACGTCACCGAGAAGTACGGCGCCGACAAGGTCGCCATGATCGGCACCTACGGCACCATCAAGGCCAAGAACGCGATCAAGGACTCGGCCCGCGTCCTCGGCTACCCGTACGCCATGGGCGACCGCATCACCAAGGCGATGCCCGCCGACGTCCTCGGCAAGGGCATCCCGCTCTCCGGCATCACCGACCCGAACCACCCCCGCTACAGCGAGGCGGGCGAGGTCCGGGCGATGTACGAGAACGAGCCGGACGTCAAGAAGGTCATCGACACCGCGATGGGCGTCGAGGGCCTGGTCCGGCAGATGGGTGTGCACGCGGCCGGCGTGATCATGTCCAGCGAGACGATCACCGACCACGTCCCGGTCTGGGTGCGGCACTCCGACGGCGTCACCATCACCCAGTGGGACTACCCGAGCTGTGAGTCGCTCGGCCTGCTGAAGATGGACTTCCTGGGCCTGCGCAACCTCACGATCATGGACGACGCCGTCAAGATGGTGAAGGCCAACAAGGGGATCGACATCGATCTCCTGAGCCTCCCGCTCGACGACCCCACGACCTTCGAGCTGCTCCAGCGCGGCGACACCCTCGGCGTCTTCCAGTTCGACGGCGGGCCCATGCGGTCCCTGCTGCGGCTGATGAAGCCCGACAACTTCGAAGACATCTCCGCCGTGTCCGCCCTGTACCGGCCGGGCCCGATGGGCATGAACTCGCACACCAACTACGCGCTCCGGAAGAACGGCCAGCAGGAGATCACGCCGATCCACCCGGAGCTGGAGGAGCCGCTCCAGGAGGTCCTGGCCGTCACCTACGGCCTGATCGTCTACCAGGAGCAGGTGCAGAAGGCCGCCCAGATCATCGCCGGGTACTCGCTCGGCGAGGCCGACATCCTCCGCCGCGTCATGGGCAAGAAGAAGCCCGAGGAGCTGGCGAAGAACTTCGTCCTCTTCCAGAAGGGCGCGCGGGAGAAGGGCTACTCCGACGAGGCCATCCAGGCGCTCTGGGACGTGCTGGTCCCGTTCGCCGGCTACGCGTTCAACAAGGCGCACTCCGCCGCGTACGGCCTGGTCTCCTACTGGACCGCCTACCTCAAGGCCAACCACCCGGCCGAGTACATGGCGGCGCTGCTCACCTCCGTCAAGGACGACAAGGACAAGTCCGCGACGTACCTCAACGAGTGCCGCCGCATGGGCATCAAGGTGCTCCCGCCGAACGTCAACGAGTCCGAGGCCAACTTCGCCGCCCAGGGTGACGACGTGATCCTCTTCGGCCTCACCGCCGTCCGGAACGTCGGCGCCAACGTCGTCGACTCGATCATCCGCTGCCGCAAGTCCAAGGGGAAGTACTCCTCGTTCCCCGACTTCCTGGACAAGGTCGAGGCGGTCGTCTGCAACAAGCGCACCGTCGAATCGCTGATCAAGGCCGGCGCCTTCGACGAGATGGGGCACACTCGCAAGGGCCTCACCGCGCACTACGAGCCGATGATCGACAATGTGGTGGCGGTCAAGCGCAAGGAGGCCGAGGGGCAGTTCGACCTCTTCGGCGGCATGGGCGAGGAGGACAGCAGCGAGCCCGGCTTCGGGCTGGACGTCGAGTTCTCCGACGTCGAGTGGGAGAAGTCGTACCTCCTCGCGCAGGAGCGCGAGATGCTCGGCCTCTACGTCTCCGACCACCCGCTCTTCGGCATCGAGCACGTCCTCAACGACAAGGCCGACGCCGGGATCAGCCAGCTCACCGGCGGTGACTACTCCGACGGCGCGATCGTCACCATCGGCGGCATCATCTCCGGCCTCCAGCGGAAGATGACCAAGCAGGGCAACGCCTGGGCCATCGCCACCGTCGAGGACCTGGCCGGCTCCATCGACTGCATGTTCTTCCCGGCCACCTACCAGCTGGTGTCCACGCAGCTCGTCGAGGACGCCGTCGTCTTCGTCAAGGGCCGGCTCGACAAGCGGGAGGACATCCCCCGGCTGGTCGCGATGGAGCTGATGGTCCCCGACCTGTCCAACGCGGGCACCAACGCGCCGGTGATCATCTCCATTCCGACGGTGAAGGTCACCCCGCCGCTGGTCGAGCGGCTCGGCCAGGTGCTCACCCACCACCGGGGCTCCACCGAGGTGCGCATCAAGCTCCAGGGCGCGCGCAAGACGACCGTGCTGCGGCTGGACCGGCACCGGGTCAACCCCGACCCCGCCCTGTTCGGCGACCTGAAGCAGCTGCTCGGGCCGTCCTGCCTGGCGGGCTGAGGGCTCTACGTGACGGAGGGCGCGCCCGCGATCCGCGGGCGCGCCCTCGCGCGCATCGAGGCGCCGGTCGAGGCGCCGGTCATGCATCGGTCGTGCGTCAGTCGTACGCCGGTCGCGCGTCGACCGTGCGTTGGCCGTGCGCCGGTCGTGCGTCGGTCAGTTGTGGCCGAAGCGCTTCTGCCGGCTCTTGTGGGCGACGTCCGCCGGCGTCACCCGTGTCGACTGGGCCTCCATGGCCGATTTCTGTGCCTGCTGCTGGCCGCGCTCGGCCTGCGTCGCCTTCTGCTGACTCCGGTCCTGCTTCTTGTTCTTGGCCATGGCCGTTGTCTCGCCTCCACTCCGGATGCCCCCCGGGTGTCTCCGCACAACACCCTGGCATGTGCCGACGAAACCCGCATTTCGGTCCATAACCATGTGTGACAGCGATACTTCTCGGCCGCACCCCGTATCCGCCACGCCGATGATCCAGTTCGGACTGATAACCCCCGTGCGGTCGGGCAGACTCCTGGGAAAGCCATGTGACATCCGGGGCACTGCCGTGCCGGGGGCGACCGCATCACCGACATGCCGGACATGCTGGACATACGGAGAGAAGGTGCACCGTGGACCGCTGCGTCGTCCTGGTGGACGCCGGGTACCTGCTGGGCGCCGCCGCCAGCCTGCTGGCCGGGGAGCCCGCCCGGTCCCGCATCACCGTCGACCACACCACCCTCATCCAGGGCCTGCGCGAACGCGCCGAGGACGACACCCAACGCCCCCTGCTGCGGATCTACTGGTTCGACGGCGCCCCCGACCGGGTGCCCCAGCCCGAGCACCGCCGGCTGCGCGTGATGCCCCGGGTCACCGTCCGGCTCGGCGCCCTCACCCGCACCGACGGACGCTGGGCCCAGAAGGGCGTCGACGCGGCCATGCACGCCGAGCTCACCGAACTCGCCCGCAACCGGGCCTGCTCCGACATCGTCCTGGTCACCGGCGACGGCGACCTGCTCCCCGGCCTGATGTCCGCCAAGGAACACGGCGTCGCCGTCCACCTCTGGGCCGTCCAGGCCGCCGACGGCGACTACAACCAGTCCGAGGACCTCGTCGCCGAGGCCGACGAACGCCGCGTCCTCGACCGCACCTGGATCACCCGCGCCGTCCGCGCCCGCGAGCTCACCGGCCCCTGCGCGCCCGCACCCACCGCCGAGCCCGAGATCGCGGCGATCCTCTCCGCGCCGCTGCCCGAGAGCGGCGGGGCGGGGGAGCGGGTGGGTTCGCAGGCGGCCCCCGCCGAGCGGCGCGAGCCCGTACGGAACGGGGTGCGGCCCGCGGCGGCGCCCGCCGCTTCCGCTGTCGCCACCGAGCGGGGGGACGCGTCGGGGACCCGGACCGTGCCCACCCCCAAGGACCTCGCCGTCCTCGGCAAGGGGCCCGCCGCCGGGCCGGCCGTGGCCGCGGCGCCCGCTCTCGGCCATCCGAACGCGACGTTGCGCTGGTCCTCCGACCGGGGCCTGGTCGACCGGGGGCCCGGCAACGGCTCCGGCGAGCCGCCCGAGATCGCCGCCCTGCCGACGCTCGCCCAGCTCACCAGTGCGGAGCAGCGGTGGGCGGACCGGGAGGAGGACATCACCACGGTGGGGGGTGATCCTTTCGAGGTGGGGCAGGTGTTCGCCCGGCGGTGGACCGAGCGGATCACCGATTCCGTGCACCTGCAGCATCTGTCGACGGAGTATCCGCGGATTCCGCATCGGATCGACGGGGAGTTGCTGCGGTATGCGGCGCGGTTCGGGTTGCTTGCGCACAAAGATGACCAGATCGATGAGCGGGACCGGTATGCGATTCGCGCCGGGTTCTGGCGCGAGATCGATGCGCGGACGGCGGCGGAGCACGCGCCTGCGGGGGATTGAGGGTGCCCCGGTCCCGCCCCTTCGCCGATTCCTGGGGGCCAAGCCCCCAGACCCCCTTGAAGCGCGCTGCGCGCGCTGTCCTCAAACGCCGGACGGGCTGAATCAGCCCGTCCGGCGTTTGAGCCCCTGCGAGAAACGGAGAATGGGGGTGCCCCCTCTGGGGGAGGGGCCGGGGCAACACCCCCGTACCCCCGTCGCAGCCGTCGCCCGCCGTACGCGTACCCTCATAGCTCGTGAGGATGGGCGTGAAGCAGGCGGCAGGGCACGCCGGAGAGCCGGTGGTGTGCTCCGTGCGCGGTCTGGTCAAGACGTACGCCGCCGCACGCGGTCGGCGCGGAAGACCGGCCGACCAGGAGATCCGCGCCAGCGACCGCATCGACCTCGACGTCCACCGAGGCGAGATCTTCGGACTCCTCGGCCCCAACGGCGCCGGCAAGACCACCCTCGTTCGCCAGCTCACCGGCCTCCTCCGCCCCGACGCGGGCAGCGTCGAGCTGCTGGGGCACGACCTCGTCCGGTACCCGGACCGCGCGGCGCGGCTCGTCGGCTACCTCGGGCAGCAGTCGAGCGCGCTGGACGAGCTGACGGTGGCGCTGGCCGCCGAGACGACCGGGCGGCTGCGCGGGCTGGGGCTGCGGGAGGCGCGCGCCGAGCGGGACGCCGTGCTCGACGAACTCGGACTGACGGCCCTCGCGGGCCGGCCGCTGAAGAAACTCTCCGGCGGCCAGCGCCGCCTCGCCTGTTTCGCCGCCACCCTGGTCGGCGACCGCCCGCTGCTCGTCCTGGACGAGCCGACCACGGGCATGGACCCGGTCGCCCGGCGCGCCGTCTGGGCCGCCGTCGACCGGCGGCGCGCCGAGCGCGGCGCGACCGTCCTGCTCGTCACCCACAACGTCATCGAGGCCGAGACCGTCCTCGACCGGGTCGCCGTGCTGGAGCGCGGGCGCATCATCGCCTGCGACACCCCGGCCGGACTCAAGGAGCTTGTCGCGGACGAGGTGCGGCTCGACCTCGTCTGGCGCGACGCGCCGCCGCTCGACGTCCCCGAGGTCGCGGCGCTCCGCGACATCGCCGCCGAGACGGGCCGCCGCTGGTCGCTGCGGCTCGGCCACGCCGAGGCGCGCGCGGCCGTGGCCGCCGTCACCGGCGGGCCCGCCTTCGCCGCGCTCGACGACTTCACGCTCGCCACGCCCAGCCTGGAGGACGTGTACCTCGCGCTGGGCGGCCGTGCGGAGGGGCTGGTGAAGGGATGAGGGCTCGCAGGACGTCCGCCGCCGTACCCCCGCCCGTACCGAACAGGAGTCGTTCCGCGTGAGTGCTGTGTCCGCAGAAGCGGTGTCCGGGAAGGTACGGGAGCGGGGCGCGGTCCGGCCCCGGCCCGTGGGCGGGGAGCCCGCGCCGCTGGCGCCGCGCGCGCGGCTGCTGCCCGCGCTGTCGGCCGTCTACCGGGCGCAGCTCTCCCGCGCCCGGGTGGCGCGGATCCCGCTGCTGTTCGTCGCGACGTTCCAGTCCGTCGGCATCATGATCCTGATGCGCGGTGTCGTGGACGGTGGCGACGAGGCGCGGGCCGTCGTGGCCGGGTCCAGTGTGCTGGTCGTCGCGTTCGTCGCGTTGAATCTGCTGGCGCAGTATTTCGGGCAGTTGCGGGCGAGCGGGGGGCTCGACCACTACGCGACGCTGCCGGTGCCGCCGGCCGCGGTGGTGCTGGGCGCGGCGGGTGCGTACGCCTCGTTCACCGTGCCCGGGACGGCCGTCACCGCCATCGTCGGGAGCGTGCTGTTCAAGCTGCCGCTGGCCCACCTGTGGGTGCTGGCGGGGGTCATCCCGCTGGCCGGGGCCGCGCTGGCCGGGCTGGGCGCCGCCCTCGGGCTGCTCGCTCCGCGGCAGGAGCTGGCGACGCTCCTGGGACAGCTCGGCATGTCGGCGGCGCTGCTGCTCGGCGTCCTGCCCGCCTCCCACATGCCCGCGCCCATCGCCCTCGCGCGCGACCTGCTCCCGTCCACGTACGGCGTGGAGGCGTTCGCCCGCAGCTTCGACACGCACCCCGACTGGCTGCGGGTCGCCGCCGACCTCGGCGTCTGCGCGGGCGTCGGCGTGGTCTCGCTGGCCGTCGCCACCTGGGCCTACCGCCGGGCGGCAGTGCGGTGACGCGCCGTACCTCCCGTACTGCCGCCGACGGCGCGTCCTCGACCTGGCACGATGGCGGGGTGACCGCACCACTGACCCCCGACGACCAGCCTTCGTCCAGCCCCTCCCCCTCGTACGAGAGCCGCGGCGGCCGGGCCGCCCTCCTCGGCGCGGTGCGCTCCGAGCTGCCCGCCGCGGGTGTCGTGGCGGCGGCCGTGACGGTCTCCGGGGTGCTGTTCGGGCTGCTGTGGGTGTGGCTGGCGCCGCACGTCCCGCTGGTCTCGGACGGGCGGGCGGTGTTCCTGAAGAACTCGGAGGGCGAGCAGGCGATCGGAGCGGACGGCACGTTCGCCCTGCTGGGCCTGGGCTTCGGCGTGGTCGCCGCGGCTGTGGTCTTCCTCTTCCGGCGGGCCGGCGGCATCGCCGTCGTCGCCGCTCTGGCGGCGGGCGCCCTGCTGGCCTCCGTGATCGCCTGGCGGCTGGGCGTCTGGCTCGGGCCGGCCTCCGACGTGGCCGCCCATGCGCGGGCCGTCGGCAAGGGGGTCGTCTTCGACGCGCCGTTGCGGTTGGGGGCGAAGGGGATGCTGCTCGCTTTTCCGATCGCGGCGATGGCCGTCCATCTGGCGCTCACCGCGGCGTTCGGGCCGCGGGACCCGGAGCCGGGCCCGCCGTGGGAGGCGGGCGCCGGTTCTCGTTGAGCTTTACGCCGGGCGGCGGCCGTGGTTGGCTCGGTTCTTCTTGAGACGCCACTTGCGCTTGCGGGTGCGCTTGGACATGTGGGCCCTTTCGTGGGCGGTCGGGTGACGCGTCGCGCTCCTGTCGTAGCGCGGCGTGCCGCCGGCGTCTAGGCCCCAGTCCCGCCCTTTCACCGTTTCTTGCGGGGGCTGCGCCCCCGCACCCCCGAAGCGCGCTGCGCGCGCTGTCCTCAAACGCCGGACGGGCTGATCATTCAGCCCGTCCGGCGTTTGAGGACAAGGGGGTCTGGGGGCTTGCCCCCCAGGAAACGGCGAAGGGGCGGGACCGGGGCACACCACCCTCACGCCCGCGCGATCTCCGCGACCTTCGCCCCCGTCAGCTCCACCAGAGCCCCCGGCTCCAGCTCCACCTCCAGCCCCCGGCGCCCCGCCGACACGTGGATCGTGGAGTACGTCAAAGCAGACGCGTCGACCGCCGTAGGCAGCCGCTTCCGCTGGCCCAGCGGGGAGATGCCACCCCGCACGTACCCTGTCGTCCGCTCCGCCGCCGCCGGATCCGCCATCGCGGCGCGCTTGCCGCCCACCGCCGCCGCGAGGGCCTTCAGGTCCAGGGAGCCGCTGACGGGCACGACGGCCACGGTCAGGGTGCCGTCGACGTCCGCCACCAGGGTCTTGAAGACGCGGGCGGGGTCCACGCCCAGGGCGTCGGCGGCCTCCTCGCCGTAGGACGCGGATGCCGGGTCGTGGGTGTAGGCGTGCAGGGAGAACGGGACGCCCGCCTTCTCCAGGGCGACCACGGCGGGGGTGCCGCCTGACGTCCCCGCGGCTTTCTTCGCCAACTCGCCTTCGCCTCCGCTCAGTTGGGACTCGTCGGCTGCCGGGTGAAGTCCACCGCGGGCAGCGAGGGGAGCTTACCGATCAAGGCGGTCTCTGCGCGCAGCAGCTTCAGCTCCTCCGCCAGCCGGGAGGCCGTGTCGGGCGCCTGGAGGAGCCGCTGCTTGGCGGGGACGTCGAGCATGGCGGCCGAGGCGACCAGGTACGACAGCACGGACGGCTCCTCGGGGATGTCCTGCCGGCCGGCCAGGGTCCGCTCGCTGGCTCCCGCCAGCCGCTTCTGGTAGGCGCGGAACGCCCGCAGCACCCCGGAGGCGAGCGCTCCGGCGCCCTCGCCGGGACGTTCCTCCAGCTCCTCGGTCTCGCCGGTGAGGAACGGGCCGGAGGCGTCCACCGACAGCAGCCGGAACCGGGTCGTCCCGGTGGCCAGGACCTCGTACGTGCCGTCCGGGCGCTCCCGCAGGGTTGCGGCCTCCGCGACGCAGCCGACGGCGTGGAACGCGGCCAGCGGGTCCGGGCCGAAGCCCGTCGCCGGGCCCGGTTCCGGCCGGGTCTCGGCCGGCAGGCCGGGGGCGCTGTGCGCCACCTCGAAGCCGTCGCGGATGGCCACGACGCCGAACCGGCGGGGGGCGTCCTCGGGCAGCTCCGCGAGGTGCCGCATCATCGCGCGGTACCGCTGCTCGAAGACGTTCAGCGGCAGGACGAGGCCCGGGAACAGCACCGAGTTGAGGGGGAAGATCGGGAGGCGCGCGGTGGTCACAGCCGGTAAGCCTAGGCCCTGCGGGGGCGGGAGCGCTCCCCTCCGTCGCGTCTCCGGACCTTCGTCACTGCCGTCGCAGCAGCCGCGACGCGCCCGCCGCGACCGTCGTCGCCAGCACCCAGCCGACCAGCACCAGCGCCGCCGCCAGCCACTGCCCGGCCCCGGTGGTCTTCCACACCGCGCCCTGCCCCAGGTCGACGACGGGCAGCAGCAGGTCGAGGGTGTAGAGCGCGGCGTTCCAGGTGGGCGACCCCTCCTGGGGTTTCACCGGGGGGAGCGGGTGGCGGGCGAACCAGAGGGTGCCGAGCGCCCAGAGCACGGCCATCCACAGCGCCGCACGGCCGGGGCGGTAGCCGTAGGCCACCGTCCAGTCCTGGAGGTACCCCCACGCCTTCCCGGCCACCGGCAGCGTCTCGCGGCGGCGGCGCTGCTTGGCCAGCAGTACCGCCCGGGCGTCGGTGTCCTCGCCGCTGTCCCGCAGCGACGCGGCCAGACACTCGTACGGCTCGGGGGCGTACTCCGGCGTCGCCGCCGCCACCCACTCCAGCCGCCGGGCCAGCGGGAACGAGCCGTGCGGTATCAGCGTCTCGTACGAGAACCCGGCCATGACCAGCCCGCCGGGCCCGGGCCAGCTCTCCCACCGGTCGACGAGGTTGACCACCCGCCCGCCGGACAGCACCACCCGCCCGTGCTCCGGCCGCTGCCCGAGGAAGCGCAGCTCCGGCGTCTGGATCCGGCGCAGCGACACCTCCTGGCCGTCGGAGAGCACCAGCCGCGCCCCGCTCAGGTCCAGCGCGTCCCCGAACCGCCCGTCGTCCAGTCGCATCCCGCCCTCGCAGCTGAAGTTCCGCAGCCGCGCCCCGTACGCCGGGCCGGTCGGGGAGATCCCGTACGGGGGCGTGGCGCCCGCCACCACCGGGCCCTCCTCGGCGGCGGGCGTGAGGTAGACGGTCCGCTCGACGGTGAGCTGCGGGGCGTTGAGCGCCCGCCGCCCGAAGGGGTTGCTCAGGGTCGTGCCGCGCAGGCTGAGCGAGGCGCCTATCTTCGCGCCGCGCAGGCTCAGCTCCCCGTACGCGCGGGCCAGCTCGGCCTGGAGGTCCTGGCCGACGGTGAGGCCGTCGGCGGCGATGCACACCCCGCGCCGGTCGCGGCGGACCACGGCCTGGTTGAGCAGCAGGTCGGTGCCGACCCGGGCGTCGGTCAGCCGGATCCCGCGCCGGACGACGCAGCGCGGCAGGTGCAGGTCGCCCTCGGTGCTCAGCCGGGCGGCCTCCAGCCGGGGGAGGGCGCAGCCGACCAGGCGCAGGGTGGTGAAGCGGCTCTCCGGCAGCAGGAGCTGCTGTTCGAAGCGGCAGTTCCGGAGCTCGACGTAGGGGACCACCGTGCCGCCGGAGAGGTCCAGCAGGCCGGTGACCTGCACGCCGTTGAGCTTGAGGGCCGGCACCCGGCCGGGTAACGCGGGCGGGCCGTCGAGCAGCAGCAGCGCGATCACCCGGGCCCGTACGCTGCGCTCGGGGCCCCAGGTGTACGGGCCGTCGGGGTCGTTCCACTCGGGGTGCGGGGTGCGCAGGTCGTGGGTGGTGCCGGAGCGGAAGGCCTGCCACATGCCCAGTTCGGCGGGGGTGAGCTCCAGGCCGGGGGGCGGATCTCCGTCGGGCGACGCGGTCACGGTTCCCCTCCTCTCGAACGCTCGGGCGGCGCCGGACGTCTGTGACTCCCGTGGCGCCGGACGTGCGTACTGGCTCGATTCCCGGTGGGTGACCCCTTGAACACGCAGCGTGCGAGGACTTTGACGGGCGCCCGTCAAGGACGTCCCGTGGTGCGTGCGGCGGAGTGAAGATCCATTCCCGGCCGGCGTATCACTGGGTGGTACGGAGAGCCGTGCGGTGGGACGGGTCTGAGACAATTGGCCATGTGATCTCCCGAATCGATCTGCGCGGCGGAGCCGTCACCGACGGCGTCATCGACTGCGACCTGCTGCCCCGAGCCGAACTCGACGTCGAGGCCGCCCTGGAGAAGGTGCGGCCCATCTGCGAGGACGTGCATCATCGGGGAACGGCGGCACTGATCGACTACGCGGAGAAGTTCGACGGCGTCACCATCGACCGGGTGCGCGTCGCGCCCGAGGCGATCGGGCGCGCCCTGGCGGAGCTGGACCCGGCGGTCCGCGCCGCCCTGGAGGAGTCCATCCGCCGCGCCCGCCTCGTCCACCGCGAGCAGCGCCGCACCGACAAGACCGTCACCGTCGTCCCCGGCGGCACGGTCACCGAGCGCTGGGTGCCCGTCGAGCGCGTCGGCCTGTACGTGCCGGGCGGCAACGCCGTCTACCCGTCGTCCGTCGTGATGAACGTCGTGCCCGCGCAGGAGGCCGGGGTCGCCTCGCTGGCCGTGTCGTCCCCGCCGCAGAAGGACTTCGGCGGGCTCCCGCACCCCACCATCCTCGCCGCCTGCGCCCTGCTCGGCGTCGACGAGGTGTACGCGGCCGGCGGCGCCCAGGCGATCGCCATGTTCGCCTACGGCACCGACGAGTGCCGCCCCGCGCAGCTGGTCACCGGCCCCGGCAACATCTGGGTCGCCGCCGCCAAGCGGCTGCTCAAGGGCCGCATCGGCATCGACGCCGAGGCCGGCCCGACCGAGATCGCGATCCTCGCCGACGACACCGCCGACGCGGCGCACGTCGCCGCCGACCTGATCAGCCAGGCCGAGCACGACACGCTGGCCGCCGCCGTCCTCGTCACGCCCTCCGAGGCGCTCGCCGAGGCCGTCGAGGCCGAGCTCAAGACCCAGGTCGCCGCGACGAAGCACGTGGAGCGGATCACCGAGGCGCTGGCCGGGCGGCAGTCCGGCATCGTCCTCGTCGACGACCTCGACCAGGGCCTCGCCGTCGTCGACGCCTACGCCGCCGAGCACCTGGAGATCCAGACCGCCGACGCCTCCGCCGTCGCCGCCCGGGTCCGCAACGCCGGTGCGATCTTCGTCGGCCCGTACGCGCCCGTCTCCCTCGGCGACTACTGCGCCGGCTCCAACCACGTCCTGCCCACCGGCGGCTGCGCCTGCCACTCCTCCGGCCTGTCCGTGCAGTCCTTCCTGCGCGGCATCCACGTCGTCGACTACAGCCGCGACGCGCTCGCCGACGTCACCCACCACGTGGTGACGCTGGCGGAGGCCGAGGACCTGCCGGCGCACGGCGCGGCGCTCAAGGCGCGGTTCGGATGGAAGGTTCCTGGTAAGAGCGCGTGACCGGCATCGACGAACTCCCCATCCGGGACGAACTGCGCGGCAAAACCCCGTACGGCGCGCCGCAGCTCGACGTCCCCGTCCGGCTGAACACCAACGAGAACCCCTACCCGCTGCCCGAGGCCCTGGTCGCCCGGATCGCCGAGCGCGTCGCCGAGGCCGCCCGACACCTCAACCGCTACCCCGACCGGGACGCGGTCGAGCTGCGCACCGCCCTGGCCGCGTACCTCACCCGCACCGGCGGGCACGAGGTCGCGTGCGCCAACGTGTGGGCGGCCAACGGCTCCAACGAGGTCCTCCAGCAGCTGCTGCAGACCTTCGGGGGGCCCGGGCGCACGGCGATGGGCTTCGAGCCCTCGTACTCGATGCACGCCCTGATCTCCCGCGGCACCGGCACCGGCTGGCTCGCCGGGCCGCGCCGGGACGACTTCACCATCGACGTGGACGCGGCGGTCGAGGCCATCGCCGAGCAGCGTCCCGACGTCGTCTTCGTCTGCTCGCCCAACAACCCCACCGGCACCGCCGTCGACGCGGAGACCGTGCTGCGGCTGTACGACGCGGCGCAGGCGGCCAAGCCGTCGATGGTCGTGGTCGACGAGGCGTACGGCGAGTTCAGCCACCGCCCGTCGCTGCTGCCGCTGATCGAGGGCCGGCCGCACCTCGTCGTCTCGCGGACGATGTCCAAGGCGTTCGGCGCGGCCGGGCTGCGGCTGGGCTACCTCGCCGCCGACCCGGCGGTGGTGGACGCCGTGCAGCTCGTCCGGCTGCCGTACCACCTGTCGTCCGTCACCCAGGCGACCGCCCTCGCGGCGCTGGAGTACACGGACACGCTGCTCGGCTACGTCGAGCGGCTGAAGTCCGAACGGGACCGCCTGGTCACCGAGCTGCGGGCGATGGGCTGCGAGGTCACCGCGTCCGACGCGAACTTCGTCCAGTTCGGGGTGTTCGAGGACGCCCACGCCGCCTGGCAGGCCATTCTCGACCGGGGCGTCCTGGTCCGGGACAACGGCGTGCCCGGCCGGCTGCGGGTCACCGCGGGCACCCCCGAGGAGAACGACGCGTTCCTGGACGCGGTGCGCGCCGTCATGAAGGAGAACCGATGAACCACCGCGTGGGTCGCGTCGAGCGGACCACCAAGGAGACGTCCGTCCTGGTCGAGATAGACCTCGACGGGACCGGGCAGGTCGACGTGTCGACGGGTGTCGGCTTCTACGACCACATGCTCGACCAGCTTGGCCGGCACGGGCTGTTCGACCTCACCGTCAAGACCGACGGCGACCTGCACATCGACACCCACCACACCATCGAGGACACCGCCCTCGCGCTGGGCGCCGCCTTCCGGCAGGCGCTCGGCGACAAGGTGGGGATCTACCGCTTCGGCAACTGCACGGTCCCGCTGGACGAGTCGCTGGCCCAGGTGACCGTCGACCTCTCCGGCCGGCCGTACCTGGTGCACACCGAGCCCGAGAACATCGCGCCGATGATCGGCACCTACGACACGACGATGACCCGGCACATACTGGAGTCCTTCGTCGCCCAGGCGCAGATCGCGCTGCACGTCCACGTGCCGTACGGGCGCAACGCGCACCACATCGTGGAGTGCCAGTTCAAGGCGCTGGCGCGGGCGCTGCGGTACGCGTGCGAGCGCGACCCGCGCGCCGCCGGAATCCTCCCGTCCACGAAGGGTGCGCTGTGAACGGCCTCTCCACCGCCCTGATCCTGGTCGGGCTCTTCCTCGTCGGCGGGATCATCTCCTTCGCCAAGCAGGGGATGCCTAAGGGCGTCATCGTGCTGCTCGGCATCGGGGCCGCGATGGCCCTGACCGCCGGTGTGATGCGGATCGAAAGCCTGTGGTCATGAGCAAGAAGGTCGTCGTCTTCGACTACGGGTTCGGCAACGTCCGGTCGGCCGAGCGGGCCCTCGCGCACGTCGGCGCCGACGTCGAGATCACCCGCGACTTCGACCGGGCCATGAACGCCGACGGCCTCCTCGTCCCCGGCGTCGGCGCGTTCGCCGCCTGCATGCGGGGACTGCGGGACGCGCGCGGCGACTGGATCGTCGACCGGCGGCTGTCCGGCGGCCGGCCCGTGATGGGCATCTGCGTCGGCATGCAGGTCCTCTTCGCCCGCGGCGTCGAGCACGGCGTCGAGACCGACGGCCTGGACGAGTGGCCCGGCACCGTCGAGCCGCTCAAGGCCCCGGTCGTCCCGCACATGGGGTGGAACACCGTCACCCCCGCCGAGGGCTCCGCCCTCTTCGCCGGGCTCGACGCGGAGACCCGCTACTACTTCGTGCACTCCTACGCCGTCCGCGACTGGAGCCTCGTGGTCACCAACGAGGCCATCAAGCCGCCCCTGGTGACCTGGGCCGAGCACGGCGAGCCGTTCGTCGCCGCCGTCGAGAACGGGCCCCTGTGGGCCACCCAGTTCCACCCCGAGAAGTCCGGTGACGCCGGATCCCAGCTCCTCACCAACTGGATCGGAACCCTGTGACCAAGCTCGAACTCCTCCCCGCCGTCGACGTCCGCGACGGCCAGGCCGTACGCCTGGTCCACGGCGAGTCGGGATCCGAGACCTCGTACGGCGACCCGCTGGCCGCCGCGCGGGCCTGGCAGCAGGCCGGCGCCGAGTGGCTCCACCTCGTCGACCTGGACGCCGCCTTCGGCACCGGCGACAACCGGGCGCAGATCGCCGAGGTCGTCCGGGCCATGGACATCAAGGTCGAGCTGTCCGGCGGCATCCGCGACGACGCCTCGCTGGCCGCCGCCCTCGCCACCGGCTGCACCCGCGTCAACCTCGGCACGGCGGCCCTGGAGACCCCCGAGTGGGTCGCCAAGGTCATCGCCGAGCACGGCGACCGGATCGCCGTCGGCCTCGACGTCCGCGGCACCACCCTGCGCGGCCGCGGCTGGACCCGCGACGGCGGCGACCTCTACGAGACGCTCGCCCGCCTCGACTCCGAGGGCTGCGCCCGCTACGTCGTCACCGATATCGCCAAGGACGGCACCCTCCAGGGGCCCAACCTGGAGCTGCTCAAGAACGTCTGCGCGGCCACCGACAAGCCGGTCGTCGCCTCCGGCGGCGTCTCCTCCCTTGACGACCTGCGGGCGATCGCCAGTCTGGTACCGGAGGGTGTCGAAGGCGCGATCGTGGGCAAGGCCCTCTACGCGAAGGCGTTCACCTTGGAAGAGGCCCTGGAGGCAGTGTCCGTATGAGTGAGACCCCGGCCCCGCAGCGCGTGCAGACAGACAGTCCCTGGGAAGCGACGATCGGCTTCGCACGTGCCGTGGCGGCCGGGGACCGGGTGCACGTCGCCGGCACGATGCCGCTGGTGGACGGCGTCCTCGTCGGCGAGGGCGACCCGTACGAGCAGGCCCGGGCCGCCTTCTCCAACGCGCTCGCCGCGCTGGAGGAGTTCGGCCTCGGCCCCGAGTCCGTTGTGCGCACCCGGATGTACCTGACCCACGCGCGGGACGTGGACGCGGTCGGCCGCGCCCACAAGGAGCTCTTCGACGGGGTCCGGCCCGCCGCGACCATGGTCGTCGTGTCCGGCTTCGTCGACTCGCGCGTCCTGGTCGAAGTAGAAGTAGAAGCTTTCAGAGGAGCATCGGCGTGACCCTCGCCGTCCGAGTCATCCCCTGCCTCGACGTGGACAACGGCCGCGTCGTCAAGGGGGTCAACTTCCAGAACCTGCGCGACGCGGGCGACCCCGTCGAGATGGCCCGCGTCTACGGGCAGGAGGGCGCCGACGAGCTCACCTTCCTCGACATCACGGCCTCCTCGGGTAATCGCGAGACGACTTATGACGTGGTCCGGCGGACCGCCGAGCAGGTTTTCATTCCGCTGACCGTGGGCGGGGGGGTCCGGACCGCCGACGACGTCGACAAGCTGCTGCGGGCCGGGGCGGACAAGGTCGGGGTCAACACGGCGGCCATCGAGCGGCCGGACCTCGTGCGGGAGATCGCGGAGCGGTTCGGGCGGCAGGTGCTGGTGCTGTCGGTCGACGCTCGGCGGACTTCGTCCGGGTCCTTCGAGGTCACCACGCATGGGGGGCGGCGGGGGACCGGGCTCGACGCGGTCGAGTGGGCGCATCGGGCGGCGGAGTTGGGGGCGGGGGAGATCCTGCTCAACTCGATGGATGCGGACGGGACGAAGGACGGGTACGACACGGAGATGATCGCCGCTGTGCGGCGGCATGTCTCCGTGCCGGTCATCGCGAGTGGTGGGGCCGGGAAGCTTGCCGATTTCGCGCCGGCGGTTTCGGCGGGGGCCGATGCGGTGCTTGCGGCTTCCGTCTTTCACTTCGGCGATCTGCGGATCGGGGAGGTCAAGGGGGCGCTGCGGGATGCGGGGCATCCCGTGCGGTGAGTTTTGCCCCAGTCCCGCCCCTTCGCCGATTCCCGGGGGCGAGCCCCCGGACCCCCTGAAACCGCGCTTCGCGCGGTTGTCCTCAAACGCCGGACGGGCTGATTCTTCAGCCCGTCCGGCGTTTGAGGACAAGGGGGTCTGGGGCGCAGCCCCAGGAAACGGTGAAGGGGCGGGGCTGGGGATCCCTCAAAGCCCCAGCCGCGCAGCCAGCAGCTTCGCCTTGGCGACCTCGTCGCCTTCCAGCTCCACCCGCGCAGCCGCCTGCCGCCCGAAGGCGAAGAGCGTCAGCTCACCGGGCTCACCGGTGACCGTCACCACCGGGACGCCCCGGTTGCCGACCGCCGTACGCCCGTCCGGACGCCGGAGGACGACGCCGACAGGCGCCTTGCGGCCGAGGACGCGGGCCATCTTCTCCAGGCGGGACCAGAGCGCGTCGGCGAAGACGGGATCGAGCTCCCGCGGCGTCCAGTCGGCCTGGGCACGCCGCACGTCCTCGGTGTGGACGTAGAACTCGACCGTGTTCGCCGCCTCGTCGATCTGCTTGAGGGCGAACGGCGAGGTCCGCGGCGGCCCGGTCCGGATGAGCTGGACGAGCTCCTCGTACGGCTTGGCGGCGAACTCGGCCTGGACCCGTTCCAGGCGGGCGGCCAGCGGTTTGAACAGGACGCCCGCCGCGGCGTCGGAGCGGCGCTCGCGCACCACGACGTGCGCCGCGAGGTCGCGGGCGCTCCACCCCTGGCAGAGCGTCGGGGCGTTCGGGCCCGCGGTCTCCAACAGATCCGCGAGGAGCAGGCGTTCGCGCTGTGCGTGGGTCGACATGGCGGCAGCCTACGGTCGGCGCCGCCGCCGTGCCACGGCGCCGCGCCCGTCGGCTACTCGGGCAGTGGTGCCGTCAGCTTGGCGCCGCCCGGCTTGTCGCTGCGGGCGATCCAGCAGGTGACCCGGCGCTCACCGGTGAGCAGGTACGTCCGCTCGTTGGGGTAGAGCGCGAAGTAGTAGTACAGGCGGCCGTCGTTCACGGCGCGGAGCCGCTTCTCGGCGTCCGGCTTGCACAGGCCCCGGGCCTTCTCCTGGATGTCCGTCTCGGTCAGCAGGCCGTTGCTCAGCGTCCGGTTGGTGATCGCCTCGCCGTCGTGACTGCCGGAGCAGGACTTCTTCTCCACGCGGGTGACCGACGGGGTCATCGCCGGGTGGTCGAAGCACTCGCCGGGCTTGACGACGACCATGGGCACCACGATCGACGACGAGCCGGAGGGCGACGGTTCGGCGGAGGACGACGGCGGGCCGGGTATGTCCGGCAGGGTCGGTATGGGGGACGGTCTGGACGTCGGGGCGTCGCTCGCCGTGGCGCTGGGTGTGGACGTGCCCTTGGCGGCGGGCTTGGGGTCGTCGCTTCCCGAGTCCTTGGTGGCGAAGATGACGCCGCCCACGATCAGGCCGACCACCAGCACCGCGCCGACCACGATGGCGGCGACCTTCGCCCCGCCGCCCCCCGAGGGCGGCGGGGCCATGCCGGGCTGCGACCCGTACGGGCCGTATCCCGGAGGCTGGTTCTGGCCGTACGGGTTCTGCGGGCCCTGCCCGTAGGGGCCGGGCTGACCGCCGTACGGGGGCTGCTGGCCGCCGGGGCCGGGCTGCCCGTCACCGTACGGCGGGGGTTGCTCCGGGGGCGGTCCGAAGCCCGTCGGCGGTCCGAAACCGCCGCCGCCCCCGGGCGGCTGCGGCGGGTTGGAGGGAGGGGGAGGAGGCGGTGAGGTCATGACGGAAGCATGCCGTATCCGTCGGACATCCATGCGACCGGTCCAAGAGCGGCACAATGGCTCCATGAACGGCAACGCCCTTTCCAGTTCCGAGCCTCCGCGGGATTCCGCGCCCGCCACTCCCGCCGCCCCCGGCAGCACCGCGCTCGATCCCGCCGTCGCCGCGCGCCTCAAGCGCACCGCCGACGGCCTGGTGCCGGCCGTCGCCCAGCAGTACGACACCGGCGAGGTGCTGATGCTCGGCTGGATGGACGACGAGGCGCTGCACCGCACCCTCACCACCGGCCGGTGCACCTACTGGAGCCGCAGCAGGAACGAGTACTGGGTGAAGGGGGACACCTCCGGCCACGTCCAGCACGTCAAGTCCGTGGCCCTGGACTGCGACGGGGACACCCTCCTCGTCAAGGTCGACCAGACCGGCCCGGCGTGCCACACCGGGACGCGCACCTGTTTCGACGCCGGAGACCTGCCGCTGGGCCAGTAGGCTCCGCTGCCATGGCTGCCACCACCGCTTCCGGGCCCGCTCAGGTTCCCGACGCCGACACCTTCCGCGCGCTGGCCAAGGACCGCCGGGTCATCCCGGTCACCCGGCGCTTCCTGGCCGACGGCGACACCCCCGTCGCCCTCTACCGCAAGCTCGCCGCCGAGCGGCCGGGCACGTTCCTGCTGGAGTCCGCGGAGCAGGGCCGCAGCTGGTCGCGCTATTCGTTCGTCGGCGTCCGCGCCGCCGCCACCCTCACCGCCCGCGACGGCGCCACCCACTGGCTGGGCACCCCGCCCGTCGGCGTGCCCACCGACGGCGACCCGCTGCGCACCCTGCGGGCCACCGTCGAGGCGCTGCACACCCCGCGCGACCTGATCGAGGACGCCGGGCTGCCGCCCTTCACCGGCGGCATGGTCGGCTACCTGGGCTACGACGTCGTCCGCCGGCTGGAGAGGATCGGCGACCACCACGGGGAGCGGGACGGCCTCGGGCTGCCCGAACTCACCATGCTGCTCACCTCGGACCTCGCCGTCCTCGACCACTGGAACGGCACGGTCCTGCTGATCGCCAACGCGATCAACCACAACGACCTGGAGACGGGCGTCGACGAGGCGTACGCGGACGCCGTGGCCCGCCTCGACGCGATGACCGCCGACCTGCACCGGCCCGTCCCCACCCACCCCACCGTGCTGCCCTCCGCCGAGCTGCCGGAGTTCACCGCCCGCTGGGGCGGGGCCGACTACCAGGCGGCCGTCGAGGACATCAAGGAGCGGATCCGGGCCGGCGAGGCGTTCCAGGTCGTGCCCTCGCAGCGGTTCGAGACGCCGTGCGCCGCCTCCGCGCTGGACGTCTACCGGGTGCTGCGGGCGACCAACCCGAGCCCGTACATGTACCTGTTCCAGTTCGACGGCTTCCAGGTCGTCGGCTCCAGCCCCGAGGCGCTGGTGAAGGTCGAGGACGGGCGGGCCATGGTCCACCCCATCGCCGGCACCCGCCCGCGCGGCGCCACCCCACAGGCCGACGCCGCCCTCGCCGAGGAGCTCCTCGCCGACCCCAAGGAGCGCGCCGAGCACCTGATGCTCGTCGACCTCGGCCGCAACGACCTGGGCCGGGTGTGCGAGCCGGGCACCGTCGAGGTCGTCGACTTCATGTCGATCGAGCGCTACAGCCACGTCATGCACATCGTCTCCACCGTCACCGGCCGCCTCGCCCCCGGCCGGACGGCGTTCGACGTACTCACCGCCTGCTTCCCGGCCGGCACCCTCTCCGGCGCGCCCAAGCCCCGGGCCATGCAGATCATCGAGGAGCTGGAGCCGTCCCGCCGCGGCCTGTACGGCGGCTGCGTCGGCTACCTGGACTTCGCCGGGGACTCCGACACCGCCATCGCCATCCGCACCGCCGTGCTGCGCGACGGCACCGCCTACGTCCAGGCGGGCGCGGGCGTCGTCGCCGACTCCGACCCGGTCGCCGAGGACACCGAGTGCCGCAACAAGGCCGCCGCCGTGCTGCGGGCCGTCCACGGCGCCGCCCGGCTCACCCGCCCGGGGGCACCGGCGTGACCCCGGCTGCGCGGCACGCACGGGCGCAGGGGATAGTGGAAGGGTGAGCGCAGCCGTACCCCACCCCCGCACCCGCACCGAGCCAGGACCCGGCCGGAGCGCCCGGCGCAGCGTCGGCGCCGCCCTGTTCCTGACCGCCGTCGGCGCCGCGCTCGTGCTGCTCGCCGGCGGCCGGACCTGGGTCGAAGGCACCGCGGCGGGCGCCCAGGACGCCGCCCGCGAGCACGCCACCGGCCAAGACGTCACCGGCCTGCCCGGTGCCCTCGCCATCGTCGGGCTGGCCGCCCTCGTCGCGGTCTTCGCCGTACGCCGGGCCGGCCGGACGCTGGTCGCCGGCGTGCTGGCGCTCAGCGGCGCGGGCGTCGTCGCCGGCAGCCTGCTGGGCAACTCCGACACGCAGGCCCTGGAGGAGAAGGCCGCCAGGACCACCGGCCTCTCCAGCGCCACAGTCGAGCACGTCAGCCACACCCCGTGGCCCTGGGTGGCCCTGGCCGGCGGCGTCCTGCTGCTGCTCGCCGGGCTGCTCGCGCTGCGCTACGGCCGGCACTGGCCCGCCATGGGCGGCCGGTACGAGCGCGACGGCACCCCGCGTCCCCGCCGCCCGCGCCGGGCGCCGGACCCGGAGCGGCCCGAGGAGATCTGGAAGGCCCTCGACCGGGGGGAGGACCCCACCGGCGACGCGGCGCACCGGTAGCCCCCGCCGGGCGGTCCCCCGCCGGTCCCACGCTCGCCTCACGCCCACCCCACGTCGAGACGGTCACAGGCCGTCAGGGACAATGACCGCGAGGGTCATGCGCCGCCCGCAGGCGCGATTCGGCGACCCCCAGCAACGAGGAGTCAAGTCATGTCGGGTCAGGTACACCACGGACAGACCCCGGCCGCCTGGACCGGTGTCATCATTTCCTTCATCGGCTTCTGCGTCGCCAGCGCGTTCATCGTGATGGCCAAGCCGGTCGGCTTCTGGGCCGGGGTCGGCGTCATCCTTCTCGGCGCGGTCGTCGGCGGCATCATGCGCCTCATGGGCCTCGGCCAGGCCCCCAAGATGGGGTCGAAGCCCAAGGCCGAGGCGCAGCCGCAGAACGCCTGACCGGCGGTCCCCGCACCCGCACCACCCTCGCGCGAAGGCGCGGCCCGGATCCCGTACCCGATCACCCTGGTCATCCTGACCGGCCTGGTCATCCGTACGGGCGTTCCGGGCCGCGCCTTCGCGCGTGTCGGCGGACACTGGACGGCGTGAGGGAGCCCCCTTCCGGCACCGGCACCGGCCCAGGTCGTCGGGCCACCGCGCCGTCCCTCCGCCGGCTGGGCGCGCCGCTCGGCGTCGCCGCGGGGCTCGGCGCGGCGGCGGTCCTGGTCCGGACGGTCGATCCGAACGAGCCCGGCCACTACCCCGTCTGCCCGCTGCTCCGCCACACCGGCCTGCTCTGCCCGGCCTGCGGCGGCCTGCGGGGGCTGCACGCCCTGCTGCGCGGCGACCTCCCCGCCGCCCTGCACGCCAACGCCCCCGCCGTCCTGGGCTACGCAGTCTTCGCCGTCCTCTGGGCGGTCTGGTGCGTCCGCGCCGTGCGCCACGACGGCGGGCTGCCGCTGGCCCTGCGGCCGGCGCACTGGTGCGGGATCGGCCTGCTGGTGCTGGTCTTCACCGTGGTGCGGAACCTGCCCTGCGGGGCGCTGCTCGCCCCGTGATCCCGGGTGGCCGGCGGCCGGTCCGCGACGCCGCCGTCAACCGGATGCGCGACCCGCGCCCGACGGCAAGTACCATCACAGTGTGCTGGTGGGACGAGTACGAACCGCATCAGCCCAGATCATCCGAGCCCGGAAGGGGGCCGCCCGCGTGAGTGTGCTCGACGAGATCATCGACGGAGTCCGTGCCGACCTCGCGGAGCGGCAGGCGCGCGTCAGCCTCGACGAGCTCAAGGAGCGGGCCGCGAAGGCCCCGCAGGCCAGGGACGGGGCCGCCGCCCTCCGCGGCGAGAACGTCTCCGTCATCTGCGAGGTCAAGCGCTCCAGCCCGTCCAAGGGCGCGCTGGCCGCCATCGCCGACCCGGCGGGACTGGCCGCCGACTACGAGGCCGGTGGCGCCTCCGTCATCAGCGTGCTGACCGAGCAGCGCCGCTTCGGCGGCTCGCTCGCCGACCTGGAGGCCGTCCGCGCCAAGGTCGACATCCCGGTCCTGCGCAAGGACTTCATCGTCACCGCCTACCAGCTGTGGGAGGCCCGCGCCTACGGCGCCGACCTCGCGCTGCTGATCGTCGCCGCCCTGGAGCAGGAGGCCCTGGTCTCCCTGATCGAGCGGGCCGAGTCCATCGGGCTCACCCCGCTGGTCGAGGTGCACGACGAGGACGAGGTCGAGCGGGCGGTGGCCGCCGGCGCCCGCGTCATCGGCGTCAACGCCCGTGACCTGAAGACGCTGGAGGTCGACCGTGGCACCTTCGCCCGCGTCGCCCCCGAGATCCCGGACGGCATCGTCAAGATCGCCGAGTCCGGGGTGCGCGGCCCGCACGACCTCATCGCCTACGCCAACGACGGCGCCGACGCGGTGCTCGTCGGTGAGTCCCTGGTGACCGGCCGTGATCCCAAGGCGGCCGTCGCCGACCTGGTCGCCGCCGGCGCCCACCCGGCCCTGCGGCACGGCAGGAGCTGAGGACGGCATGACCGCGTACGCGCGTCTGGCCCGGGGGTGCCGCCCCCGGGGCTGCCGCGCGCCGGCGCGGCGGGCGCGTGGCCGCAGGGTGCGCTACCACATCGGGTGCGAGCCCGGACAGATCAACGGGCGCCGATGGCGCGGGACCGCTCAGCAGTAGCCGGTCCCTTCGGCGAGCGTGCGCGGGGTGTACTCCCGTCCCGCCGTGCCCGTCGCCCTTTTCTGTCACAGGAGTACCTCCGTGTCCTCTGAGTTCTTCGTTCCCGACCCCGCGGGCCAGGTGCCCAGCGCGGCGGGCTACTTCGGCGCCTTCGGCGGCACCTTCATCCCCGAGGCGCTGGTCGCCGCCGTGGACGAGGTCGCCGTCGCCTACGAGAAGGCCAAGTCCGACCCGTCGTTCGCCGCCGAGCTCGACGACCTGATGGTCAACTACACCGGGCGTCCCAGCTCCCTCACCGAGGTGCCGCGGTTCGCCGAACACGCGGGCGGCGCCCGGGTGTTCCTCAAACGCGAGGACCTGAACCACACCGGTTCCCACAAGATCAACAACGTGCTGGGTCAGGCCCTGCTCACCAAGCGCATGGGCAAGACGCGCGTCATCGCGGAGACCGGCGCCGGCCAGCACGGCGTCGCCACCGCCACCGCCTGCGCCCTCTTCGGCCTCGACTGCACCATCTACATGGGCGAGGTCGACACCGAGCGGCAGGCCCTCAACGTCGCCCGGATGCGGATGCTCGGCGCCGAGGTCATCGCCGTGAAGTCCGGCAGCCGCACCCTGAAGGACGCCATCAACGAGGCGTTCCGCGACTGGGTCGCCAACGTCGACCGCACCCACTACCTCTTCGGCACGGTCGCCGGACCGCACCCCTTCCCGGCCATGGTCCGCGACTTCCACCGGGTCATCGGCGTCGAGGCCCGCCGGCAGATCCTGGAGCGCGCCGGACGGCTGCCCGACGCGGCCGTCGCCTGCGTCGGCGGCGGCTCCAACGCCATCGGCCTGTTCCACGCCTTCATCCCCGACGCGGACGTCCGGCTCATCGGCTGCGAGCCCGCCGGGCACGGCGTCGAGACCGGCGAGCACGCGGCCACCCTCACCGCGGGCGAGCCGGGCATCCTGCACGGCTCCCGCTCCTACGTCCTCCAGGACGACGAGGGCCAGATCACCGAGCCGTACTCCATCTCGGCCGGCCTGGACTACCCCGGCGTCGGACCCGAGCACGCCTACCTCAAGGACTCCGGCCGCGGCGAGTACCGCGCGGTCACCGACGACGCCGCGATGCGGGCGCTGCGCCTGCTGTCCCGCACCGAGGGCATCATCCCGGCCATCGAGAGCGCCCACGCGCTCGCCGGGGCCCTGGAGGTCGGCCGGGAGCTGGGTGAGGACGGCCTGATCGTCGTCAACCTGTCCGGCCGCGGCGACAAGGACATGGACACCGCCGCCCGCTACTTCGGCCTCTACGACACCGACGCCGAAGTGGCCGCCGACCGTACCGCCACCGCGGAGATCGAGGGGGACGCCAAGTGAGCGGGAACGTAAAGCTGTTGACGGACACCCTCGCCGCCGCCAAGGCCGAGGACCGGGCCGCGCTCATCGCCTACCTCCCGGCCGGCTTCCCCACCGTGGACGGCGGCATCGCGGCGATCAAGGCCGTCTTCGACGGCGGCGCGGACGTGGTCGAGGTGGGGCTGCCGCACAGCGACCCCGTCCTCGACGGTCCCGTCATCCAGACCGCCGACGACATCGCCCTGAAGGGCGGCGTCCGGATCGCGGACGTCATGCGGACGGTCCGGGAGGCCCACGAGGCCACCGGGAAGCCCGTGCTCGTCATGACGTACTGGAACCCCATCGACCGCTACGGCGTCGAGCGGTTCACCGCCGAGCTGGCCGCGGCGGGCGGCGCCGGCTGCATCCTGCCCGACCTGCCGGTGCAGGAGTCGGACCTGTGGCGGGAGCACGCCGGCCGGCACGGGCTGGCGACGGTCTTCGTCGTCGCGCCCAGCAGCAAGGACGAGCGGCTCGCCACGATCACCGCGGCGGGCAGCGGCTTCGTCTACGCGGCCTCCCTGATGGGCGTCACCGGCACCCGAGCGTCCGTCGGCGCCCAGGCGAAGGAGCTGGTCGAGCGCACCCGCGCCACCGGCACCGCGCTGCCCGTCTGCGTCGGCCTCGGCGTCTCCGACGCGGCGCAGGCCGCGGAGGTCGCCGGGTTCGCCGACGGCGTCATCGTCGGCTCGGCCTTCGTCAAGCGGATGCTCGACGCTCCGGACGAGGCGGCCGGGCTCGCGGCGGTGCGGGAGCTCGCCGGGGAACTGGCGGAGGGCGTCCGCAAGCGGGGCTGATCCCGTCGTGAGCGAGCCGGGGTAACCCGTTCGAAGGAACCTGGGACCGGGGGTGCGCCGAGGCGCACCCCCGGTTCGTCGTACTTCGTTGTACGGGGACGTGAACGAGAAGAACAGCGACGCAAAGCGCAGCGCCCGCGAGCGGCTGCAGGAACAGCGCCTGAAGGACGCCGCCCGCGCCAAACGCAGACGGGCGATGATCGCGGGGCTGGCGGTGGTGGGGGTGCTGGGGACCGGCGCCGGGGTCGCGGCGGTGATCGCGAGCACGGGCGGGGAGAAGGAGGACGAGGCGGCCGGTCCGCCGCTGCCGCCGCAGGGGGCGCTCGGCAAGGACGGCTCCACCATCCCGGTCGGCAAGAAGGCCGCCAAGGCCACGCTGACCGTCTACGAGGACTTCCGCTGCCCGGCCTGCGCCCTGTTCGAGAACGCGTACCGCGACACCGTGCGCGACCTGGAGCAGGAGGGGAAGCTCAAGACCGAGTACCACATCGTCACCCTCATCGACCGGAACCTGGGCGGTGCGGGCTCGCTCCGGGCCGCGAACGCGGCGGCGTGTGCGCAGGACGTCGGGAAGTTCGCCGCGTACCACGACGTCCTCTACAAGAACCAGCCGCCCGAGACGAAGGACGCCTTCGGCGACACCTCCCGGCTGTACGAGCTGGCCGAGCAGGTCCCGGGGCTGAACACCCCCGGCTTCCAGAAGTGCGTCGACGACGGCATGCACGACAGCTGGGTGAAGCAGACGTACGAGACGTTCCGCAAGGGCGCCTACAAGGCCACCCCGACCGTGCTGCTCAACGGGAAGAGCGTGTACGGCGACCCGGCGCATCCGCTGACGCCGGCGAAGCTGCGGGAGATGGTCGTGGCGACGTCCTCTTCGTCGTCCAAGAAGAAGCACTGAGGCGGGCGGGGCGCGCTTCCCGCGGGGCGTGCGAGTCCGGGGCGTTTCGCGTGCGGGGCACGGGGCCCGTTACGCAGCTGTTGTCCCGGGTGGGTTGCCGGTCGCGCGCCCCGGCAGGGTAGCGTCGGTGGTGCCATGAATCTCGCATACATTCCCAGCCCGTCGACCGGCGTGCTCCACCTGGGGCCGGTCCCGCTGCGCGGCTACGCCTTCTGCATCATCATCGGCGTCTTCGCCGCCGTCTGGCTCGGCAACCGCCGCTGGATGGCGCGCGGCGGCCGGGCCGGGACCGTCGCCGACATCGCCGTCTGGGCCGTGCCCTTCGGCCTCGTCGGCGGCCGGCTCTACCACGTCATCACCGACTACGAGCTGTACTTCGGTGAGGGGCGGAACTGGGTCGACGCCTTCAAGATCTGGGAGGGCGGCCTCGGCATCTGGGGCGCGGTCGCGCTCGGCGCGGTCGGCGCCTGGATCGGCTGCCGGACGCGCGGCATCCCGCTGCCGGCCTGGGCGGACGCCGTCGCCCCCGGTATCGCCGTGGCGCAGGCGATCGGCCGGTGGGGCAACTGGTTCAACCAGGAGCTCTACGGCAAGGCGACGGACCTGCCGTGGGCGCTGAAGATCGACGCCGATCCGGGGATCGGGCGGGTCGCCGGTACGTACCATCCGACGTTCCTGTACGAGTCGCTGTGGTGCCTCGGGGTCGCCGCTCTGGTGATCTGGGCCGATCGGCGCTTCAAGCTCGGTCATGGCCGGGCGTTCGCGCTGTATGTGGCGGCGTACACGGTGGGGCGCTTCTGGACGGAGTACCTGCGGGTGGACGACGCCCATCATGTGCTGGGGCTGCGGCTCAACGGGTGGACGTCGATTCTGGTGTTCCTGGCGGCGGTGGCTTACATGGTGGTGTCGTCGAGGAGGGTTCCTGGGCGGGAGGCTGTGGTCGAGCCGGGTGCTTCCGGCTCCGCTCGGGAGGCGGAGGACGGTGCTCCGGGGGAGCCGGTGGATCTGTCGAAGCCGGCGGGTGGGGCGAAGCCGGTGGATGGGCCGAAGCCGGCGGACGGGGCGAAGCCGGCCAAGAAGCTCTGAGCTTTGCGCTGGGGCGGGATGGGGGTTTGCCCCTGTCCCGCCCCTTCGCCGTTTCCTGGGGCTGCGCCCCAGACCCCGCTTGTCGCGGCTTCGCCGCTCGTCCTCAAACGCCGGACGGGCTGGATCGTGCCTGAGGTGGCACTTCCAGCCCGTCCGGCGATTGAGGACAACCCGCGGAGCGCGGTTTCGGGGGTCCGAGGGGCTTGCCCCCGGGAATCGGCGAAGGGGTGGGACCGGGGCGCGGCAAAACCGCAGGTCAGCGAGGTAAGTTCGGCCTTCCTTGCTAGCGCGGACATGCCATTCGTGCGTACCGTCGGACCGTAGGGGGCAGAGCACAAGGCCCGCCCTCCGGGCGAAGGAGCACCGAACCACCATGGCCGTCCTCGACACCGCCGCCGCCACGCACATAGCCCACCGCGACAACCACACGCACCGCGACGTGAACGGCGGCTGGCTGCGTCCCGCCGTGTTCGGGGCGATGGACGGTCTGGTGTCGAACCTCGCGCTGCTGACCGGCGTCGCGGGCGGGGACGCCACGTCGCAGACGTTGGTGATCACGGGGCTGGCGGGGCTCGCCGCGGGTGCGTTCTCGATGGCGGTGGGGGAGTACACGTCCGTCGCGTCGCAGCGCGAGCTGGTCCTCGCCGAGCTCGACATCGAGCGGCGTGAGCTGCGGAAACACCCGACGGACGAGCTGGAGGAGCTGGCCGCGCTCTACGAGTCGCGCGGGGTGGAGCCGGCGCTCGCGCGGGAGGTGGCGCGGCAGCTGTCGAAGGACCCGGAGCAGGCGCTGGAGATCCACGCCCGCGAGGAGCTGGGCATCGACCCCTCCGACCTGCCCTCGCCGATGACGGCGGCCCTCGCCTCGTTCGGCTCGTTCGCGCTGGGCGCGCTGCTGCCCGTCCTCCCGTACCTGCTGGGCGCCACGCAGCTGTGGCCCGCGGTGCTGCTGGCGCTGCTGGGGCTGTTCGCGTGCGGCGCGGTCGTCGCCCGGGTCACCGCGCGCAGCTGGTGGTTCAGCGGGCTGCGGCAGCTGCTGCTGGGCGGTGCGGCGGCCGGTGTGACGTATCTCCTGGGTATTGCCTTCGGGACCGCCGTCGGGTGATGCTTTATGCGGGTCACCGCATAACGAACGTGCGTCACGAGCTGGTTTCCATGCGGTTTCAACCCTTCGACAACAGGGCACATCTTCACAAGCGCCCGTGGGCAGTGCGGCCCGCGCCGGTTGCGCTCCACCCTCATGGATCTCACGGATCTCGTGGATCCGGCCGCTGTTGTCCACATAGTGGAATACATCTTCCACTGTGCGAGAAGCGGGTCATCATGTAGCCTGCACCAAATTTCGCGGAGGGCCAGCGTCGTCCCTCGGCACATGCACCGCCATGAATGCCAAGACGACGGGAGCGCCGATGCGTTCTGCATCCCACCCCGCTCAGCAGGGGATGTACGACCCCCGCCATGAGCACGACGCCTGCGGCGTCGGCTTTGTCGCGACTCTGACCGGCGAGGCGAGCCACGCCCTGGTGGAACAGGCGCTCACCGTCCTGCGCAACCTGGAGCACCGCGGCGCCACCGGCTCCGAGCCGGACTCCGGTGACGGCGCCGGCATCCTCGTCCAGATCCCGGACGCCTTCCTCCGCGAGGCCGTGGACTTCGCCCTCCCGGAGCAGGGGGCGTACGCGGTCGGCATCGCGTTCCTGCCCGCCGAGGGTGACGTCGACGGTGATGCCGACGGTGACGCCGAGGGTGTCTCACGCATCGAGACGATCGCCGCCATCGCCGCCGAGGAAGGGCTGACCGTCCTCGGCTGGCGTACCGTCCCCGTCGCCCCCGAGCTGCTGGGCAGCACCGCCCGCGCCACCATGCCGGAGTTCCGGCAGCTGTTCGTGGCGGACGCGGACGGCGAGAGCCGCGGGATCGCCCTGGACCGCAAGGCGTTCGTGCTGCGCAAGCGCGCCGAGCGCGAGGCCGGCGTCTACTTCCCGTCGCTCTCCGCCCGCACCATCGTCTACAAGGGCATGCTGACCACCGGCCAGCTGGAGCCCTTCTTCCCGGACCTGTCCGACCGCCGGTTCGCCACCGCCATCGCGCTGGTCCACTCCCGCTTCTCCACCAACACGTTCCCCAGCTGGCCGCTCGCCCACCCGTACCGGTTCGTCGCCCACAACGGTGAGATCAACACCGTCAACGGCAACCGCAACTGGATGCGCGCCCGCGAGTCGCAGCTCGCGTCGGAGCTGTTCGGGACGGGCAAGAGCCTGGAGCGGACGTTCCCCGTCTGCACCCCGGACGCGTCCGACTCCGCCTCCTTCGACGAGGTGCTGGAGCTGCTGCACCTGGGCGGGCGTTCGCTGCCGCACAGCGTGCTGATGATGATCCCCGAGGCATGGGAGCACCACGCCTCCATGGACCCCGCCCGTCGCGCCTTCTACCAGTACCACTCCACCCTGATGGAGCCCTGGGACGGCCCGGCCTGCGTCACCTTCACCGACGGCACCCTCGTCGGCGCCGTTCTCGACCGCAACGGGCTGCGTCCCGGCCGGTACTGGGTCACCGACGACGGGCTGGTCGTCCTCTCCTCCGAGGTCGGCGTCCTCGACATCGACCCCGCCCGGGTCGTCCGCAAGGGCCGGCTCCAGCCGGGGAAGATGTTCCTGGTCGACACGGCCGGGCACCGCATCATCGAGGACGACGAGATCAAGGCCGGCCTCGCCGCCGAGCAGCCGTACAAGGAGTGGCTGGAGGCCGGGCTCATCGAGCTCAAGGACCTCCCCGAGCGCGAGCACATCGTGCACACCCACGCGTCCGTCACCCGCCGCCAGCAGACCTTCGGCTACACCGAGGAGGAGCTGCGCGTCATCCTCGCGCCGATGGCGAACTCGGGCGCCGAGCCGATCGGTTCGATGGGCACCGACTCGCCGATCGCCGCGCTCTCCGCGCGCCCGCGGCTGCTCTTCGACTACTTCACCCAGCTGTTCGCGCAGGTCACCAACCCCCCGCTGGACGCCATCCGGGAAGAGCTGGTCACCTCGCTCGTCTCGTCCCTCGGCCCGCAGGGCAACCTGCTGGAGCCGACGGCCGCGTCCTGCCGCAGCGTCACCCTGCCGTTCCCGGTCATCGACAACGACGAGCTCGCCAAGCTCATCCACATCAACGCCGACGGCGACCTCCCCGGCCTCAAGGCCGCCACCCTCTCCGGCCTCTACCGGGTCTCCGGCGGCGGCGAGGCGCTGGCCGCGCGGCTGGACGCGATGTGCGCCGAGGTCGACGCGGCCATCGCCGGCGGCGCCCGGCTGATCGTCCTCTCCGACCGGCACTCCGACGCCGAGCACGCCCCCATCCCGTCCCTGCTGCTCACCTCGGCCGTCCACCACCACCTCATCCGCACCAAGCAGCGCACGCACGTGGGCCTGCTGGTCGAGGCGGGGGACGTCCGCGAGGTGCACCACGTCGCGCTGCTCATCGGTTACGGCGCGGCGGCCGTCAACCCGTACCTCGCCATGGAGTCCGTCGAGGACCTGGTCAGGGCCGGGACGTTCCTCAGCGGCATCGCGCCCGAGGACGCCATCCGCAACCTCATCAAGGCGCTGGGCAAGGGCGTGCTGAAGGTGATGTCCAAGATGGGCATCTCCACCGTCGCCTCCTACCGCGGCGCCCAGGTCTTCGAGGCCGTCGGGCTCGACGCGTCGTTCGTCGACACGTACTTCCACGGCACGCCCACCAAGATCGGCGGCGTGGGCCTGGACATCGTCGCCCGCGAGGTCGCCGCCCGGCACGCCAAGGCGTACCCCGCCACCGGCATCCCCGCCACCCACCGGCGGCTGGAGATCGGCGGCGAGTACCAGTGGCGGCGGGAGGGCGAGCCGCACCTGTTCGACCCCGACACCGTCTTCCGGCTCCAGCACGCCACCCGCTCCCGGCGCTACGACATCTTCAAGCAGTACACCGTGCGCGTGAACGAGCAGTCGGAGCGGCTGATGACGCTCCGCGGGCTGTTCGCGTTCGCCAGCGACCGGAAGCCGGTGCCGCTGGACGAGGTCGAGCCGGTGAGCGAGATCGTCAAGCGGTTCTCGACGGGCGCGATGTCGTACGGGTCCATCTCGCAGGAGGCCCACGAGACGCTGGCCATCGCCATGAACCGGCTGGGCGGCAAGTCCAACACGGGTGAAGGCGGCGAGGACCCGGAGCGGCTGTACGACCCGGCGCGGCGCAGCGCCATCAAGCAGGTCGCGTCCGGGCGCTTCGGGGTGACCAGCGAATACCTGGTCAACGCCGACGACATCCAGATCAAGATGGCCCAGGGCGCCAAGCCCGGCGAGGGCGGCCAGCTGCCCGGCCACAAGGTCTACCCGTGGGTCGCCAAGACGCGGCACTCGACGCCGGGCGTCGGGCTCATCTCCCCGCCGCCGCACCACGACATCTACTCCATCGAGGACCTCGCCCAGCTCATCCACGACCTGAAGAACGCCAACCCGGCCGCCCGCATCCATGTGAAGCTGGTGTCCGAGGTGGGCGTCGGGACGGTCGCGGCGGGTGTGTCGAAGGCGCACGCGGATGTGGTGCTGATCTCCGGGCACGACGGGGGTACGGGCGCGTCGCCGCTGACGTCGCTGAAGCATGCGGGCGGGCCGTGGGAGCTGGGGTTGGCCGAAGCCCAGCAGACGCTGCTGCTCAACGGGTTGCGCGACCGGATCGTCGTCCAGGCCGACGGGCAGCTCAAGACCGGGCGCGATGTCGTGATCGCGGCGCTGCTCGGGGCGGAGGAGTTCGGGTTCGCGACCGCGCCGCTCGTCGTCTCCGGGTGCGTCATGATGCGCGTCTGCCACCTGGACACCTGCCCGGTCGGCATCGCCACGCAGAACCCGGTGCTGCGGGAACGGTTCGCGGGCAAGGCCGAGTTCGTCGTCAACTTCTTCGAGTTCATCGCGGAGGAGGTGCGGGAGCTGCTCGCCGAGCTGGGCTTCCGGACGCTGGAGGAGGCCGTCGGGCACGCCGAACTCCTCGACACCGGGCGGGCCGTGGACCACTGGAAGGCGCAGGGGCTCGACCTCGCACCGCTGTTCCACGTCCCCGAGCTGCCCGCGGGCGCCGTACGGCACCGGACCGTCCCCCAGGACCACGGCCTGGCCAAGGCACTCGACAACCAGCTGATCAAGCTGGCCGCCGACGCGCTCGACACAGTGGGGGTCGAGGAGGCGCAGCCCGTGCGGGCGCAGGTGCCGGTCCGGAACATCAACCGGACCGTCGGCACCATGCTCGGCCACGAGGTCACCAAGCGGTACGGCGGCGCCGGGCTGCCCGACGACACCATCGACATCACGTTCACCGGCTCGGCCGGCCAGTCGTTCGGCGCCTTCCTGCCGCGCGGTGTCACCCTGCGGCTGGAGGGCGACGCCAACGACTACGTCGGCAAGGGCCTGTCGGGCGGCCGGCTCGTCGTCCGGCCGGACCGGGCCGCCGACCACCTCGCCGAGTACTCCACCATCGCCGGCAACACGATTGGTTACGGCGCCACGGGCGGGGAGATGTTCCTGCGGGGCGCGGTCGGGGAGCGGTTCTGCGTCCGCAACTCGGGCGCGGTGGTCGTGTCGGAGGGCGTCGGCGACCACGGCTGCGAGTACATGACGGGTGGCCGGGCCGTCGTGCTCGGTCCGACGGGACGGAACTTCGCGGCCGGCATGTCGGGCGGTGTCGCCTACGTCGTGGATTTGGACCCGCGCAACGTCAACAAGGAGCTGGCGGGGGCTGTCGGGTCGCTGGACGACGCCGACGCGCGGTGGCTGCACGGTGTCGTGCGCCGCCACCAGGAGGAGACGGGGTCCACCGTGGCGGCCGGCCTCCTCGCCGACTGGGACGCGGCGGTGGCGCGCTTCCGCAAGGTCGTCCCGCCCACGTACCAGGCAGTGCTCGCCGCCAAGGACGCCGCCGAGCGAGCGGGTCTCTCCGAGACCGAGACCCACGAGAAGATGATGGAGGCGGCGACCCATGGCTGATCCGAAGGGCTTCCTGACCACCGGGCGCGAGGTCGCCCGCACCCGTCCCGTCGAGGAGCGCGTCCGCGACTGGAACGAGGTGTACGTTCCGGGCTCGCTGCTGCCGGTCATCTCGAAGCAGGCCGGCCGGTGCATGGACTGCGGCATTCCGTTCTGCCACAACGGCTGTCCGCTGGGGAACCTCATCCCCGAGTGGAACGACTACGCGTGGCGGGGCGACTGGCAGGCGGCGAGCGAGCGCCTGCACGCGACGAACAACTTCCCCGAGTTCACGGGCCGGTTGTGCCCGGCGCCGTGCGAGTCCGCGTGCGTCCTGGGCATCAACCAGGACCCCGTCACCATCAAGAACGTCGAGGTGACGATCGTCGACAAGGCGTGGGAGGCGGGTGACGTCACGCCGCAGCCGCCCGAGCGGCTCTCCGGCAAGACCGTCGCCGTCATCGGCTCGGGTCCCGCCGGCCTCGCCGCCGCCCAGCAGCTGACGCGGGCGGGTCACACGGTGGCGGTGTACGAGCGTGCCGACCGGATCGGCGGGCTGCTGCGGTACGGCATCCCCGAGTTCAAGATGGAGAAGCGGCACATCAACCGGCGCATCGAGCAGATGCGGGCGGAGGGGACCAAGTTCCGCACGGAGGTCGAGATCGGCCGCGACATCGACGGCGCGAAGCTGCGCGGGCGGTACGACGCGGTGGTCGTGGCGGCGGGTGCGACGACATCCCGTGACCTGCCGGTTCCCGGGCGGGAGCTGCGCGGCATCCACTTCGCGATGGAGTACCTGCCGGTCGCCAACAAGGTGCAGGAGGGTGACTACGTCGCCCCCACCATCACGGCCGAGGGCAAGCACGTGGTGGTGATTGGTGGCGGTGACACGGGCGCGGACTGCGTGGGCACGGCGCACCGGCAGGGCGCGTTGTCGGTGACGCAGCTGGAGATCATGCCGCGGCCGGG
Organism: Streptomyces huiliensis; assembly: GCF_020037025.1. Lineage (GTDB taxonomy): Bacteria > Actinomycetota > Actinomycetes > Streptomycetales > Streptomycetaceae > Streptomyces > Streptomyces huiliensis. The sequence goes on along the minus strand of NZ_JAIQLH010000023.1, from coordinate 45,636 downwards.
GGAGGAGCGGGCGGCTGGTCAGCCGTGGCCGACGTTCCCGATGCTGTACAAGGTCACCTCGGCCCATGAGGAGGGCGGGGAGCGCGTCTACTCGGTGTCCACGACCCACTTCGAGGGCGACGAGGAGGGGCGTGTGCAGTGGCTGCACCTGGTGGAGGTGGAGTTCAAGGGCGGCAAGCTTGAGCAGAAGCCGGGTACTGAGCGCCGCATCCCGGCGCAGCTGGTGACGCTGGCGATGGGCTTCACGGGAACGGACCGCGCGAACGGCTTGGTGGAGCAGCTGGGCCTGGAGCTGGACGCTCGCGGGAACATCGCCCGTGACGGCTCCTACGCGACGAACGTGCCGGGCGTGTTCGTGGCCGGTGACGCGGGTCGTGGCCAGTCGCTGATCGTCTGGGCGATCGCGGAGGGCCGCTCGGCGGCGCGTGCCGTCGACCGCTACCTGACGGGCACGAGCACGCTCCCGGCCCCGATCCGCCCGACGGACCGGGCGCTGGCGGTCTGAGGTCGGCACCCCTTGTCGCCCCGCCCGCCGGACGGACATCGGCCCGTCCGGCGGGCGGTGTTGGCCATTTGCTGAGGTCAACTGGCTTATTACGAAAAGGAGTTGATTTGGGCGCCGCTTGAACAACGGCTAACAAGAATCTGTTTTGCGTCAACGTAGCGTGATCTTTGGCTGAAACCTGCACCCGGCGTGACCTGCGCTCGTTACGATGGTCCTATCGCATGTACCTGTATCCAGATCTTCCAGGAGACACACCATGCGACGTTTGACGACAGCGGCCGCCGTACTCGTACTGGCCGGCGCGGGGCTCATGGGCACGATCGGCACCGCCGACGCCGCGACCACCGCCCCGGCGGCGCCCGGGACCACCGCGGCCTGCTCGACGGCCTGGGGCAGCGGCGACAAGTCCGCCACCGGCTCGGGATACAAGCCGCTGAAGAACATCAGGACCGGCAGCAACGAGTGCTACGACCGCCTGGTCTTCGACCTCGGCGGTTCGTCCAAGACCGGCTTCCGCGTGGGCTACGTCGACGCCTTCCACCAGGACGGCTCCGGCGACCTGATACCCGTCAAGGGCGGCGCCATACTCCAGGTCTACTTGAACGCCCCGAGCTACGACCCCAACACCGGCACCCCCACCTACCCGGGCCACGGCCGCCAGCCCCTCCCGGGCGTCGACCTCACCGGCTACCGCACCTTCCAAGACACGAAGTTCGGCGCGAGCTTCGAGGGCCAGACCCAGGTGGCCGTGGGCGTCCGGGCTCGACTGCCGTTCCGGGTCGAGCAGTCGGGGGACAAGCTGATTGTGGATGTGGCGCATAGCTGGTGAGGGCCGCTGGGGCGGAATGCGCGGTATGGCGGGTTCGCCGGAATTTCGGGAAGTGAGTAAAAACCGAGGTCGGCGCGGCTAAAGCCGCAGGTGGCGGCCTGTGATCCCCGCGCGTGCGGGGGTGGTCCCAGGCCGGCGGCCGGGGCGGAACGCGACCTGAGGTGATCCCCGCGCGTGCGGGGGTGGTCCCGTCCTCGGTCAGGTCGAGCGCCTCGGTGATCTGTGATCCCCGCGCGTGCGGGGGTGGTCCCGCGCTGGGTGACAGCCTGGCCACGCCAAAGGGGTGATCCCCGCGCGTGCGGGGGTGGTCCCCGATTCCGCGGCATGCCCGAAGCGGATCAACTGTGATCCCCGCGCGTGCGGGGGTGGTCCCGGCAGAAGGTGCTGACCCGCGAAGGCGGACCGGTGATCCCCGCGCGTGCGGGGGTGGTCCCCGGCAGGGCTTGGGCGGCATGATCGGGTTCGAGTGGTCCCCGCGCGTGCGGAGGTGGTCCCGCCGTCGATGAAGACGGGATCCCGACGCTGGAGTGGTCCCCGCGCGTGCGGAGGTGGTCCCGCCGTCGATGAAGACGGGATCCCGACGCTGGAGTGGACCCCGCGCGTGCGGGGGTGGTCCCGGCGACTACGCCATCGGCGACCGCGACAAGCTGAGGTCCCCGCGCTCGCGGGGTGGACCGGCGCGCCACCTGGCTCCAGTAGTCCCCGCGTTTGCGGGCGTGGTCCCGGGGCCCTCGCTCTAACGGTGAAATCTTACGGATGCCGCCGTTGGTGGTGGGCTACGTACGCACCCGACAGGCGCAGGGTTCGGTCCGGGTTGTCTGGGTTCGCTTCTGGGCGGCGTTTGGTGTCCAGGTCGGCACATGCCGGGCAGCCCGCGATTGGGGCGGGCATGGCTCGTGGGCCGGCGGGGTGGGGGAGGCGCGGCAAGGGGCGGAGGGGCGCGTGGGGGCGGGGCATCAGCATGGGGTGTCCCGTGGTTCGGCGTGGGCGCAGGCGCGGAGCTGTGCGTTGGTGGGTGGGGGTGGGGAGTGGGAGGTCCGGGTCGCCGCTACCTTCAGGGCGTCCCGTAGGGACTCGCACAGGAGGGCCGTCGCGCAGCGGAGTTCGGCCTCCGGGGTCGAGGGGTCGTCCAGTAGCTCCTGGGCGTGGGACAGGAGGTCTGCGGCCACAGCGAGGTGGAGGGACTCCACGTCGTCCGCCAGGCGGGACAGGCGTCCCGACCCGGCGTCCGTGAGCAGGAGGCACGGCTTCGCGTCCTCCGTCGTCCAGGGGAGGATCCGGACAGCTGTTTGTCGTGGGGTGCGCTCAGCTGCCTCGTCGGTCCTGTGTGTCAACTGCGGTTCCTTCTCGTCGCGTCTGGTTCGACGAGGGGACCGTATGGGTGGGGCGCGTCCCGGACCACGGGCCTGGCGGGGCACTTCACGGCAAGGGCCGTGGGATGTATTCCGTTCCGTGGTGGTTAGCCGGCGACCCCCAGGTGGGCGGCCATGTCGCGCATGTCCGCCGTGAGGGTGCGCTTACGGGTCTTGAGGATGTCCGTCATGACGTAGCGGGCCATGGGCTGGTGGGTCAGCCAGGCGCCCGACGTGCGGCGGAGGCCGGTCAATTCGTCCATGGCCTCCTGATGGGAGCCGAGGCGGATGTGGGCCTGGGCGATGTCCAGGCGGTGGCGGCCCCAGTTCGGCGGGGTCGGGCGGCCGAGGGTGTGGACCGCGCGCGAGCCGAGCAGGCCGTCGTCGGCCCGGCGGAGGACGCCTCGGGAGTCACCCACCAAGGCCAGATCCTCGACCGCCTTCATCTCCGCTGTCACCGGGCCGAACCCACCCCAGTGCTCGGGGAAGCCGGTGAACTCGACGCTCAGCGCGCTCGCCGCCGTCCCCGCCATCCGGCGCGCCTCCCGGGCCACGTCAGGACGGTTGTTGCGGATGGACGCCGACGCGACCCGCAGCCAGAGCTCGCCCCAGACCGCCAGCTTCGCCGGGGTCGCGTCGGACATGCGCGGCTCGACCTCCTGTGCCGTGGCGGCGGCCAGTTCCTCGCTCTCCTCGAAGCGGTCCTGGCGCAGCAGCAGCCAGCAGAGGCCGACGACGCCTGTCGCGGCGAGCTGGATCCTGTCCGCCTCGCGGGCCACGCGGATCGCTTCCACCAGGGCGTGGTACGCCATGTCGTACTGCCGGACTTGGGTCAGGTACTTACCCGTGAGCAGCAGGATGTGGCAGCGCGCGACCACCGCCTTCCGCCGCTCCTCGTCCTCCAGGGCGGCGACCGCCGCCTCGGAGCTTCGCAGCAGCCTCGGGAGACGCTTGGCCACCGCGTCGTACTGGTCGGCCCAGTAGAGGGTGTGCCCTTCCCGGACTCCCTGGTGGAGGACCGACACCTCCGCCGCCTCCGCCGGATCCGGCACGCGGCCGGCCAGGCCGACGGCGGGCATCAGCGCCTTGCGCAGCTCGACCAGCGAGCGCCGGTTCGTCTCGTCCAGCAAGCCGAGCACGGGCTTCGGTGCCTCCGTCGCGAAGAGGGCGGACGTGGTCACCCCCAGCGCGCGGGCCAGCGAGTGCAGTGTCTCGATGCGGACGTCCCCGCCCTGTTCCACCTTGCGGACCGTGCTCAGCGACAACTCGGCTGCCTCCGCCAGCCCTTCCTGGCTCAGACCGGCTGTCCGGCGGTACTTCCTCACGTTGTCGGCCAACCCAGTGGACATGGGGTCACCATCCTTCCCAACGCCAGCGTAGGGCCCGCCGTTTGCCGTACAAGGACACGAACGCGGCGGGTAAACCCTCGTACTCGAAAGGCCAGTTGTATTCGGTGGGCGTGTGGAAGGGCGCCGAGCGCCCGTGCGCTCGCACGTTCGGGTGAGCGTCGTTGATCAGACGGTCATATCCCTTGCATCGCGGCCTATTCAGGACGCATGGATGAACTCCCCGCCCCCGAAGGCGGATCAGCCGTTTCCCGTCGTCAGTTCGCCGTCGCCGCCGGTGCGGTCACCGCCGCCGTCGCTGCGGTCGGGGCGCCCGCCGTCACTCCGGCGGAAGCGGCACCTGCCCCCAAGCCCACCGCCGACTGGGACACCTGCATGGAGGTGGCCAGGGCCCTGCTGGTCGTCGACGATCACGACCGGCCGCTGGTGCCCGAGTACAAGAAGATTCTTGATGACGGGCTGCCGCGGACCGGGAAGAAAGCGGCCAGGAAGGTGCTCGTGGTGGGGGCCGGGCCGGCCGGGCTTGTGGCGGCCTGGTTGCTGAAGCGGGCCGGGCACCACGTGACGCTGCTGGAGGCCAACGGCAACCGGGTCGGCGGTCGGATCAAGACGTTCCGCAAGGGCGGGCACGAGCACGCCGCGCAGCCGTTCGCCGACCCCCGGCAGTACGCGGAGGCCGGAGCCATGCGCATTCCCGGCAGTCATCCGCTGGTGATGAGTCTCATCGACGGGCTTGGGGTGAAGCGTCGGCGTTTTTACCTCGTCGATGTGGATGGGGAGGGGAAGCCTGTCAATCACGCCTGGTTGCACGTCAACGGGGTGCGGATGCGGCGTGCCGACTACGCCAAGGATCCTCGGAAGATCAATCGGTCGTTCGGGGTGCCGCGCGAACTGTGGGACACGCCGTCGTCCACCATCCTGCGGCGCGTGCTCGATCCCGTCCGTGACGAGTTCAGCACCGCCGGTGCGGACGGCAAGCGGGTCGACAAGCCGATGCCCGAGCGGGTGAAGGGGTGGGCCCGGGTCATCCAGAAGTACGGCGACTGGTCGATGTACCGGTTCCTCACGGAGGAGGCCGGTTTCGACGAGCGCACGATCGATCTCGTCGGGACGCTGGAGAACCTGACCTCCCGGCTGCCGCTGTCGTTCGTGCACAGTTTCATCAGCCAGTCGCTGATCAGCCCGGACACCGAGTTCTGGGAGCTGGTCGGCGGGACCGCGGCGCTGCCCGACGCGCTGCTCAAGAAGGTCGACGACGTGCTGCGGTTCGACCGGCGGGCGACGCGGATCGAGTACTGGTCGCCGGACCGGGCGGGAGCCGACCGGGCGACCCACGTCCGGAAGGACGGGCCGCGCGTGTGGATCGACACCGTGTCCGAGGGGCGGGACGGCAAGGTCGTCCGCGAGCAGTTCACCGGCGACCTCGCGATCGTCACCGTGCCGTTCACCGGGCTGCGGCACGTGCAGGTCAGCCCGCTGATGTCGTACGGCAAGCGGCGCGCGGTGACGGAACTGCACTACGACAGTGCCACCAAGGTGCTGCTCGAATTCAGCCGCCGGTGGTGGGAGTTCACCGAGGACGACTGGAAGCGGGAGCTGGAGGCCGTCCGGCCCGGGCTGTACGCCAAGTACCGGGACGGGAAGGCGCCCGCCGACGGCAGCCTGCTCGGCGTTCACCCCTCCGTCCCGCACGGGCACATCACCCAGGCGCAGCGCGCCCACTACGCCGCCAACTACTGGGCCGGACGCGACCAGCCCGAGGCGGCGCACATCGTCGGCGGCGGCTCGCTGTCCGACAACCCCAACCGTTTCATGTTCAACCCCTCCCACCCCGTACCCGGCAGCGAGGGCGGCGTCGTCCTCGCCGTCTACTGCTGGGCCGACGACGCCTCGCGCTGGGACTCCCTCGACGACGAGGCCCGCTACCCGCACGCCCTCTGCGGCCTCCAGCAGGTGTACGGGCAGCGCGTCGAGGTCTTCTACACCGGCGCCGGCCGGACCCAGAGCTGGTTGCGCGACCCCTACGCGTACGGCGAGGCGTCCGTCCTGCTGCCCGGCCAGCACACCGAACTCCTCGGCGCCATCCGCGAACCCGAGGGCCCGCTGCACTTCGCGGGCGACCACACGTCCGTCAAGCCGTCCTGGATCGAGGGGGCGCTCGAATCCGGTGTGCGGGCGGCGCTGGAGGCGCACCTCGCCTGAAGGGGGGCGCGGGCGGCTGGGATCATGGCAGCCCTTGCCGCCTGCCCCCCGAGGTGAGTTCTTGAGGAGCACCGCCCTCCGTCCGCACGCGACGCTGCCCGGCCCGTACGACGCCGGGACCGTCCTGGCGACCACCGTCGACGCCCGGGGCAACGCCGTGTGGCTGCTCTGCCCGGACGTGGAAACCGTGCGGAACCCGTACGGGCCGTCGTACCCGAAGCCCCGCCGGTACCCCTACGACGCCCTGCTCGTCAGCAGCGACGGCAGGCCCCCGGTCGAACGCACCCTGACCGGGGTGCGCGTGCGGCCGTCCGCTCTGGATGTCCTGCCCGACGGCCGGGTCCTGCTGGTCGGGGGCGGCGTCGGTGAGCCGAACGCCTGGCTCTTCGGACGCGACGGCCGGTCTCCGCGCCGCTTCTCCATGGGCCGCGGGGCCCGTTTCGTACGGTCCGACCGCCGGGGCGCCCTGTGGAGCGCCTACTCCGACGAGGGGATTCACAGCGACGCACTCGCCGCCGCCGGCCTCGTCCGCTGGGACGGTCACGGCAATCGGCAGTGGTCTCTCACGCCCCCGGACGGCCTCCCGTACCCGGTCGACGCGTACGCCCTCAACGTCGACGACGGAGCCGCATGGTTCGCCTACCACCCGTCGCCCCGCCTCGTCCACGTCGGGACCGACGGCCGAATCACCTCCTGGACGACACCGGCCGGCCACCCCCGGGGCATCGCGGCCCACGGCACGGAGGTCACCCTCCTCGCCGACGACGTGCTGCACCGCTGCCGGGCCTCCGCCGGCACCCTCGACCCGTTCCAAGAAACCCGGCTCACCCTCCCCGACGGCACCCCCCTCACCCGCTACACCGATGTCGTCGGACGCGGGCGGCGGCTCTACGTGCGCGGGAAGTCCGTGCGGCAGTGGTACGTCCTGGAGGGCTGAGCGCCGGGGCCGGCCGGGGAGCGGCGTGCCCGCTCCTCACCTCCTGATGGATCAGCCCTTGGATGGAATAGCCCCTGGATGGATCAGCCCCTGATGGAGAAGAAAAGAGTGTCCTGCGTGTACCAGTCGAGCCGCTCGCGGGCCCATGTCCAGTTGTCGTGTTCGTCGTCCAGCATGCCGATCAGAACCTGGACGTCATGGGTGAGACCGGGGTCGATCCGGTCCAGGACCCGGCGGTAGGCGTCGGCGGCGGGCTTGGCCTTGGCCAGCGGGAGCCGGCCGAAGTCCGGGGATCCGTCCATGGGGAAGGGGAGGGGGAAGGGGATTCCGTCGGGCGGTCCGGCGAAGATGTACCCGTAGGGCAACAGGTCGGCGTCCACCCCCAGGTGGCGGAGCTCGTCGTCCAACCGGCCGAAGAAGGTGGCGGGCTTGGAGTACGAGCCCAGGTCGGTGGGATCGGAGGCGTTGGCGTCGATGATGTGCTGGAGCGCGCTGTAGTAGGCGTTGGCCGCGTACTCGGCCGTCGAGTCGGCGTGACCGGCTATGAGGTGGTCGAGGGCCTCGGGAATGGTCAGGCCCCAGTCGATGTCCTGGCGTTCGAGCCGGAGTTGGTCGGCCTTCGCGCATTCGCGCATGGCGGCGAGGCGGTCGCGCTGGTCGGCGGAGAGGCTGTCCCCGGCGCCGAGGAAAGCCACGACGTGTGCTTGGTCCGCGGTGCTGTACGAGATGATCCGGCTCATGGTCGTCATCCTGTCACCCGCCACTGACATCGCGGGCGCCAGGCGGGCGCGGTCGGCACCAGTGAACTCGTCCTCGCGCGGTTCCTCGTCTCGCCGGCCTTCGAGGCGGGTCCGGCCCGGCGGCTTGGTGACCCGCGGTGGATGGCGGAGGCGGTCGGACGGCCGGCGCCGCTTCGGGTGCGTAAACCGCCCGAGGTGCGGGCGGCGGTGGCGGAGGTCGTCCGGGGCCGCGGTGTGAGACGCGGAGTGAGCCGCCTCCCCGGCGGCTACGGCCTCACGTCCCCGCCGACCGTGCCACCACCTCGCTGAACACCACCCGCGCGTCCTCCGTGTACACCCCCACGCTGCCCTTCAGATAAGGGCGTTCGTGGTCCTCGTACGCGACGAGGCCCCGGCCGTTGACGCTGATCTCCATGCGGGCGCCGCGCTGGGCGACGCGGACGTCGGAGGTGCGGCCGACGGGGAAGGAGTCGCCGCCGGTGGCCAGGAAGCGCTGGCCGCCGGGGTAGGCGGGGTCGCGTTTGCCCAGCTCCCAGCCGTTGGGCTTGAGGGTGACGTAGTAGAAGTGCTCGGGGTCGGTGTAGGCCCAGACCAGCCAGGGCACCTCCCACGGGTTCGGCTTGGGGGTGCGCAGCTGGGCGACGGTGCGCATGCGGGCCTCGTAGTCCACGTTCTCGTACGTCGCCGTGGAGACGACGAGGCCGGCGTGGGTCTCGTCGGCCTGCCGGGCCGGCTTGGGGGAGAGGGCCAGACCGTCGTGGCGGCCGACGTTGGTGCCGTGGCCGTCGAAGACCGACCGCCACGGGCCGTGGACCGAGCCCTCGGCCCACGGCCGTTCCGGCGCGCCCCCGCCGCCCCACAGGGCGTCCGCCGCGAAACCGAGGCCGACGAGCACGGCGACGGCGAGGGCGGCGAGGGCGAGCTGCCGGTGAACTCTGCTCATGCCGTCGAGTATGACCCCGGGCCCTCGGGAAGGCGGGCGATCACCTGATCGGTGGACGGGACGGCCGCTTCGGTGGACGGAACGTCCGCGTCCGCGCCGAAGTCCTCCGCGAGCTGGGCGATGATGCGTTCGGTCGCGTGCCCGTCGCCGAACGGATTTCCGGCCTCCGCCATCCGGGCGTACTCGGCGGGGTCGTCCAGCAGCCGTTCGGTCGCCGCCAGGATCGCGTCGGGCACGGTGCCGACGAGCCGGGCCGCGCCCGCGTCGACGGCCTCCGGGCGTTCGGTGGTGGTGCGCAGGACGAGGGCCGGCTTGCCGAGGGTCGGCGCCTCCTCCTGGACGCCGCCGGAGTCGGTGAGGACGAGGTCGCAGGCAGCCAGGGTGGCGGAGAAGTCGAGGTAGCCGAGCGGCTCGACGACGCGGACGCGCGGGTGGCCGGTCAGCTCGGGCAGCAGCGCGTCCCGCACGGCCGGGCTCTTGTGCAGCGGGAGCAGGATCTCGACGTCCCCGCGGTCGGCGAGGCGGCGTATCGCGCGGCCCATGCCGCGCATGGTGTCGCCCTGGTTCTCGCGGCGGTGGAGGGTGAGGAGGATGCGGCGCAGGCCGGTGGTGGTGAACTGGTCCTGCCCTGTGCCGTGTTCGAGGACCCAGAGGAGGTTGTCGATGACCGTGTTGCCGGTGGTGAGCACCTCCGACGCGGGCACCCCCTCGGCGGCGAGGTGCTGGGCGGCGCGCGGCGTCGGGGCGAAGTGCCAGCGGGCCACGCGGCCGATGAGCCGCCGGTTGAGCTCCTCGGGGAACGGGTTGTCGAGGACGCCGGTGCGCAGGCCCGCCTCGACGTGGGCGACGGGGACGTGCTCGTAGAAGGCGGCGAGGGCGCCGGTGAGGGCGGTGGTGGTGTCGCCCTGGACGAGGACGACGTCCGGCCGCAGGTCGCGGACCACCTCGCCGAGGCCGTCCACGAGGCGGGCGGTGAGGGTGGACAGCTCCTGCCGGTCGCGCATCACGTCGAGTTCGGTGCGGTCGGGGACCTGGAGGAGGTCCAGCATCTGGTGGAGCATCTCGCGGTGCTGCCCGGTGGTCACCACGAGCGGTTCGAACAGCGGGGAGGCCGCCATGGCGCGGGCCACGGGGGCGAGCTTGATGGCTTCGGGGCGGGTGCCGAGGACGAGCATGGCACGCACCGGCGCATTGATCATGTTCGGGGACATGGGTCTCCCTGAGCGGTGTGTGGCGATGGGCGGAGTGGAGTTTCAGCGGAGAGGAGAGGTGCTGCCCGGTGCCGTCCGCCGGTCGCGTGAAGCGGTTCGGACGCGGAGCACCGCGGGGGCGGGTGCGCCCCCGGCGCCGTCAGGTGCGCGCCGTCTTCAGCCAGGTGCGCTTGCCCGTGAGCATCCGCCACAGGCCCCACCACCCGGCGGCGAACCAGATGTAGCCGTAGAAGATGAAGAGGTGGGACAGCAGGACCGCCCGGACGAGGCCGAGGCCCTGTTCCCGCCGCGAGTAGACCCAGCCGTAGGCGTAGGCCGCGGTGAAGGAGAGGACGTACGGGCCGAGCACCCACATCGGGGAGATCAGCGGCCGGCCGGCCTCGACGGAGCCGATGACCGTGCCGACGACGGCGACCAGGAAGGACACCGGCAGCAGCGAGGTGAGCAGGATCAGCACCGGGCTGGAGAGGTGGTACAGCAGGTCCACGGCGGCCCGGGTGGGCACCTCCTTGACGATCAGCGGGACGAGCCCGGCCGACTGGAGGTGGCCCTGGAACCAGCGCGACCGTTGCCGCACCAGCCGCCGGACGTCGAGGACGGCCTGTTGGGAGACGGCGGCGGAGGTGCAGTGCTGGTTGGTCCAGCCGCCGGCGATCAGCCGGACGCCGAGGTCGAGGTCCTCGGTGAGGGAGTCGCTCCAAGGCCCCGAGCCGTCCGGGCCCATCAGGGTGTCCAGCGCGGCCAGCCGCATGAACTGCCCGTTGCCGCCCATCCCGACGCTGCCGATGTAGCGGCGGGCGCTCTGGAAGATGTCGCCGTAGATGACGAACTCCATGTCCTGGAGCCGGGCGAGCAGGCCCTTGTTCCGGTTGTACATCCGCACGCCGATCTGGGTGCCGCCGGTGCGCGGGTTGTCGAAGTACGGGTCGACCGCCTGGACCACGTGCTGGTCGAGCCGCCCGTCGGCGTCCACGACGCAGACGATGACGTCGCGGGGATCGCGGCCGTCCAGCAGGCCGGACGAACGCAGGTGCGCGATACCGGCGTTGAGGGCCGCGCCCTTGCCCTTGCGGGCGTTCGGCAGGTGCCGCTGGAGGAGGTGGACCTTGCCGGGGTGGGCGGCGCAGGCGGCGCGGGCGATGTCGGCCGTGCGGTCGTCGGAGGCGTCGTCGATGACCAGCGCCAGGGTGTTGCGGGCGGGCAGCGCGGTGATGCGCGCCAGGCTCTCCGCGAGCACCTTCTCCTCGTTGAGGCAGGCGAGGAGGAAGACGTAGCAGCGCTGTTCGCGGGGGCCGCGGGAGCGGCGGAAGCGGCGCCGGGAGACGAGGAAGAGGGACGTGTTGTAGCAGCCGGCCATCACGATGATGGCGATGCTCGACCAGAGCAGGAGTTCACCGAGCGGGACGTCGCCGATCCGGATGCCGTCGGTCATGAGCGGCCACCGGAGTTCCGTATCCGGTACCAGAATTTCAGCGAAAGCAGGACGGCGGCTATCGAACAGTAGAGCAGGAAGCCGGCTCCCGCGGCTTCCTGGAGCCCTCTCGCGTAGGGCAGGCCCGGCAGCACTTCCGGCGCCGCCGCAGTCAGCCCGGCCAAGGGCACGACGGTGCCCAGAGCAGGTTTTCCGTACATGGGTTCCCCCCCATTTTCCGCCTCCTGCGAGGCGTGCGCTGGGAACGTACCAGACCGTCCGATCGGACCGGTCGTACATCCGGGAAGTCGTGGAATTCGGGGACGTAAATTCTTCCGACCGGCCGGTAGTTCTGGCAGTTCGCGCCGTGGTTGGTACTGGTGTGACCTGCGGTCTGCACCAACCTCGGCGCGGAGTGAGGCGGGAAGAGAGGGGGAGGAAATCGGAAGAGGGCGGTCCGTGATTCCGAGTATGTCGCGGAACTGTCATGGATATGCGGGAGTCCATTGACAGGCATCGGAGGCCCCACCAGAATCTGCCAACTGTCGGCTCGATGTCGACCATGCCGCAACGGCAGCCAGGGGGGAATGAGGATGAGAATTTCCCGGAGAAGGCTGGGAAAGCCCAGAATCTCGCTAACGCTTTCGATAGTCGCCGCTCTCGTGGGCGGTTTCGCGATATCGGAGGGCGCCGGAGCCGCCGACGCCCCGGCGGACTCCCGGTTCCGCCCGTCGCACGCGCTGCAGGGCACCGGGCCGGCCGCGCTCTCCGGCGCCGGGGTGAAGGACCTCAAGGCATGGGAGGCCGCGAGGCTGTCCAACGACCGGCTGCGCCGGTCGGGCAAGCTCGTCCTGCGGCCGCCGGCACCGAGCGGTACCGGCGGTACCGGGGGTGCGACCGGGGTACGGCAGGCCGTCGCACCCGTCACCGCGGCCCCCACCGCCGTCCCCGCCCTCGCCCCGCTCCAGGGCCCCGCCGCCGTCCGGCAGGCCGCCGTCGCGGCCGGGACCTCGACGCTGGTCCTGTACGACACCGCGGGCCCCTACGGGTACCTGGGCGAGCTCTACGCCATGGCCGCCGCCAACCTCGCCGGCCACTTCGGCACCGTGACCGCCAAGCCCGTCTCGGCGTACACCGCGGGCCTGGTCAACCAGTACACGGCCACGGTGTACATGGGCTCGACGTACTACGGCGGAACCGTCCCGGACGCCGTCCCCGCCGCGTTCTACCAGGACGCGCTGGCCACCACCCACCCGGTCACCTGGGTCGGGGACAACATCTGGGGCATGGCCAACGCCGTCGGCGTGGAGACCTTCAAGCAGCACTACGGCTGGGACCCCGCCAACTCGTTCTTCGAGAGCGGCGGAACGGTCGGGAACATCACCCGGGTGGACTACAAGGGGCGGCAGCTCACCCGGAAGATCCCCGCCGGCTTCGACGGCGGCGTGCTGCACCCCGCCCTGGTGACCGGACCGGGCTACCCCCAGGTCACCCAGCTGGCCCAGGCCACCGACGCCAACTCCGGTGCCACCAGCCCCTGGGCGATCCGTTCGGGCAACCTGACGTACGTCGGCGAGATCCCGTTCACCTACATCTCCGAGAGCGACCGCGTGATCGCCTTCGAGGACCTGCTCTTCGACGGGCTCGCGCCCGCCACCGCCGAGCGGCACCGCGCGTTCGTCCGGCTGGAGGACATCAGCCCGAAGGCCGACGCCAACCAGCTGCGCCAAGTGGCGGACTACCTCTCGGCGGAGAAGATCCCCTACGGGATCAACGTCATCCCCGTCTACACGGACCCCAAGGGCGTCTACAACAACGGGCGTCCCGAGACCGTCACGCTCGCCCAGAGCCCCCAGGTCGTCTCCGCCCTCAAGTACATGCTGGCGCACGGCGCGGTGCTGATGGACCACGGCTACACCCACCAGTACAGCAACGTGAACAACCCGTACAGCGGAGTCACCGGCGACGACTTCGAGTTCTTCCGCGCACACGTCGACGCGGCCGACAACGTGATCTACGACGGGCCGCCCGCCGAGGACTCAACTCTCTGGGCGCAAACGCGAGTTACGTCCGCCCTCGCGGCCTTCACGGCGGCCGGGCTGCCGAAGCCGACGCTGTGGACAACGCCACACTACGCGGCCTCCGGGACCGACTACCGTGTCCTCGGTCAGAACTTCTCCGCGCGTCTGGAGAGATCCTTGTACTTCGCAGGAACCCTGCCCGGCACCACCGCGAACGCCGGCCGGTACATCGGCCAGTTCTTCCCGTACGCCGTGAAGGACGTCTACGGCACCACGGTCCTGCCGGAGAACCTCGGCAACTACGAGCCCGAGGCGTACAACAACCACCCGGCCCGGCTCCCCGCCGACCTGGTCGCCTCGGCCAAGGCCAACCTGGCCGTCCGGGACGGCGTGGCCAGCTTCTTCTACCACCCGTACTACGGGACGGCCCCGCTCAAGGAGACGGTCGACGGCATCCGCGCCCTCGGCTACACCTTCGTCGGCCCCACGGACCTCAACCAGTGAGCGCGAAGAAGAGGGCGGTCGTCGCGCTGGCGGCCGCGGCCGCCCTCTTCCTCGCGGGCTGCTCCGCCGACGACTCCGACGACTCCGGCGAGTCCCCCGCGACCCCGCCCGCCGGCACCGCGAGCGGCGGCGCGAGCAAGCGCCCGGACGGCCGGAAGGAGGCCGCGCTGAAAGGGATCACGCTCCCCGCCTGGAACCGTAAGGACTACGAGAACCCCGAGGCCAAAACGTATCTGCGGCAGATCGCCGCCACCGGCGCCCGGTGGGTGACCTTCACCCCCACCTGGTACCAGGACAAGCTCACCGACACCGGCATGCGGCCCACCGACGAGACCGCCGACGACGCGAGCCTGCGCCACATCGTCCGCCTCGCCCACGACGCGGGCCTCAAGACCATGATCAAGCCGCATGTGGACCTGAAGAGCGGCGAGGACCGCTCCGGCATCCGGCCCGCCGACCCGGACGCGTGGTTCGCGGCGTACGAGCGCTTCATCACCCACTACGCGGACCTCGCCCGCGAGACCGGCGCGGAGCAGTTCTCCGTCGGCACCGAGCTCACCGGCACCTCGGAGGACGGCGCCCACTGGAAGAAGGCCGTCGCCGCCGTCCGCGCCCGCTACAAGGGCCCGCTCACGTACGCGGCCAACTACGACGAGTACCGCAAGGTCGCGTTCTGGAAGAGCCTCGACCTGATCGGCATCGACGCGTACTGGCCGCTCGGCGAGAAGCCCACCGCCGACGTGGGGCGGCTGCGCGAGGCGTGGCAGCCGGTGGTGAAGGAGCTGGCCGCGTTCTCCGCCGAGCAGGGGCGGAAGATCCTCTTCACCGAGGCCGGCTACGTCAGCCAGAAGGGCAGCACCACCGCCCCGTACTCCTGGACCGTCAGCAAGGCCGCGGGCGACGCCGAACAGGCCGCCGGGTACGAGGCGTTGCTCGCCGCGTTCGACGGGCAGAAGTGGTGGGCGGGTGTGTGCTGGTGGATGTGGGACGACTGGCCGGACACGGGGGAGACGCCGAAGAAGCTCGCGTACACGCCGCACGGCAAGCCGGCGGAGAAGGTGCTGCGGAAGTGGTGGGGGAACGGGTGAGCGGTGCGGGACCGCCGGTCACGTCTCGCAGTCCAGCACGCTCCCGCACAGGCCGCACCGGGCCCGCAGCCGCCCCTGGACCGGGACGCGGATGCGCTGGTGGCAGGTGGGGCAGGGGAAGCTGACACGCTGCGGGTCGCGCCCCTCGAACGCGTACCCCGCGGCGGCCGGTACCGGGCCCGTGCCGCGCTCGGCCGCCCGGCGGTCGCGCGCGTAGCGGTGCCGCCCGAGCCGGCCCGCCGCGGCCAGCGGCGGACGCCGCGCCTCCTGACGGGCCCGCGCCGCGCCCTGGACGTACGCGTCGTGGGCGCGCGGGCTGGTGAACCAGGTCCTGGGATCCTCGGCGAAGACCTCGGCGCGCTGGGCGAGGACGTAGCCGAACTCCTCCGGGGTGAGGTAGCCGAGCTTCTGCGTGCTGACCGCGTCCTCGCGGTACGCGTCGAGCAGCAGCCAGCCGGCACCGAGGTAGGCGGCGACGGTGTCGGTGAGGATCTCGTTGTCCCGGGTGCCGGGGAAGGCGAGGCCCAGCCGGTGCAGGTAGACGTGCGTCACCTCGTGGGCGAGGGCGGCGCCGATGTCCTTGCGGTGCTTCTTGAAGCGGGAGTTGAGCTCGATGAAGTACTCGGGGCCGGCCGCGAGTTCGACGTTCCCGGCGTGCCGCATGTCGCGGAACGAGACGATCATGCGCGCGTCCGGGAGCCGCAGGTGGCGCACCATGACGCCGGCGATCCGCTGGACGCCCAGGTAGGGGTCCTCGTCGTCGGAGAACGCGACGTCGGACGGCGGGACGCTGGGCGCGAAGGTGCGGAGGGTGTCGTACGAGAGCCGCCGGTAGAGGGCGGTGATCGCGGAGTGCACCGTGTCCAGGTGCGGGAAGCCGTGCAGGATCTCGACGTCCGTGCCCACCCGTCACCACCCCCGTGGCTTCCGCCGGCCCCCTGTCCTCCCACTTTACGGGGGCGTGGCGGGGAGGGGTACGGGTGCCGCCGCCGTTCCGGGGGCACCTCCGTTCTCCTCTTGGCCCGACTGGCCTGAAGCGTCCTTGCCGCCGCTCGCGTCCGCTCCGATACTCGGCACACCGCGTTCGCCAGGTTCCGCTTCGGCGCGAGCATCGGCAGCTTGTCATGAACCTGACTTAATGAACCTGGCTGAGCGCCTCAACCCTCCATGAAGGGACCCCCCTTGAGCACTCACCTCATGGCCCTCAAGAGAACCCTCGCCGTCGGCGCGACGGCCCTCGCCGCGTTCAGCCTCCAGGTCGGCGGAGCGCAGGCGGACCCCGCCCCCCGGCCCGTCGTCGGCGGCGTCCCCGCCCAGCAGGGCGAGTTCCCGTGGATGGTCCGCCTCTCCATGGGCTGCGGCGGCGCCCTCTACACCCGGCAGATCGTCCTCACCGCGGCGCACTGCGTGGACGGCAGCGGCGCCAACACGTCCATCACCGTCACCGCGGGCGCCGTCGACCTCAACTCCTCGCAGGCCATCAAGGTCAAGTCCACCCGGGTCCTCCAGGCGCCCGGCTACGACGGCAGCGGCAAGGACTGGGCCCTCATCAAGCTCGCCCGCCCCCTCGACCTGCCCACCCTGAAGACCGCGTCCACCACCGCGTACGACTCCGGCACCTTCACCGTCGCCGGCTGGGGCGCCACCCGCGAGGGCGGCGGCCAGCAGACCAAGCTGCGCAAGGCGGAGGTCCCGTACGTCGACGACGCCACCTGCGGGCAGGCGTACGGCAGCAGCCTCATACCCGGCGAGGAGATCTGCGCCGGGTACGTGGAGACGGGCGGCGTCGACACCTGCCAGGGCGACTCCGGTGGGCCCATGTTCCGGAAGGACGAGGCGGGGGCGTGGATTCAGGTCGGGATCGTGAGCTGGGGGACGGGGTGCGCTCGGCCCCGGTATCCCGGGGTCTATACGCAGGTGAGTACGTTCGCGAAGGACATCGCGGCTGGGGCGGCGAGTCTGTAGGGGGGTGAGCCCCGCCGGACGGGCTGACCATTCAGCCCGTCCGGCGTTTGAGGACTGGGGGTACCCCCTCGGGGGGAGCCCGTAGGGCGCTTCGGGGGTGTGGGGGCTTTGCCCCTGCAAGAAACGGTGAAAGGGCGGGGCTGGGGCACCCCCACACGACCCCGGTATGACGCACGAGGGCGCACTGTCATTCTTTCGGCCGAGGAGGAACGGCCCCGGAATGGCCCCTTGGTCGAGGCGTACGGGCCGCGGAGCCCCGTAACGTGGATCACGCGCAACCGACCGCCTCGACCGCCTACAGAGAGACCACCCCGTGCCCGCCAGGACCCGCCTCGCCGTCGTCACCCTCCTCGCCGCCGCGAGCGCGGTACTCCTGCCGGTGACCGGCGCCGCAGCGGCGGACGCCCCCGCCGCGGGCCGGCACGAGACCACCCGGCGCCCGGCCGCCGGAACCGACGGTCCGGGGGCGGACGCCCGCCGGCACGGCCCCCGCGTCACCCACCGGGAGCACTCCGGCGTGTCGCGTCCCACGGCACCGCTCCGGCCCGCCGGCCGGCTCCACGAGGTGCGGCAGAACGGGCTGCCGCAGAACGGGCTGCCGCAGAACGGGCTGCCGCAGAACGGGCTGCCGCAGAACGGGCTGCCGCAGGACGGGCTGCGGCAGGACGGACTCGTCCACCGGCGGATCGCCCCGGAGCGCCCGGTTCAGCGCACCAAGCCCGTACGGCAGGTCCGGCAGACGAAGCAGCTGAAGCAGGCGAAGCAGACGAAGCCGGCGAAGCCGGTCAAGCGCCACGAAGCGGCCAGCAACCCCGTCCGCCGCATGGTGCAGGCCGGGCAGACGGTCGGCGGCCGGCGCGACGTCGGCAAGCCGCTCGCCGTGGGCGGCGCGGCGCTCGTGGCCGTCGGCGGGGGCGCGTACGGG
Source organism: Streptomyces huiliensis (assembly GCF_020037025.1). GTDB lineage: Bacteria > Actinomycetota > Actinomycetes > Streptomycetales > Streptomycetaceae > Streptomyces > Streptomyces huiliensis. Next base: position 27,657 of record NZ_JAIQLH010000023.1, on the reverse strand, counting down.
CTCCGCCTCGCGAGCCGCCGCCGCGCCGCCGCGCGCCCCGGCGCGTAGCCCCGGGCGCACGCCCCGCCCGGCCTGCTGTTGCGGCCCCATCCCACCCCCGGTGACATGGAGGCACGCGCGGCCCGACACCAGCCGAGCACCGGCCGAGCACCGAGGGGACGGCATCGACATGGCGATCACCGTCGTCATCGCGGACGACCAGGAGATGGTCCGCACCGGCTTCCGCATGATCCTGGAGAGCCAGCCCGACATCGACGTCGTCGCCGACGTCGTGGACGGCGAGGCCGCGCTGGCCGCCGTCGAGGAGCACCGGCCCGACGTGCTGCTCCTCGACATCCGCATGCCGAAGCTGGACGGCCTGGAGGTCACCCGCCGGCTCTCCGCGCTCACCGCCGCCGAGCCGGAGCGCGGCGGGCGCCCCCGCATCGTCATCGTCACCACCTTCGACCTCGACGAGTACGTCCACTCCGCGCTCCGCGACGGCGCCTCGGGCTTCCTGCTGAAGGACGCCAGTCCGGCCATGCTCGTCGAGGCCGTGCACGCCGCCGCCGTCGGCGACTCCCTCATCTCGCCCGCCATCACCGTCCGGCTCCTCCGCGACCTCGCCCCGGCCGGGACCGGCGGTACGGAACGCCCCATGAGGGCTCCCTCCGAGCCGCTGACCGAGCGCGAGGAGGACGTCGTCCGCTGCCTCGCGCGCGGTGCCACCAACGCCGAGATCGCCACCGAGCTGTTCATCTCCCTGTCCACGGTCAAGACCCACCTGGCCAACGTGCAGCTGAAGCTCGACGCCCGGAACCGCGTCGAGATCGCCGCCTGGGCCTGGGAGAGCGGGCTGGCCACGGGCGGTACGTGACCGGGCGCGCCGGGTTCGCCACCCGGCACCCGCGCCGGGCCGTCGTTGCCAAGGCCGTGCTCGCCCTCTTCCTGCTCGGGCTGGTCGGCTTCGAGGGCGTCGTCCTCGCCCGGCAGCCCAGCCCGCCGCACGCCGTGGTCCTGGCCTCGGGCGTCGCCGTCTGCCTGTGCGCCGTGCCGTACACGTGGATCCCGCTCGACCTGCGCGCGGGCGTCGCCGCCTGCGTGTCCTGGACGACCTCCGCCGTCCTGATGGCCGGCCCGCACCCCGGCACGGTCTGGGGCATGGGGGAGGACGTGGCCCTGCTGGTGCTGCTCACCAACGTCGTCCAGCGTTCCCCGGCCCGGCGCGCGGCGCTGCTCGGCCCGGCGCTCGCCCTGGCCGCGCTCGCCGCGCCGGTGCGCGACCTGGACCCGGGGCGGTTCACGGCCGTGTTCACGCTGCTGACCGTGGTCGTGGGCGCGTACTCGCTGATGCTGCGCGCCCAGTCGGCCCAGCGCGTCCGCGACATGGCGGCGGTCCGGACCGCCGAGCGCCTGGAACTCGCCCGCGAACTCCACGACCTCGTCGCCCACCACGTCACCGGCATCGCCGTCCAGGCCCAGGCGGCCCGCTTCACCTCCGTGGAGGGGGACGCCGCCGCCCGTGCGTTCGAGCGCATCGAGGGCTCGGCCGGGGAGGCACTGGGCGCGATGCGCCGCCTCGTCGGCATCCTGCGCGAGGGCGCCGAACCGGAGACCGAGCCCGTCGCGGGCCTCCCCGAGGTGCGGTCGCTCACCGAGGAGTTCACGCGCACCGGCCCGCCCGTCGCCCTCTACATCGAGCAGGGCATGGAGAACTGGCTGCCGGGCGACGTCGCCGCCGCCGTCCACCGCGTCGTCCGCGAGGCGCTGACCAACGTCCGCAAGCACGCCGCCGACGCCACGGCCGTCCGCATCGGCGTCCGCGGCGTCCCCGAGGGCGTCGAACTCCGCATCGCCGACGACGGCCGGCGGCCCGCCGCGCTCACGGACGCCGCCCGCGGCGGCGGTTTCGGCCTCGTCGGGCTGGCCGAACGCGCCAAGGCCATGGGCGGGCGGCTCGGCGCCGGGCCGGCGCCGGAGGGCGGGTGGCTGATCACGGCGGTGTTTCCGGTGGAGCGGCGGCGGTGAGGGGGCGGTTCGCGGGGACGTCGTGATGGGCCACGCGGCCACGCGGCCACTCGGCTACGCGGCCACCCGGCCACTCGGCTACGCGGCCACCCGGCCACTCGGCTACGCGGCCACCCGGCCACTCCGCTACGCCGCGTGGCGGAATCCCGTGAGCTCGTCCGCCGAGGCGATCACGCGGTCGACGAAGCCGTACTCCAGGGCCTCCTGGGCCGTGAAGTAGCGGTCCCGGTCGGAGTCCGCCTCGATCTGCCTCACCGGCCGGCCCGTGTGGTGGGAGATCCGTTCCTGCACCAGCCGCTTGACCGCCCGCATCTGCTCGATCTGGATCCGGATGTCCGACGCGGAACCCGCGAGCCCGGCCGACGGCTGGTGCATGAGGATGCTCGCGTGCGGCAGCGCGTACCGCTTCCCGGGCGCCCCCGCGCAGAGCAGGAACTGGCCCATGGACGCGGTGAAGCCCAGGGACAGGGTGGCGACGTCGTTCGGGATGAACTGCATGACGTCGTAGATGGCCAGCCCGGCCGTGATCGAGCCGCCCGGCGAGTTGATGTAGAGGTGGATGTCGCGGTGCCGGTCCTCGGCGGACAGGAGCAGCATCTCGGCGCAGATCCGGTTCGCGATCTCGTCGTCGACCTGCTGCCCGAGCACGATGATCCGGTTGCGCAGCAGCCGCTGGAAGACGGGCTCGGCGGCGGGGGCGGCAGGGGCGGCCGGGGCGGCCAGGGCGGGGGAGGACGAGGTGAGGAGGGTGGCCGGAACGGCGGACAGCGGGTATGCGCTCATGACGTCAGGAAAACCGCAGCTCAGGGGTGGTGTCCAACAACTTCTGCGGGTCCTTTGACAACCTCCGGTTGTCGGTTGAGGCTGAGCCTCATGGAACCCGATCTCCCGGGCATGCGCGCTTTCGTCGCCGTCGCCGAGGAACTGCACTTCGGCCGGGCCGCCGCCCGCCTCTTCCTCACCCAGCAGGCGCTGTCCAAGCGCGTGCGCCGACTGGAGGACGCCCTCGGCGCGCCGCTCTTCGAACGCACCACCCGCAGCGTCGAACTCACCGCTGCCGGGCGGCGGTTGCTGCCGCTCGCCGTGGACGCCCTCGCCGCCTTCGACGCGGCCGTCCACGCCGTTCGCGGGACGGTACGGGCGCTGCGCGTCGAGGTCTTCGCCGAGCGCTTCACGCCGGTACGGGTGGTGCGGGAGACGGTCGCCCGGACGCCCGGGGTCCGGGTCGAACCGAGCATGCGGCAGGGGCTGCCGCTCGCCCTCCCGGCCCTGCTGGGCCGGGAGCTCGACGCCGCGCTGGGCCGCGTCCACGACCTCGGCCGGCCCTGGCCGGCCGACCTCCTCCACCGGCCCGTCCACCTCGAACCCCTGCACGCCTACGTGTTCGCCGGGCACCCCCTCGCCGAACGGACGGCCGTCCGCCCCGCCGACCTGCGGGAGGGCGGGATCGCCATGCCCGATCCCGGCGGGGCGGAGGAGTGGCGGGGCTATCTGACGCGGTTCTGCGCGGAGTTCGGCATCCCGCTGCGCTTCACCGCGCCGGCGGTGGGTGCCCGGGACTACGGCGAGCACATGCTGCGCGAGGGGCGCGCGGTGACGGTGGGGGAGGCGGGGATGGACCTGCCGTACGACGGGCGGCTGCGCCGGCTGCCGATCGTGGATCCCGTGCCCCTGCACCTGTGGTCCGTGGTCTGGCACCGCTCCAACCGGGACCCCCAGTTGGGCGCCCTGCTGCGGGCCCTGCCCCGCCCGGCGGAACCCGCCGCCGGGTGGCTGCCGGAGCCGGATCGGGCGGAGTCGGATCGGGCGGTGCCGGCGGCGGACCGGGAGGCGCCGGCGGCGGACCGGGAGGCGGGTTCGGGCCCGGGTTCGGGTTCGGGCCCGGGGTATGGACCAGGCCGGACGTGAGAGGCCGCGGGGGCTGCCCGTGGGGGGGGGCGTAGCGGAGGCGGATCACCCGTAGCAGAGGCAGAACGGGTGCCCCGCCGGGTCCGCGAAGACCCGGAACCCGGACGTCGTCCCGCCGCTGTCGTGCAGGAACCGGGCGCCCAGATCGGTCACCTCCCGCTGCGCGCGCTCCAGGTCGTCCCGCTCGCCGACCGAGAAGTCGAGGTGGAACTGCTGCGGGTGCTCCGGATCGGGCCAGCGCGGCGGACGGTGGTCCTCCACCTTCTGGAAGGCGATCCGGGTGCTGCTCTCGGGGTCGTTCAGCCATACCCAGGCCGGGTCGCTCGCGTCGACCTTCCAGTCCAGGATCGCCCCGTAGAAGGCCGCGAGGGCCGTGGGGTCCGGACAGTCGATGACGGTGCAGTCCAGTTTCGCGATCATGTTGCGATGCTCCTTCACCCGCGGCGCGTTGTCCACCAGGTGAGAACAAACCGTGCGCCCAGGGATACGAATGACGTCTGTTATCTGGTGGGGAGGCTGAGGCGAACATCCGGACCAGTTGGTCCGGTCCGGACGGCTTCACGTCCCACGATCTGGGAACAACACCTCCACAGGGCCTGTCCCGCTGGTCACCGTCATCGGCCGGTGATCAGCGGGACGGGGGGCCGTCGGCCCGAAATGCCGGCGGACCGATCGGATGCCCCACCTCGTGCCCGCCAAACGTCCGGCCGACCCGCCCGGCGCTCCGGCCGCCCCCTACGCCGGAACCGGTTCCAGCCGCGGCCGCATCGTCCCCGCCCGCTCCATCTCTAGCACCAGCAGCTCGTTCCGCCCCGCACGCAGCACGGGCCCCGGTACGTAGAGCGTGCGCTGCGGCCCGGCGGACCAGTAGCGGCCCAGGCAGAAACCGTTCACCCAGACGAACCCCCGTTCCCATCCCGGCAGTCGGAGCACCGCGTCACCGCCCGCCGGCAACTGGAAGGCCCCCCGGTAGAGCCCCGGCTCCTCCCCGCCGGCCGGCCGCCACCGCACCACCGCGAGCGCGCCCTCCTCCTCCAGCGCCGCGAGCCGGAGCCCCCGCGCCCGTACCCCGTGGACGTACTGCCCCCCGTGCAGCAGCCCACCCGTCAGCCCCTTCCGCTCGCCCAGCCGCGGACCGTAGTTGACCCTCCCCAGCGACTCCACCCACACCTCGACCGACGCCGGCCCCGGCACGTCCCCGACCAGCCCGTCCTCGTCGCGGAGCACGGTCGCGCGGACGCCGTCCACCGACACGACGGCCAGGTCCCGCAGCCCGGCCACGCGCAGCGGGAGCGCCCGGCGCGGCCCCGGGACCGTGAACCGGTAGCGGACGACGCCCCGGTCCACCCCCAGCTCCTCGAACGACGGCGGCAGCGCCGCCTCCCGCGCGGCCCCGCCGAGCGCGTCCATCACCTCGGCGGGCGGCGCCCACCGCGTGAGCTCCGCCCGCACCGGCTCCCGCAGCGCCGGGGGAGCGGGCGGCGGATCCGGCGGCGGGCCGTCCCCGTAGGCGGCCAGCACCTCGCGGAAGGCGTGGAACTTGGCCGTCGGCCGGCCGTACTCGTCGACGGGCGCGTCGTAGTCGTAGGACGTCACCGTCGGGCGCAGCGCGCCCCGGTGCTCGTCGCCGGCCCGGTTCGCCCCCGCCCAGCCGCCGAAGTTCGTCCCGCCGTGCGCCATGTAGACGTTCACGGACGCCCCGCACTCCAGGACCTCCCGCAGCGCCCCCGCCGCCTCCCCGGCGCCCCGGACGGTCGGTGCGCCACCCCAGTGGGCGAACCAGCCGCACCAGAACTCCATGCACATCAACGGCCCGGCCGGCCGGTGTCGGCGCAGCACCCGGAACGCCTCCCGCGCCCCGGAACCGAAGTTCACCGTCGCCGTGGCGCCGGGCACCGTGCCGCCCGTCAGCATGTGGTCCTCCGGCCCGTCCGACGTCACCAGCGGCACCACCACCCCCGACGCCCGCAGCCGCCCCACGAGATGCTCCAGGTAGGCCTGGTCGCTGCCGTACGAGCCGTACTCGTTCTCCACCTGCACCAGCACCACCGGGCCGCCCCGGCCGAACTGCCGCCCGGCGACCTCGGCGCCCACCGCCGCCAGCCAGCCGTCCACCGCGCGCAGGAACCCGGGATCGCTCGTCCGCACCCGGCGCCCCAGCCGCCCCGTGAGCCAGTGCGGCAACCCCCCGTTCTCCCACTCGGCACAGATGTACGGCCCCGGTCGGACGATCGCGTACAGGCCTGCCGCGCCGGCCGCGTCCAGGAACCGGCCCAGCTCGCCCACGTCGTGGAGCCGGCCCTCGACGGGCTCGTGCCGGTTCCACGGGACGTACGTCTCCACGCAGTTGAGCCCCATCGCCCGCAGCATCGCCAGCCGGTGCGGCCAGTGCCCCTCGTGCACCCGGAAGTAGTGCAGGGCCCCCGACAGCAGCCGCACCCGGCGCCCGTCGATCCGGAACCCGTCCTCCGCCACGGTGAAGTCCGGCACAGCAGCCCCCCAGCCCCGTCGGCCCGCCCGAGCGGGCCGAGCCGGGCCCATCCTGACCCACCTCGGGGGCCGCCGTCACCGGGGCGAGGGGCGCGCCGGGGGCGTACCGCCGAACCGCCGGAGCAAGGGCCGCGACGCCGGCCGCCCTCCGCCGTCCACCGGCCGCCACCCGCCCTCCACCTGCCCCCACCCCTTCCGCCCGCCGTATCCGGCCACCGCCCGCCCGCCTTTCCGGGGCCCGGTACCGGCACCGGTCGGATCATCGACTCGGCACGGCCCGCCCGTTCCGCATAAGGTCGGGCGATATGAACGACAGCACCAATTCCGACCGCCCCGGCGCCGACCGCACCGGCCCCGTCCCGTCCGGCGATGCGGGCCCGGCCGCCACCGCCGCCGCGGCCGGAGCGGGCGCGCCCGACGACGCCGTACGGGCCGAGCTCTCCCGGCTGCGGGACAGCATCGACAACATCGACGCCGCGGTGATCCACATGCTCGCCGAGCGCTTCAAGTGCACCCAGCAGGTCGGCCACCTCAAGGCCGCGCACAAGATGCCGCCCGCCGACCCGGCCCGCGAGGCGCGGCAGATCGCCCGCCTCCGCGACCTCGCCGAGAACGCCAAGCTCGACCCGGCGTTCGCGGAGAAGTTCCTCAACTTCATCATCGCCGAGGTCATCCGGCACCACGAGACCATCGCCCGCACGTAGGCGCGCTCGCGGACGCGCCGGGGCCCCGCGCTGAGTACGCGTACTCATGTGTGCCGGAGCCGCCGGCTGACAGGCTCCGCGGTATGAGAAGCGACAGAGGGGCGCTGACCGCCCTGCACCTCCTCCTGGTCTGGGCGACGGCGGCGGCCGTGCTGCCGACGCTCGGCTTCGGGCTGGTGGCAACGGCCTGGAGTGTTGGGGTCGGTGCGGCGGTGCCGGTCTTCGCGCTGGGCGCGGTGCTCATGGTGGGCCTCCTGGCCATGGCGGGCACACCGGTGCGGACCGTGGTGCCGCTGTGCGGCTCCGTGCCGCGACGACTTGGCTGGGCGGTACTGGTCTTCGTCCTCGGTACGCTCGGCGTCCTGGCCGGTCTGGCCGCCTACGGCGGGCACGTCGACCTGGGGAGCGCCGGCACCCGGATCGCGCTGACGGGGGTGCCGTACGCCGTGGCCGCCGCGTTCTTCGTGCCGAACCGGTGGGTGCGGCTGGGGGCGCTCGCCGTCCTGCGGGCCGGGGTGGCCTACGGAGGCTTCGTCGGCCCGGCACAGGCCCGGGAGCGCGAGCACGAGACGGAGGTCGCGCGGTACCGGGAGCATCCGGAGCTGCAGTACCTGGCCGCCGCGCCGCCGGGCATGCGGGTGTCCCGCGTCGCGGTCGGCCCCGCCTACTTCAGCGTGGACTACGGCCCCGTCCGGCAGGACCGGGACTGGTCCGGGTACGTGTCCCTCACGATGCGCCCGGCGCTCACCCCGACGCTCCACTGCCCCGAGCTCCTGGGGACGGGCGAGACCTGCACCGTGGACACGCACGGTGTGGTGCGCACGGTCCGCGAACTCCCCGGCGGCACTCACGCCGTCACCCTGACCCGCCGCCACCGGAGCGCGGAGGCCGTCGTCACCAGCCAGACCCTCGACGAACCCGGGCTACGCCGTCTCCTGGACACGCTGCACCCCCTGTCGGACACGGAGTTGGCGGAGCTGATGCGGGAGAAGAAGATCGACCACCAAAACTGAGCCGAACCATGCCCGTCCGGCCCTCCCGCGGCTCCCGCCCAGCCGGGGCGGCCTTCCGTCCTCGCCGGCAGGCCGGCGGGATGTGCCTGCCGCGGAACGAAGCGGCCCTGCCGTGCGCTCCGCCCGGTGCGGCACGGGCCGGCCCTCCGGGGGCCGCGCCGCTCGCCGCCCGAGCTCGTCGGCCGCCATGCGTCCAGCCTTCCGTGCCGGCGACCGGGTTTCACCGTTCCAGGCGCGCCACCTTCCACCGCGCCTCCACCGAGCGGCGGAAGACCGCGGGCAAACCACCTCGCACGCCGCCGAGGCGCTACGACAGCATGGCCCCCATGACCGTACTGACGCGCGACGAAGCACAGGCCAGGGCCCGGCTCCTGGACGTCCACCGCTATGACATCGACCTCGACCTCACCCGCGGCGAGGAGCACTTCCGCTCCACCACGGTCATCCGCTTCCACGCCCGCACCGCGGGCGACACCTTCGTCGAAGTCCGTCCCGCCGCCCTCCTGAGCGCCTCCCTCGACGGCCGCCCCCTCGACACCGCCTCCCTCGACGACAACCGGCTCCCCCTCACCGCCCTCACCCCCGGCGACCACGAACTGCGCGTCGAGGCGGACATGCGCTACTCCCGCACCGGCGAGGGCATGCACCGCTTCACCGACCCCGCCGACGGCGAGACGTACCTCTACACCCAGCTCTTCCTCGACGACGTCCAGCGCGTCTTCGCCGCCTTCGACCAGCCCGACCTCAAGGCCGTCTTCGCCGCCACCGTCACGGCGCCCCCCGCCTGGACGGTCCTCGGCAACACCGTCGCCACCCGCGTCGGACCGCCCGCCGAAGGCCGCTGGAAGCTGCCCGCCAGTCAGCCCCTCAGCACGTACTTCGTCGCCTTCGCCGCCGGCCCCTGGCACACCGTCCGCACCGAACACGCCGGACTCCCCTTCGCCCTGCACTGCCGGCAGTCCCTCGCCCCGCACCTCGACGCCGACGCCGACGAACTCCTCGACCTCACCCGCCGCTGCTTCGACCGCTTCCACCAGATCTTCGACGAGCCCTACCCCTTCGACTCCTACGACCAGGCGTTCGTCCCCGAATACAACTTCGGCGCCATGGAGAACCCCGGACTCGTCGTCCTCCGCGACGAGTACGTCTTCCGCTCCGCCGCCACCGACACCGAGCGGCAGACCCGCGCCGTCACCATCGCCCACGAGATGGCCCACATGTGGTTCGGCGACCTCGTCACCCTCCGGTGGTGGGACGACATCTGGCTCAACGAGTCCTTCGCCGAGTACATGGGCTACCAGGACCTCACCGACGCCACCCATCTCACCGGCACCTGGACCGAGTTCGGCATCAGCCGCAAGGCCTGGGGCTACGACGCCGACCAGCGCGAGACCACCCACCCCGTCGCCCCCGAACCCGGCGCCGTCCACGACACCGCCGCCGCCCTCCTCAACTTCGACGGCATCTCCTACGCCAAGGGCGCCTCCGCCCTGCGCCAACTCGTCGCCTGGCTCGGCGAGAAGGACTTCCTCACCGGCATCAACGCCCACTTCACCCGACACCGCTTCGGCAACGCCACCCTCGCCGACTTCCTCGACTCCCTCGCCGGCGCCACCGAACGCGACGTCCACGCCTGGGCCGCACAGTGGCTCCGCACCACCGGCGTCGACACCCTCACCCCCCGAATCACCACCACCGACGACGGCCACTGGCAGCTCACCGTCGACCACGCAGGAACCCGCCCCCACCGCATCGCCGTCGGCCTCTACGACCACGACCCCGACGACCCCTGCCGCCTTACCGCCCGCCCCCGCACCGAGATCGACCTCCCCGGCACGCCCGCCGCCACGCCCGCCCTCACCGGCACCGGACCCCGCCCGGCCCTCGTCCTCCTCAACGACGGCGACCTCGGCTACGCCAAGATCCGCCTCGACCCCGCCTCCCACGACACCGCCCTCCGCGCCCTCTCCGGCCTCCCCGACCCCCTCACCCGCGCCGTCGTCTGGAACGCCCTCCGCGACCAGGTCCGCGACGGCCTGCTCACCCCCGCCGCCTACCTGCGCGCCACCCGCGACCACCTCCCGCACGAGACCGACAACGCCGTCGTCGAAGGCGTCCTCACCTTCGCCCGCACCCAGATCGCCGACCTCTACCTCCCCGCGGGCGACCGCGACGACGCCCTCGGCCTCCTCCGCGACACCTGCCACGACCTCCTGCGCCGCACCGAGCAGGGCACCGCCCCCGGCCCCCGCCTCGCCGCCGTCCGCACCCTCATCGCCAGCACCGCCACCCCCGGCACCCTCCACGACTGGCTCCGCGCCGGCACCGCCCCCGGCGGACCCGCCCTCGACCCCGAACTCCGCTGGCGCGCCCTCACCCGCCTCGCCGCCCTCGGCGCCGTCACCCCCGAGGCCATCGACGCCGAACTCGCCGCCGACCCCAGCGCCACCGGCCGGGAAGGCGCCGCCCGCTGCCACGCCGCCCTCCCCGACCCCGCCGCCAAACAAGCGGCCTGGCACGCCCTCTACGAGGACGACGGCCTCTCCACCTACCTCTGGACCGCCACCGCCCAGGGCTTCTGGCAGGCCGAACAGCTCGACCTCACCCGCCCGTACCGCGACCGCTACCACTCCGACGCGACGGCACTCGCCGCCCGCCGCGGCACTGCCCTCGCCAACGCCGCCGGCAACCATGGATTCCCCCGTCCCCACATCGACCCCGACACCCTGCGCCTCGGCGAGGAATGCCTGAGCGGCACGGAACCGACCCCCGCGCTCAGGCGGCAGCTCCGCGACCGGCTCGACGACCTCCGCCGAGCCCTCACCGTTCGCTACACACAGTGAACACCACCCCACTGACAATGACCCTCGTGGCACGTCACCGCGCGGCAAAGCGGCACGTCACCGCATGACAAAGGCGCCCGCACCCCGGTCCGGGGTGCGGGCGCCAGGCCCGAAAAACGCTGCCTTCGTCAGCCGCGCTTGTCCTCGATCGCGTCGGCCGGCTCGACCGTGCGGAGCTCCTCCAGGAAGCGGTCCACGATGCCGCTCTCCCGCGCGTACGTCTCGACCGACTCGCCGACGATCCGGCCCGCCAGCTCGGTGGCCAGCGCGCCGACCTGCTCGCGCAGCTGCGCCTCGGCCATCGTGCGCTCCGCGTCGATCATCGTGTGACCGGCGGCGATGATCTCGTCGCGCTGGCGCTGGCCCTCGGCGCGCAGCTCGGCGATGATCGCGTTGCCCTGCTCCACCGACTCCTGGCGCAGCCGCGCGGCCTCGTGCCGGGCGCCGGCCAGCAGCTCCTGGTACTCGGCGTGGACGCGCTCCGCCTCGGCGCGGATCTCCTCCGCCTCGCCGAAGCGCCCCTCCGTGGCCTTCTCACGCTCAGTGAGGACCTTGTTGATCCGGGGCAGGATCCCCTTCGCGATCACCGCGAAGACGAGGAAAAACAGCACCAGACCCAGGACGAGCGGGGCAACGTCCGGCTTGAGCGGTCCGATGTCGAGAGCAAGGTTCATCATGGCCATGGGGTGCAGGGTAGTCGAAGCCGTCCCCGGGGCGCGCCCCGCACCCCGTCGCACCCCCTCCGACTCCGTGCGACCCCGCAATCCCCGCATGCGCAGGGCCCGTACCCCCATCGGGGGAAACATCCCCCACAAGGCGTCACGCCACGGGTACAGCCGGTAGCTTGAAGCGGTCCTGATGTATCGAACAAACAGGGCATAAACGACTTGTCCGGCTGAGTTCGCCGCCGCCCACGGGAAGGCCGCACCCCCGCATGAGCAATCCCCCGTCCCCCGACCAGACTCCCGACGCACCCCTCGACTTCGCGGGCATCGGCATCGGCCCCTTCAACCTCTCCCTCGCCGCCCTCGCGCACCCCCTGTCGGACCTCCACGCGGCCTTCTATGACGAGAATCACACGTTCCGCTGGCACCCCGGACTGCTCATCGACGGCACCCGCATCCAGGTCCCGTTCCTCGCCGACCTCGTGACCCTCGCCGACCCCACCAGCCCCTGGACCTTCCTCAACTACCTCAAGACGCGCGAGCGCCTCTACCCCTTCTACTTCGCCGAGCGCTTCCACATCCAGCGCGCCGAATACGACGCCTACTGCCGCTGGGTCAGCGAGAACCTCACCAACCTGCACTTCGGCCACCACATCGACGCCGTCCGCTGGAACCCCGAACGCGTCCTCTTCGAGATCGACTACACCCAGCTCGACCGCGACGGCGAGGCCGAGGCCCTGGGCCGCACCTACGCCCGCAACGTCGTCCTCGGCATCGGCACCACCCCCGACATTCCCGAACCCCTCCGCCCCCTCGTCGAGGCCCACGGAGTCCCCGTCCACCACTCCGCCGACTACCTCGACCACCGCGCCGACCTCCTCGCCGCCGAGCACGTCACCGTCATCGGCTCCGGGCAGTCGGGCGCCGAGATCTTCCTCGACCTGCTCCGCCACCGCCCCGTCGGCCGCGAGAAGCTCCACTGGCTCGCCCGCACCCCCGCCTTCGCCCCCACCGAGACCAGCCGCCTCGGCCGCGAACACTTCACCCCCGACTACGGCCAGTACTTCCACGCCCTCCCCGAGCCCGTCCGCGACCAGGCCCTGCCCCAGCAGTGGCAGCTCCAGCAGGGCATCGACCCCGCCACCATCACCGCCATCCACGACGAGCTCTACCGCCGCAGCCTCCACGGCGGCTGGCCCGACACCACCCTCACCCCGGGAGTCTTCGTCCGCACCGCCGGACGCGTCGGCACCACCCGCGTCGAGCTCCACCTCGAACACCACCAGCAAGGCACCCGCTCACGCCTCACCACCGACGCCGTCGTCCTCGCCACCGGCTACCGCGAACGCCGCGTCGACCGCCTCCTCGCCGCCCTCGACCCCTACATCCGCCGCGACTCCGGCGGCCGGCCCCGCATCGACGCCCAGCACCGCCTCGTCCTCGACCCCCTGGTCAAGGGCGCCGTCCACGTCCAGAACGCCGAAACCCACACCCACGGCATCGGCAGCTCCGACCTCGGCCTCGCCGCCTGGCGCAGCGCCACCATCCTCAACGCCATCACCGGCACCACCCACTACCCGCTGCCCCACCGCACGGCCTTCACCACCTTCGGCCTGGAGCCGCGGCCCACGCCACGGCCCCACACCGCACCACCCTCAGAAAAGCGGCACACCATCCCGCGTCAGCTTCCAGTCCACTGACGCGAACTTCGCCACGTCGATCACCTGCCGCGCCTTCACCCAGCCGATGATCGTGTTACGGATCTCCTCCGAATTCGCCCACACCTGCTTCGCCCGCGCCACATGCGGGAAATTCCCGCCACCACTCGCCCGGTAGTTGTTCACCGCCAGCACGAACTGCGCGGAATCGTCCAGCGGCTTCCCGTCGAACAGCAGCTTCCCGATCCGCGCACCCGGCGCCTTCGCGATGTCGATCTCGTAGGAGAGGCCGCTCACCACGTCGTAGTTGTAATCCGGAATGCTCTCCGCGTTCGTCAGCTTCGCCGGATCCACCGGAGCACCCGCCGGCGTCCGCACGTAGTACCGCGCCGAGAACTCCAGGTACTCCCGCAGCTGCGCGCCGGTCAACACCCGCGCCTCCAGCGTGTTCTCGAACGGATACAGCCCCGCCACCTCACGGACCGACACCTGCCCCGCCGGAACCGCCGCCGTCCGCGAGAAACACGACGCCTGCGACAGCACCGGCAACGACGCGTACGCCGTGCCCTGCAACGCCGCCCGGACGGTCTCCGCCTGCACGTGATTGATGAAATCGATGATCGGCGTGTCCCGGTACGGAGCCTCCGCCGCGCTCATCGCCGCCGTCGACGTCCCGATCCGCTGGTTCACATACGCCACCACCTTCCGGTGCTGCCCCCGCACCAGACCGGTGACCATGGAGTCCTCGGCGGCCGTGTTCGAGTTCAGCACCTTCGACGACACCGACTCGACCTGCCAGCCACCCCGGCCCCACACCAGCTCGAAGTCGAACAGCGTCAGCCGCTGCCCCCACTTCAACGGCTCCGACAGCACCACCGGCCGGCCCGTCTCCTTGTTCACCACCCGGTACTCCGGCACCTCCACATGCGCGTGCCCCACCAGAATCGCGTCGATCCCCGGCACCCGCTCGGCCACCAACGCCGCCGCGTTCTCCACATGCGGCAGCGCGTCACCGTAGGACGACGTACCGCTCGTCCCCGAATGCGCCGCCACGATCACGACGTCCGCACCCATCGACCGCAGCCGCGGCACCCACTTCGCCGCCTGCTCCTCCAGGCCGGGGAAAACCATCTTCCCCTGCACGTTCGCCTTGTCCCAGATCGCGATCCCCGGATTCGTCAGACCCAGAATCGCCACCCGCACATCCCGCCCGTGCGGCGTCCGCATCCGCTTGATGACATACGGCCGGAACGCCGGCCGCATCGTCTTCGCGTCCAGCGCGTTCGCCCCCAGCAGCGGGAAACGGCACTGCTGCTCGAACTTCCGCAGCACCGGAATGCCGTAATTGAACTCGTGGTTCCCCAGCGCCGCCGCGTCGTATTCCATGGCGTTCATCGCCAGCGCCATCGGATGCACCGGGCCGCGGGCGCCGGTGATCGGCTCCACCCGCGCGTAGTAATACGCCAGCTGCGTCCCCTGGATCGTGTCACCCGCGTCGATGAGCAGCGTGTTCCGCCGCCCCTTCGCCTTGCGGACCTGCTTCACCAGCGTCGATATCTTCGCCAGGCCCACATCGTTGTGCGCCTTGTCGTCGAACTCCGCGTCGGTGAAGTAGTCCCAGTTGAAGACGTTCCCGTGCAGATCCGTGGTGCCCATGACGGTGAACGCGTACCGCTTCGTCCTGCCGTGCCCGTGGCCCCCGTGCGCCCCCGCGAGCGACTGCTCACCGGCCGCCGCCGGCGCGGCGCCCACCGCGCCGGTCAGGGCCACACCCGCCCCCGTAGCGGCCGTACGCCCCAGAAAACGCCTACGGTTGAGCGGCATCGAATTCCCCATCCCTTTACCTGACGATCTCACCGCACCCGGCCCTGAACCGGCTGCGTCCGACAACGACACCGGACGGCCGCAACACATCACCAGCCCCCGGTACAACGCGCGTAGATTCTGGCCCCCACAGGCCCCGCCGCAACACCCTTGCAAGGTTGCGATCCGATGACTCCGGACAGTCCCGCCGACGAACACGGACTGGGACGCTAGCCCCATGACCGCAACCGAGCCGCTGCCCTACGGAACCCCCGACACCCCACGCGTCGCCGTCCGCGGCGAGGCCCACCTCGAAGTCGACCCCGAAATCGCCCGCCTCGGAATCACCATCAGCGCCCGCGGCACCGACCGCCACAAAGCCCTGGACGACCTCACCCGCCGCAACAACCACATCATCGAACTGCTCAAAACCCACGGCGACGCCGTCGAGAAAATCGAAACCGGCGCCATCACCATCACCCCCCAACTCAACGACAAAGGCCGCCACGAACGCATCCGCGCCTACCGCGGCCACGTCCATCTCACCGCCACCCTCAGCGACTTCACCATCCTCGGCGAACTCACCACCCGCCTCTCCGACCTCGAACTCACCCGCATCGACGGACCCTGGTGGGCCCTCCGCACCGACTCACCCGCCCACCGCGAAGCCCGCCGCCAAGCCGTCCACGACGCCGTCCAACGCGCCCGCGAATACGCCGAAGCACTCGGCTCCCGCCTCGTCGCCCTCGTCGAACTCGCCGACACCGGAGCCGAACACCCCACCCCCGCCACCCCACCCGCCCGCCCAGCCATACTCCGCAGCGCCGGCTACGCCGGCTCCACCCCCGCCGCCCTCGACCTCGAACCCCAGCGCCAGAGCGTCTACGCCCACGTCAACGCACGGTTGACCATGACCCCGCCCACCCTGTGACCCGGCGCGCGAGGGGGCGCCCGGGAAGCGCTCCACCGCTCATCGGAGCGCCCCCGCGCACGTTTCACTAGTTGTCAACGGAGCTTTACCCAACGGACGTTGGGCGGCCGTGTCCAGCCGATTCTCTACCCGCCGGTAGGTCATAAGGTCGTGCCATGCGCCGAGCGAAAATCGTCTGCACCCTGGGGCCCGCGACCGACTCGTACGAGCAGATCAAGGCCCTCGTCGAAGCCGGCATGGACGTCGCCCGCTTCAACCTGAGCCATGGCACCCATGCCGACCACGAGGCGCGGTACGAACGGGTGCGGAAAGCCGCCGAGGAGACCGGCCGCAACGTCGGCGTCCTCGCCGACCTTCAAGGCCCGAAGATCCGCCTCGGCCGCTTCCTCGAAGGTCCCGTACTCCTTGAACGCGGCGACACCTTCACGATCACCGTCGAGGACGTCCCGGGCGACCGCCACCAGTGCGGCACCACCTACGACGGCCTCGCCGCCGACGTCACCCGCGGCGAACGCATCCTCGTCGACGACGGCCGCGTCACCCTCGAGGTCGCCGAAGTCAACGGACCGCGCGTCCGCACCGTCGTCCTTGAGGGCGGCATGATCTCCGACCATAAGGGCCTCAACCTCCCCGGCGTCGCCGTCTCCGTCCCCGCCCTCTCCGCGAAGGACGTCGAGGACCTCCGCTGGGCCATCACGACCGGCGCCGACATCGTCGCCCTCTCCTTCGTCCGCAGCGCGCGGGACATCGACGACGTCCACCGCGTCATGGACGAGGAGGGCCGCCGGCTCCCCGTCCTCGCGAAGATCGAGAAGCCGCAGGCGGTGGAGAACCTCGACGGCATCATCGCCGCCTTCGACGGCATCATGGTCGCGCGCGGCGACCTCGGCGTCGAAATGCCGCTCGAAACGGTCCCGATCGTCCAGAAGCGCGCCATCAAACTGGCCAAGCGCAATGCCAAACCCGTCATCGTCGCCACCCAGATGCTCGACTCGATGATCGACGCCTCCCGCCCCACCCGCGCCGAGGCCTCCGACGTCGCCAACGCCGTCATCGACGGCACCGACGCCGTGATGCTCTCCGGCGAGACCAGCGTCGGCAAATACCCCATCGAAACCGTCCGCACCATGAGCCGCATCCTTCAGGCGGCCGAAGAGGACATCCTCGCCCAGGGGCTGCCCCCGCTCACCGAGCGCAGCAAGCCCCGCACCCAGGGTGGTGCCGTCGCCCGCGCCGCCGCCGAGATGGGCGACTTCCTCGGCGCCAAGTTCCTCGTCGCCTTCACCCAGTCCGGCGACACCGTCCGCCGCCTCTCCCGCTACCGCTCACCCATCCCCCTCCTCGCCTTCACCCCCGAACCCGCCACCCGCTCCCAACTCAACCTCACCTGGGGCGTGGAGACCTTCCTCGGCCCGATGGTCCAGACGACCGACGAAATGGTCAGCCAGGTCGACGAATACCTCCTCCGCATCGGCCGCTGCCGCAAGGGCGACATGGTCATCATCACGGCCGGCTCCCCGCCCGGCACCCCCGGAACGACCAACCTCGTGCGGGTGCACCACATCGGAGAGGACGACGGGCCGAAGGGGTAGCCCCCGGTCACGGGGGTCAGTACTTCGGGCCGATGTGGGCGTCCATGAGGGCGACGGACGCGCGGCGGGCGACGGAGACGTTGTACGGAGCGCCGTCGCGACGGGTGATCGTCCACTCGACGCCGACCTTGCCGAGGGTGTCGCAGTACAGCCGCCGGATGTCGTCGGACTTGTTGGTGAAGAAGTAGCGGGGATACTCGTAGCGCTTGCTTTTGCCTCCGATGATGCGCGTGGTCCAGTTCGTCATCCGGCAGCCGTCGGAGTGGACGAGACCGCGCAGGAAGTCCCAGGGGTGGGTGTCGACGATGCGCTGCTGCCATGGCGCCAACTCAATGGTCCGCTCGTGCTTCTTGCCGGGGCCGTGCTGGGGAAAGACGCATGGCCAGTGCCTGCTGCAACTGGCGACCGCGACGCAGCCCTGTCGCTGGACGACGCAGACCTTGTTCTCGGGGCGCACGCGTTCCATCGCCGCTCTGCAGGCGTCGATGAGGCCGGGCCACGCGTCCGCGCAGGCGATGCGGAGCGTGTAACCGCCGTTCGGATGCCTGCTGACGCACCCGTCGCCGAGGTAGAGCCCCAAGAGGTAGGCGTAGGCGCGGGTGTCGGCGGGTGGCTCGGGATCGGCGCGGCAGAGTGAGCACAGGGAGCGGCTGGATCGCCGGGGTTCGAGTCGAGTGAGCCAATGCCGGATCGCGCATCGGGATATCCCGGTTTGCTTGCTGACCGCGTTGAGGCTGAAGCCCTGATCGACGAGGGCGAGGGCCTGTCGACGTGTGGCGAGGTCGTACATGAGAGCGAGCGTGACGCGAAGGGCGTCGCTATGTCGGAATTCGCGGCGATGTTCACCGTGAGGAGTGAAGATCTCCAACGTCGGCACTCAAGGCGTGACCTTCGAAATGAAGCTAAAGTGCCCCGGGTCGGATTCGAACCGACACTGTATGGGTTTTGAATCCATTGCCTGCTGCCAATTGGGCTACCGGGGCCTTGCAATGTAAGGAGAGTGTATACCCCTCCGGTACTCAAAACTACAGCACTCGGTACCCTCATGGAGCACCGCCTGTACCGGACCGAGGAGACCCGTGAGCGCCGCCGAGCCCCAGCCGCCCGTCGACGACGAGCCGCAGCACACCCCTCCGCACACCACGCGCGTCGTGATCGCCGAGGACGAGGCGCTGATCCGCCTCGACCTCAAGGAGATGCTTGAGGAAGAGGGCTACTCCGTCGTGGGCGAGGCGGGCGATGGCGAGACGGCGGTCGCGCTGGCGCGGGAGCACCGGCCGGATCTGGTGATCCTGGACGTGAAGATGCCGGTGCTCGACGGGATCTCCGCGGCCGAGCGGATCGCCGCCGAGTCGATCGCGCCCGTGCTGATGCTCACCGCGTTCTCGCAGCGTGAGCTGGTGGAGCGGGCGCGGGACGCCGGGGCCATGGCGTACCTGGTGAAGCCGTTCAGCAAGAGCGACGTCGTGCCGGCGATCGAGATGGCCGTGTCGCGGTTCACGGAGCTGAAGGCGCTGGAGAAGGAGGTCGCGGACCTCTCGCAGCGGCTGGAGACGCGCAAGCTGGTGGACCGGGCCAAGAGCGTGCTGCAGACGCAGTACGGGCTGACGGAGCCGGCGGCGTTCCGGTGGATCCAGAAGACGTCGATGGACCGCCGGATGTCGATGCAGCAGGTGGCGGAGGCGGTCATCGAGGACGCGCGGGAGAAGAAGGCGGCCAAGGAGCAGTCGTAGGGGAGGCCGGTCGTCGTCCGGTCGTGTGCGTGGGGCCCGTGTCCGGGATGGACGCGGGCCCTTCGTGTTGTGCGGGGGTTTCCGGTCGCGGTCAGTCCTCGCCGAGGTAGGCCTTGCGTACGGACGTGTCGCCGAGGAGTTCGGGGCCGGTGCCGGAGAGGACGATGCGGCCGGTTTCCATGACGTGGCCGTGGTCGGCGAGGGTGAGGGCGGCCTGGGCGTTCTGTTCGACGAGCAGGATGGTGGTGCCGTCGGCCTTGAGCTCGGCGATGGTGGTCATGATCTTCTGCATCATGATCGGCGAGAGGCCCATGGAGGGTTCGTCGAGCATGAGGAGTTTGGGGCGGGACATCAGGGCGCGGGCCATGGCGAGCATCTGCTGTTCGCCGCCGGAGAGGGTGCCGGCGGGCTGGCGGGCGCGTTCGCCGAGGATCGGGAAGAGCTGGTAGGCGCGTTCGACGTCCTGGGCGACGGCGGTGGTGTCCTTGCGGAGGAAGGCGCCGAGCTGGAGGTTCTCGGCGATGGTGAGGCGGGGGAAGATGTGGCGGCCTTCGGGGGAGTGGGCGAGTCCGAGGGCGACGATGCGGTGTGCGGGGACGCGGGTGAGGGGTTTTCCGTCGAAGCGGATGCTGCCCGCCAGGGGGTGGAGGAGGCCGGAGAGGGTGCGGAGCGTGGTGGTTTTTCCGGCGCCGTTGGTGCCGATGAGGGTGACGATCTCTCCGGCGTTGACGGTGAAGGAGATGCCTTTGACGGCTTCGATCTTGCCGTAGGCGACGCGGAGGCCGCGGACTTCGAGGAGGGCCGTCATCGGGGGTCGTTCTCCTCGGGGTGAGTGCGGGTCGGTTCGTCCGGGCCCGGTGCCCGCTCCCTGGCCTCCGCTTGTGCCCGGGCCGCCATGGCCGCCGCGGCGGCCGCCGTTTCCGCCGCCCGGGCCGCTTCCGCGGCCTCGACCTCGGCGGCCTCGTCCTGTCCCGGCTCGCCTTCGAAGGGGGTGCCGAGGTAGGCGGCGATGACGCGTTCGTCGCTCTGGACGGTCCTGGGGGTGCCTTCGACGAGTTTCCGGCCCTGGACGAGGACGGCGACGTGGTCGCAGAGGTTGAAGATGAAGCGCATGTCGTGCTCGATGACGAGGACGGCGATGCCCTGGTCGCGGATGGCGAGGACGAGGTGTTCGGCGGCGCGGGTCTCCTGGGGGTTCATGCCGGCGGTGGGCTCGTCGAGGAGGAGCAGGCCGGGGTCGCTGGCGAGGGCGCGGGCGATCTCGAGCCTGCGTTGTTCGCCGTAGGGGAGGTTGCGGGCGAGGTGGTCGGCCTTGTCGGCGAGGCCGGTGAAGTCCAGGAGTTCGCGGGCGCGTTGGTGGGAGGCGCGTTCGGCGCGGTGGAAGCCGGGGCTGCGGAGGAGGGCGGAGAAGAGGCCTTCGTGGGTGCGGGTGTGGCGGCCGACGAGGACGTTCTCCAGGACGGTCATGCTCGGGAAGAGGCGGATGTTCTGGAAGGTGCGGGCGATGCCCGCCTGGGTGACGAGGTGGGGTTTGGCGGGGAGGACGGTGTCGCGGTAGACGACGGTGCCTTCGGTCGGGACGTAGAGGCCCGTGAGGCAGTTGAAGAAGGTGGTTTTTCCGGCGCCGTTGGGGCCGATGAGTCCGACGATCTGTCGGTCGTGCACGGTGAGGTCGACGGAGCGTACGGCGGTGAGGCCGCCGAAGCGCATGGTGACGCCGGTGGCGGTGAGAACGGGTGCGGCGGCGGGGTCGGCGGGGCCGGTGGGGGCAGTGGTGGCGTCGGGGGCCATGGTGGTCACGCCTCCGCTCGGGTGAGGGGTGTGGCACCGGTGGAATCGGTGGCGGAGACGTTCGCGGTGGTGTCGGCGTCGTCGTGGAATTCGAGCCGCTTGCGGCGGTCGGCGACGAGGCCCTCGGGGCGGAAGCGCATCAGGAGGATGAGGGCGACTCCGAAGAGCAGGAGTTGGTAGTCCTGCATGAAGTCCATCTTGTTCGGGATGAGGTAGAGGAGGGCGGCGCCGACGATCGGGCCGGTGATGGTGCCCATGCCGCCGAGGATGACGGCCGCGAGGAGGAAGGCGGAGTTGGGTGGGACGGTGCCGGCGAACTGGTACTGGTCGGGGGTGGCGGTGGTGATGACGTGGGCCTGGACGGTGCCGGCGAGGCCGGCGAGCGCGGCGCCGAGTGCGAAGGCGAGGAGTTTGAGGCGGAAGGCGTTGATCCCCATGGCGGTGGCGGCGGTCTCGTCCTCGCGGATGGCGATCCAGGCGCGGCCGATGCGGGAGGCGGCGGCGCGGCGGAAGACGAGGACGACGGCGATGGTGGCGAGGAGCATGAGGAGGTAGTAGTTGCCGAAGCGGCCGATGGGGGTGCCGAGGAGGTCGTGGGTGTCGCCGAAGTCGAAGCCGCCGATGGCGAGGTCGGGGACGTTGGGGATACCCATGGCGCCGTTGGTGATGTCGGGCCCGGTCTTCCCGTTGAGGTTGAGCATGGTGATGCGGAAGATCTCGCCGAAGCCGAGGGTGACGATGGCGAGGTAGTCGCCGCGGAGGCGGAGGGTGGGGGCGCCGATGAGGACGCCGAAGACGAGGGAGGTGCCGATGCCGGTGAGGATGGCGGCCCAGAACGGGAAGTGGACGCCGGCGGCGGATTCGGGAGAGCCGGAGACGAGGGCCGCGGTGTAGGCACCGACGCCGAGGAAGGCGACGTAACCGAGGTCGAGGAGGCCGGCGAGGCCGACGACGACGTTGAGGCCCAGGGCGACGGTGGCGAAGATGAGGATGCTGGTGGCCAGGTTGGTGTAGGCGTCGCTGGTGAGGGTGAGGGGGAACGCCGCGGCGGCGATGAAGGCGGCGGTGAGGGTGATGGTGTGGTGCCGGGCCGTGAGGGTGCTGAGGCGGTCGGTGAGGCCGGAGCGGCCGACGGCGGCGAGTCCGGTGCAGGTGAGCAGGAGGTAGCCGACGAAGAGTTCGCCGTACTCGGCTTCTATGCCGTAGGTGAAGAGGCCGAGTCCGAGGGCGAAGGCGGCGGCGATGAGGAGGATGTCGGCCCAGGCGGGGAGTGGGATGGGGGCGGGGGTGCGGCCGGGGGTGAGGCTGTGGCGGAAGCGGTGCCAGGGGTTGGCGGGGGCGGTGTTTTTCGGGGCGCCTGGGATGGTTGGGTTGCCCAGGGCGTTTGGGTGGCCCGGAGTGCCCGGAGTGCCCGGAGTGCCCGGAGTGCCCGGAGTGCCCGGAGTGCCCGGAGTGCCCGGAGCGGTCGGGGCGGTCGGGGTGGTCGGGGCGTGTGAGGGGATCGGGCCAGGGGAGAGGCGCGGGTCGGCCGGAACTTCCGGGTGGTTGGAGACGTGCGCGTGGTCCGAGGCGTTAGCGTGCTCGGCGTGCCCGCCCTGCCCGGCGTGCTCGGCCTGCCCAGCACGGTCTGAGCGTGCCGGACGTTCCGGGGGCTCCGTGTGTTCGAAGTGGTCGAAGTGATCCGAGCGATCCGGGTACGGCCGCGCCGGGGGCAGGCCGAGCGCGCCGAGGACGGCGGCGAGCGTGGCGCCGCCGGCGAGGAAGCCGCCGGGTTCGAGGTTGACGAGGCCGCCGAGGTCGGTGGTGATGGCGCCGAGCGTGTACCAGGTGGCGGCGAAGGTGCCGAGGGCCAGGAGGACGGTGGGAGCCGTGGTGCCGGAGGGGGCCAGCCAGCGGAGTCCGCGGACGCCGTAGCCGGCCAGGACGTGCAGCAGCGTCAACGCGGCACCCACGAGGGTGATGTTCTGGAGCCCGCCGGGATATCCGGTGACGGTGAGGTTGCCGGGGAATGAGGTGGTCCAGGTCCAGGCGAGGAAGGTGGAGACGATCGCGAGGAGGGCTCCCGCGCCGGTCAGCAGGCGGGCGGTCGCCGGAGGCAGCGGGATCGTGGCGGGCACCGAGGGCGCGGCGGAGGCCGCGGAGGCCGCGGCGGACGGTCGTCCTCCGGCGGTGTGGCGGCGGGGGAGGCGCACGGTCATCACGCCCGATCCGCGACGCGTTCGCCGAGCAGGCCCTGGGGCCTGAGCAGCAGGACGAGGATGAGGAGGACGAAGGCCCAGACGTCCTTCCAACTGCCGCCGCCGAACTGGGACATGCCGGGGATCTCCTCGATGTAGCCGGTGGCGAGGGCTTCCGCGACGCCGAGGACGACGCCGCCCAGCATGGCGCCGTAGATGTTGCCGATGCCGCCGAGGACGGCCGCGGTGAAGGCCTTGAGGCCGGTGATGAAGCCCATGCGGAAGTCCACCTGTCCGTATTTGAGGCCGTGGGCGACGGCGGCGACGGCGGCGACGGCGGCGACGGCGGCGACGGCGGCGAAGGTGGCGCCGATGGCGAAGGCGATGACGATGATGCGGTCGGTGTTGATGCCCATGAGCTTGGCGGTGTCGGGGTCCTGGGCGGTGGCCTGCATGCCGCGGCCGGTGCGGGTCCTGGCGACGAAGAGGCCGAGGGCGAGCATGCACAGCGGGGCGGCGATCAGCAGGAAGACCTCGCCGCGCTGGACCGTGGCGCCGAGGATCTTGAGGGACTCGCCCTTGAACTGGGGGAACACCCGGGCCTTCTTGGCGTCGGGGTACCACTTCCAGACGGCCTGCTGGAGGGCGATGGAGAGGCCGATGGCGGTGATGAGCGGGGCGAGGCGCGGGGCGCCGCGCAGCGGCCGGTAGGCGAAGCGTTCGGCGGCCACGGCGATGGCGACGGCGGCGGCGATGCCGCCGAGGATCATGAGGGGGAGGGCCAGGAGCAGCGCGGTGCCGTCGGGGAGGGCGAGGTGGACGGTGAGGGCGCCGAAGCCGCCGACCATGAAGATCTCGCCGTGGGCGAAGTTGATGAGCTGGACGATGCCGTAGACCATCGTGTAGCCGATCGCGATGAGGCCGTACATCGCGCCGAGGATGAGTCCGTTGGCCAGCTGTTGCGGCAGTTCGTGCACCGCCGGGCCTCCGTGGGGTGGGAAGGGTGCGGGCGGCCGGCACGGGTGGGTCCGCGCCGGCGGGGTGGGCGCACGGCAGGGGCGTGGGGAGCGCCGAGGGAATCGTTTCGGCGGGAGTGGTCGGGCCCCCGGTGGGTCAGCGCTTGAACTCGGCGCTGTGGCGGGCCTTCCAGACGTTTCCGTCGACCTGGTAGGCGGTGATCATGGTGTTGGTGGTGTCGCCGTACTTGTCGAAGGAGACGGTTCCGGTGACGCCGTCGAACTTGACCTTGTTGAGGGCCTCGACGACCTTGGCGCGGGCGCCGTCCGGCAGTTTGCCGCCGTTGTCGGCGACGATGGCCTTGACGGCCTGGATGATGGCCCAGGTGGCGTCGTAGGTGGAGCCGCCGTACGCCTCGTAGCGGTCCTTGTAGCCCGCGGCTTTGTAGTCGTCGATGAACTTCTTGGCGGAGTCGAGCTGTTCGACGGGTTTGCCGACGGAGGTGGCGTAGTCGCCGGCGGATTTCTTGTTGAGTTTGATGTAGTCGGCGCTGTACATGCCGTCGCCGCCCATGAGGGGGGCCTTGACCCCGCTCTCCTTGAGCTGCTGGCTGAGGGGTGCGGCGGCCGGGTATTCGCCGCCGTAGAAGACGAGGTCGGCGCCCGAGCTCTTGGCCTTGGAGACGATGGCCTTGAAGTCGCGGTCCTCGGGGTTGACGTGCTCGGTGCCGGCGATCTTTCCGCCGAGTGAGGTGAACTGGGTGGAGAAGGCGGCCGCGAGGCCGACGCCGTAGGTCTTCTGGTCGTCGATGACGTAGGCGGTCTTGGCCTTGATCTGGTCGTGGGCGTATTTCCCGCCGAAGGCGCCCTGGACCTCGTCGGTGGTGGCGGTGCGGAAGTAGGTGCTGAACTGCCGTTTGCGCCGGTCCTGTTTCCAGTCCTTGCCCTGGGTGAGGTCGGGGGTGGTGTTGGCCGGGGAGATGAGGGCCACGGTGTTGGACTGGGCGACCTGCTGCATGGACTGGGCGACGCTGGAGTTCAGCGGGCCGACGATGCCGACGACCTTCTTGTCGCCGGCGAGTTTGGTGGCGTTCTGCTGCCCTGAGGTGGGCTGGGCCTGGTCGTCCAGCGCGGACAGTTCGAAGGTGACGCCGGGGACTTCGTTGCTCTTGTTGGCGTTGGTGACGGCGAGGTGGGCGGAGTTCTTGATGCCCTGGCCCAGGGCGGAGAGGTCGCCGGTGAGGGGGGCGTCGAGGCCGATCACCACGGTGGTCTTCTTGCCTCCCGTGTCGCCGTTGTCGCCCCCTTTGTCGTCGTCGCGGGATCCGCAGGCGCTCAGGGTGAGGGCCCCGGCGGTGAGTGCGGTGGTGAGCAGGAGCAAGGGACGGTGTCGCACGGTGGGTCCTTTCCCTGGCGCGGCGGCTTCGCTGTGGTGCGGGTGCCGTGTCGCTCGCCGGGCAAGGACGGAGGAGGGAACGGGTGCGAACCGCCCGGCGGGGTGGCGGATGGCCGTGACTGTAAGGGCTGGGCGGCAGGCCGGGGCAGAGGTTCCGTCCAGGATGTGACTCTCTTGTTATGACGGCGATCACATTCCGCAAAGGCGGGTCCGGATCGGTCGCCCGGTGGCGCCCCGGGTGGCCGCGGCGGGCGGAACGGTCCGCCGCGGACCGGGAGTTGTCAGGCGGATGCCTGCGGATTGTCGCGGATCACGCAGGTGAGGCGGGCGGAGCAGACGCGCTTGCCCTGCTCGTCGGTGACGGCGATTTCGTATGTGGCGCTGGTGCGCCCGCGGTGCACGGGGGTCGCGATACCGGTGACGAGGCCGGAGCGGGCGCCGCGGTGGTGGGTGCAGTTGAGGTCGACGCCCACGGCGATGCGCGTGGGGCCGCCGTGCAGCATGGCGCCGACGGAGCCGAGCGTCTCGGCGAGTGCGGCGGAGGCGCCGCCGTGCAGCAGCCCGTACGGCTGGGTGTTGCCCTCGACCGGCATGGTGCCGACGACGCGGTCGGGGGACGCCTCGACGACGCGGAGGCCCAGGCGGTTGCCGAGGTGTCCCGCCGAGAAGAGGGCGGGCAGGTCCAGGCCGGTGCCGGCCCAGGCATCGAGGATCTCCTGCGGAAAGACGGTCCGGCTCTGTTCGCCCATGCTTCTCGGCTCCCCTGGTGCTCGTGGCGTACGTGAGGTGCGCGTCGACTTCAGGTGCGCGTGGTGCCTGAAGTGACGCGTAGACGTGTAGTAGACGTGTAGACGTTTGTTATCAGGTGGTGCTCACGGGGCGCTCGGTGGGTTCGAGCCGGATGACGACGGACTTGCTGGCGGGGGTGTTGCTCTGGTCCGCCGTGTGGTCGAGCGGGACCAGGACGTTGGTCTCGGGGTAGTACGCGGCGGCGCAGCCGCGTGCCGTCGGGTAGTGGACGACGCGGAAGCCGGGGGCGCGCCGTTCGGTGCCGTCCGTCCACTCGCCGACGAGGTCGGTGTACGCGCCGTCGGCGAGCCCGTGCTCGCGGGCGTCGTCGGGGTGGAGGAGGACGACGCGGCGGCCGTTCTTGATGCCGCGGTAGCGGTCGTCGAGGCCGTAGATGGTGGTGTTGTACTGGTCGTGGGAGCGGATGGTCTGGAGGAGCAGCCGGCCTTCCGGGACCTGCGGGAACTCGACGGGCGCCGCGGTGAAGTTGGCCTTCCCCGTGGTGGTGGGGAAGGTGCGGGAGTCGCGGGGCGCGTGGGGCAGGGTGAAGCCGCCGGGGCGGGCGACGCGGGCGTTGAAGTCCTCGAACCCGGGGATCACGCGGGCGATGCGGTCGCGGATGGCGCCGTAGTCCTCCTCGAAGCGCTCCCAGGGGGTGGCGGAGGCGGTGCCGAGGACGGCGCGGGCCAGGCGGCAGACGATGGCGGGCTCGGAGAGCAGGTGCGGGCTCGCGGGGTCGAGGCGGCCGCGGGAGGCGTGGACCATGCCCATGGAGTCCTCGACGGTGACGAACTGGTCGCCGCCGCGCTGCCGGTCGCGTTCGGTGCGGCCGAGGGTGGGCAGGATCAGGGCCCGCGCCCCGGTGATCACGTGCGAGCGGTTGAGCTTGGTGGAGACGTGGACCGTGAGGCGGGCGCGGCGGACGGCCGCTTCCGTGACGTCGGTGTCGGGGGTGGCGGAGACGAAGTTGCCGCCCATGGCGAGGAAGACCTTGGCCTGGCCGTCGCGGAGCGCCCGGATCGCGCGGACCACGTCGAGGCCGTGCTCGCGCGGCGGGGCGAAGCCGAACTCCTTCTCCAGGGCGTCCAGGAAGGCGGGGGCGGGGCGTTCGAAGATGCCCATGGTGCGGTCGCCCTGGACGTTGCTGTGGCCGCGGACGGGGCACACGCCGGCGCCGGGGCGGCCGATCGCGCCGCGCAGC